>JAJTEK010000016.1 GCA_021299695.1 Pirellula sp. | reverse complement strand
TCGTCTATTTTCGAATTGACGGAGATTTGATCATTATCGTGGGATTATTTACCAGTGGCGAAGATGAAACAGACTTGATGGTTCGACGATAGGACCAATCCTGGCGTCTTGGCTTCAAAACCCTGGTTTTCCCTGGGTTTTTCGCATTTCTGGCCATTTGCTTTGGAGTTCCGTAGCGCCCATGCAACTCGGTGCATGGCGTCGTGCTTGTTCCCTTGAAGTGGTCATTTGTTATATTGATCCCCTAGAGATTCCTATCTCGCACAGGGGACTTGAACCCCATGAATCAATGCCCATGAAGGGCGTACCAATCACGTGCACCGAAGTCGCCGACGGTGGTTATTTCCGATGGAACGTCTCCTTGCCGGGACTCGGTTACGTGTAACGTTAGGCATAAAGTCGTTGGCGGCAATCGATAAGGCGAATCCATGGTCGCGACTGAGCGCATCCAGAAGATTGGACATCCAACGCTCGAAGTAACGAAGTACGGCGAGTGTCCTCAGGTGCTTTTCATTCATGGCTGTACGGAGACGTCGGCAATATGGCTTCCTGTGATGCAGGAGCTCGGCAACGCCGGTGTCGAAAGTGCCGCTGTTGACTTGCGAGGTCATGGAGGAAGTGATGGCCATGGATCACTTCAGGAGTCGGGTATCGAAGACTATGTCGCAGATGCGCTAGGCACCCTCAACGCGATGCCATCGCTTCGAATTGTTGTCGGTCATTCTATGGGTGGCTTGGTCACTCAGTTGCTCGCTGCAAAGACCGACCTTGATTATGCAGTATTGATCGCTTCGTCGCCCGTTTTTGGCATGAGGGGCGACGGCTTGCGCATGGCTCGCAAGCATCCTTGGACGTTCCTCATGTCCTTCCTGCGGCGAAGCTTCAAGCGTCTGTATGTGGATGAGCTTGTCACTAGGTCACTTCTGTTTCATGCGCGGACCCCGGCCGCAACCGTTAGGCAGTTCATGTCCCTAGTACAGGAGGATTCCTGGCGTGCGGGGAACGAAATGAATTCAATCCTTCCTGACCCACGGGCTGTGCGTTGCCCGATTACGGTCATTGGAGGTGCTGATGATTTCATGGTTTCAAGAGCCTCCACTGACGCGACGGCATCTGCTTACGGAGTAAAGCCCATCTACCTTGCAGGGTGTGCACACATGGTCCCCTTGGAGGCCGACCTAGTAATGCTTTCTCAACTGATCATGTCTTCACCTCTTCGAGCGCAATAACAAGATGCTTAACTACTCACTCAAGCATTCGCGCATCGGTAACTTGCCGACCAATGGGTCGGAGGGCTTTCCTAGACTGCTTCGAGTACGAGAAGACGCACGAAATCGGGTAAGGATGCCCGTTTCCGAACACTCTCCCAACACCACCAATTTACTCACCCCTACACCATCACCTTCGCCACGCCGACCGCCTTGGCAAAATCATCCTCGGTGACCAGCAAGTAACTCTGCTGTGCGATCCGTGGTGAATTACCAAGCCAAGAGCAGACCACGTGCAGTGGAAACTCACGCTGCAGTTCTGTTTGTCGGCTGGCCCGCCCCCTTGGAGCTTTACAGAATGGAACAATCGTGGCCAACCCGATACGCCGGCGCGTCGCAAGAGTCGCGTCATTTCGGTCCGTAGGTTCGAGTTCTTCCAACCCATCGCGGTGTTGGCGGCCGCTCGATACTGGGGCGCAGCGACCACATACTCGCTCTTGTCGCCGAATATCTCGAACGCTTCGTCGAGGATCGGTCGCAGCTCGGGGAAGATCGGGCAACTGCGAATGCCCCGGCCTTCGTGATGCTCGACCTTTGGCTCCGGAATGCTCATCCGATTCATTTCCCAATCGATGTGCTCCCAGCGTAGCGAGAGCGTTTCCGAGGGCGTCCGAAGCCCACCGTAGCGACTCAGCCCCAGGATCACTTTCCAAACTGGATTTGCTTTCTTCATCAGCTTGTCGACCACTTCCCGAGGTACAAACTCGTTGACTTTGATGGTGCTTCGCTGCGTTCGAACCTTGGAAAAGGGGTTCTCATCGATGATCTTCCAATCGACCGCATCGTGCATGAATTGCCTAGCGAATTGGATCCGCTTGCGGATCCTTGTTGCCGAGAACCACTCGGAAATGAGAACTGCCTAGGTCGATTTCCAAGATGATCGTTGTTGAAAGAATGCAGCAATCTCGTTCTTAGTACGATTTCCAGTGGCGACGGCCAATGTCAAATCCGCAAGCTCTCCCTCTTGGCAATTGAAATCGATATTATTCCAGTCTAAAAACACGAGAGCTGCGACGGTTCCGGTTCTTTTGTTCCCGTCGACAAAGGGATGGTTGTTGACGATATGAAACAGATACGCCGCAGCCATCTCGAAGGGAAAGGCGTGCAGGAATTGCCCTCCAAACGTCGCCCTAGGTTGCTCAATCGCCGATTCGAGTATTCCTGCATCGCGCAATTCAATGGTACCGCCGTAGTGAAATATCTGATCGGCATGAATCTCAAGGATATCCGAAAGCTCAAGAAATTCAATCGAAGTCATCACTCAGCCAACTTGCGAAGATCGTCTGCGAATTTCCCATTGATGGTCTTAAGGCTCTGTTTGAGTCTCTTTTTTCGGTCTGGATCCCGGCAAGGCTTCACTAACAAATGATCTCCATTGGTGCTGATCTCCAGCGGAGTGTCCTGGGAAATCTGCAGGAGCTCAAGGATCGGCTTATCGATTACAAGTGCCAGGCTGTTACCGTGCTTAATTAGCATCTTTTGCATTGATGTATCTCCCTAAAGATGTGATACCAAAGTGTATACGCATCTAGCCCTCAAGTCAAATGAGATTCTCCACAGTGGGCGCGCGTCGTATTTCGCGTCGCGCATGGTATCAAAGTGAGAGTTTCCCGAGGAATTCGTAGGTTGTTCGGTTCCTGTCCTCTCCGTTAGCTTTCTGAAGCCCGTGCTGCAAAACCCCGGTTTTCCCTAGGTTTTTTCGCATTTTTGGCCAATTGCTTTGGCTTTCCTGCACGTCCATGCACGTGCATGCTTGCACATGCTGCCCAAATAAATCAACAACTCTAGTGCGCTGCCTTGGTCCCTGGTGAGTCGTCCTGTGAGTCGCCAGAGTCGCCTTAGACCCCTCGTTTATCCAGGCGTATTTGCCGGTTGTTCGGCATAGAGGCACCCGGAATCGAGTGTTAGAATCCGATCCTGCCCCCAAAAACGACTCGTAGTCACTGCGACTTTCCTCCAGTGAAAGCAAAGACACAAATGTTCCCAAAACATGCGCTGCAATCAACATCAATAGCATCCTTTCTAATCGCTGCGATTCTTGGGGGCTTGTGTTCTACAGATTCCTTTTCGCAGGAACCCTCCTCTCGAGGCGCTCGGACCCGGAGCGATGAACAAGGGCGGATATCAGATGAGCAGTTTGCGATGTTTGCGAATCACCCGAAACTCGAATCGATCTTTGCCAACGGCCGGAATCTCTCGACAGATAAAGTATTGCAGGTGATCGCGACAATGCCGAGACTGGAGCATATGGACCTTCGTGAGGCAAAAGCAACCCAAAGTGCGGTGGCTCGTTTTTTAGCGGCTCGCAAGTCTGCCTCCCAGAAAGGTGGTCGGTGAATAACTCTTTCCAATGCTAAACCGCTCCCTCCAATTTTCCGCTTTTGCTCCTGGCAGTCACGCTTTTTGCTAACATTTCGATACGCTATTGGTGGCTACGTCACAACCAGATAGACCCACGACTGCTTTCGAGCTCATCAAAATCATTGGGAAAACGAAAACATCAAAATCGTGGAGCGGCGACCACATACTCGCTTTTCTCGCCGAAGAGCAGGGAACCTCACAACACAACCGAATACACGGAAGTAAGAGATAGCGGTGGGAGGATTTATTTCCGTGTGTTCGGTCTGTTCTGTGGTTAAAAGACGGATGAAGAATTAAAGCCTCCACCGTCTGTCGACAGGTGGCTACGTGCCACTTGTAGCCATCCGCTGCCAAGCGGTCGACAGCGGCGTGAGTTACCCTTCCACCGTCTGGCGACAGGTGGCTACGGCCACGATAAGCTTCCAGCCTGCGCACTAGGTGCTACAGAGCATGAGCGATTCGAGCCAATCGCGCCAATGCCGCATCGAGATCGCATCCATCGTAGGGATCCCAAGTGGAGGGACCGAAAGCTGCTTGTTACCAGCCAGCCAAGTAATCGAGCTATTGAGCATTCCACTTGCATCGGTTTCCATGGTCAACTGCAGCGGGTCGGCTTGCTCGCGTCCCGCAAAGCAGGTCTGTAAATCGATGCTGGCCAAGCGGTTCCAATGGAGATTGCCCAAACGCGTCCCCTCGATGAACTGCAGGACCGGCTGCTGCTTGCCCTCCCGGCTGAAACGCAGTGTACGGCTGATGGAATGGCCACCTAGCGTGTCTTTGGGAATCAATACCTTCGGGGGATGAACATTTCCATCCCGCTCTTGAATGATCAACCCGAAGTCGTAACTCGATGCACCAAAGGCCACGGGATTCTTGACATCCAACGGGGGCATCAAGTGTCGGGCCTGGACCGCTGCACCCTTAGCCAAATCGGTCGAACCCATCGGTATGACTTTCGCTTTCGGATGCACCAATGCCGTGATCCGCGCGAGCAACGTCGGAAGCCAACGCAGATCGCCGATGACGATCAACGTCTCGATCTGCTTACCATCGACACTCGCTCGGGCCATCGCCTCCTTGGCAAACAGCTCGCAGTCATCGACCAAATCATCCACCCAATCGGAAACTCGGTCCCGCTCGACCGATCCTTCGAACTTCCCTTTTGGAAGCTCGATAATGAAGGGGACTTTGGCCGAGTGCCGCAGTCGCTCAAAGGCCCGTTCCATCGTTCGCTGCAGTTGAGAAGCAAGCCCCAGGTTTTCCCGAGCGCTGATCCCATGCTGCTTTTCGATCATCCCAGCGAGTCGCTTGGTTGCGACGTCGTGCCATCGTACCGTGCCGCGACGAGAATCTCCGACCGCCCCGAGGGTCTGAACCCGCGTCGTAGTCGACCGCACCACCGAGGCCTCGCAGGCACTACCGCTGAGCATCACGACCAAGATGTTTTTCTGATAGTCCGTATCCCCACGAGCTTGGGCCAAACGGGCTTCGATTTCGCAATGGGCCAAAGCCGCCGCAAGGGGCTTATCGAGCAACTGCAACACCTCCAATCCAGCGATCGAACAAGCGATCTTGGTGCTGTGGCGATGCATCTGGTCGTAGCAACCCGGAACGGTAACAACCGCATGCGATGCGCTAGGGTATTTGCTCCGAGTCTGCAGGATGATTTGCCGCAGAATGCTCGCGACGAGAACCTCGGGAGGAACCCGCCGTCCACCGAAGGGCTTCTCCAGCATCGGCAAGCCATACCATCGCTGGGTCCCATAGAAAATCTGCTCCGGATGCTGAACCCGCTGGTCAGCCGCTGCCGATCCGATCCTGACTAAACCTTGGTCGCTATAAACCATGTTCCTCAATTCGAGCAGCTCGCCATCCAAAGGGACTTGCTCGATCTTGAACTCCTGGTTGACGTAGCTCGAGCGTGAATGAATCATCCCCAAGTCGATTCCAAATGGACCGAAGGACTTCCGCGATGTCGAGGTTCCCTGGCCAATACTCGTGGGTCTTTCTCGCGTTGTACCCTCCCGAAAGTCCAGCTTGCGCGAATCCGACTTGCGACCCGAAAGCGATGGTCCCGGACGCTCGAGCAGACCGAGCTCATAGAGTTTCTCAAGCAAATGATGGGCCGAGGGACACCGATCAACCACATCCTTGGCCACAAGCCATTGAAAGACCGAGTCGAGCCGCAGATCCAGATCGCTGCGCAACTCGTACAGAGCCGGAGGTGCCCTTCGCAACTGAGCCAAGGCCGTCTGCATCACCTCCCCGGTGAACATCGGCCGGCCGATCAACAGATAAAAAAGCGTAGCTCCAAGCGAGTACAGATCCGTGCGGTAGTCGACCAGATCCGGCGTATTGATCTGCTCGGGAGACATGTACTCGACGGTCCCGATCAGTTGGCTTTTACCCACCTCATCGGATTTACCGAGATCTCGCAAAACTGCCAAGCCGAAGTCGAGTATCTTCAGAGTCCCTTGCTGGTTGAGCATCATGTTGCCAGGTTTGATGTCCCGATGGACGATCCCTAAGCCGTGCGCGTACTCGAGCGCCACGGCGGCTTGCTCGATCACCTTGATCGCCTCGCTCCCACTCATCGGTCCCTGGATCCCTACTCGCTGCGCAAGCGATTCGCCTTGGATCAACTCCATAACCAAATAATGGACCGAGTTGGTTCGGGTCCGATGGCACCCTGCGTCAAAGGCCGTGACAATGTTCGGATGCATCATCCGCCCCTGCGCTCGGACCTCCGCATAGAACCGATCGACCGCGTGCGCGTCGGAAGAAAGGCGCCTCGGGAGAACCTTCACGGCAACCTCACGGTCCATCGTCCGATGACGGGCTCGGTAGACCTGACCCATGCCACCTGCCCCCAAACGGTCCAAGATAATGTACTCGCCCGAACTCAAAATCCTCCTCGAGCGGCCAGTGCCTAGGCGTCGACTCTCCAAGATCCAGCGCGCGTGTGATGTCGGTGGGCTCCTTGCGATCCCCGGGAGTTTCGTTGCTCATAGCCAAAGGGTTCCCTTTTCAGATCGATTCACGCCAGATCGTTTTCGGCCAGTTGGTTTTTGGCCAGACGATTTCCGGCCAAGCAGTTCTGCCTACTGACCATAAACTACCAGCAAAATGGCCAACCCCGGCATCAACCGATCTGGAGTTTTAAGCTAAAATTCTATTCGATGCACTCGAATCTACCAATAAAAACCGACGCAAGCTTTCCCATCCTCGACGTGGAAAATGTCTCGGTGGTACGGGGAAAAGCCAAATTGCTCGACGGCCTATCCTTGTCGATCGCCCTCGGAGAACACACGGCCATCCTCGGACCCAACGGCTCGGGAAAATCGACCCTGCTCAAACTCCTGACCCGAAACCTGTATCCTTCCATTCTCGAAGGCCAAGAGCCCGGGACCATCCGCATCTTCGGCCAAACCGAATGGAACGTCTGGGACCTCCGCACCCGATTGGGGTTCGTCAGCGGTGATATCGACCAACATTTTCACGCAGGCCGATCCGGCCGACTCACGGCCGAACAAGCTGTCTTGACCGGATTCTTTTCCAGCGAACTCGAACCCGACCCGGAATTCATCACCGAATCGATGCGAACCGCCGCTCACCAAGCCATGGAACTCATGGGGATCGGCCCACTGGCAAAACGCACCCTCGGAACCATGTCCACCGGCGAACGCCGCAGAACCCTCCTGGCCCGAGCCATCGCTCGGCGACCCCAAGCCCTGATCCTCGATGAACCAACGGCCGGTCTGGATCTGCTGGCCCAAAGGCAGTTGCTCGACCACCTTGAAAAAATCGCCAAACAAGACACAACATTGATTCTGGTGACCCATCAACTCAGCGAGGTCCTTCCCTGTATCCAACACACAGTCCTCTTGAATCGCGGCTCGGTGGCTTGGAACGGCAGTACCGATGAGGCCATGCAACCAGATCGACTCTCAAGACTTTTTGGATGCCCACTGTCGATCCAGAAGTCTGACTCAGGCTACTGGCGCGTCGAGTTGGTCAACTAAATTGCCCCTTTCGCCCGGTTCCCATGTTTACTTCGGTAAGGGTTCCAAGATCGGCTCGACTTTCTCCGCTGGCGGAGCGGCTTCGAACGACTCGACCACCCCAGATGCAACCCCAGGTGTCCCGACAGTGCTCGGATCGAAGGGACCTGCACTGATGCGGTCGCGGACGATCACCTCCTGAGGGTTGTCCCGAGGAGTAAAGTACCGACCTCGCTCGTAAGCCCCACTGAGCATCGAACCGTTGAGCGGTTCTTCCGACAAGGCAACTTGGTTATAGTTCAGCAACGAACCTTTCTCCCGATGGAAGTCTCGGATGGCCAAGTTGTAGTCGACTAACGAACGGAAGAACGCACTGGTGCTATTGGCCAATTGCTGTTGGGCCTGGAGCAGGAAATTGATGTTGATCAACCCCTTCTCGTAACGGTTGCGCAATACCTCGACCTGAAGTTTGTCCGCTTCGATGCGGTTGTAATTGATCTGCATCTGCTCGTAGGATCTTGAGATCTGCCGCGCTGCGTTGCTCAAGTCATGGGAGATTCGAAGCTGCTGCTCTTTAAGGACCGCTACCTCACGCGCCAAATTCAATTGAGCATGCCGAACCGCCGCCGACGCTTGCCTAAGTCCGACGTTGTAGGTCCATTCGAAACCACCTTGCCATTCCTGGTAGTCACCAGTCCCGAGATTGGCGAAGAAACTATCGGTCGCCTCGGCGGGGTTGCGAGCACCAAACAAATGGTCCCCAAGACCTCGGTACCGATAGCGTGTCAAAGCGTCGAGCCGAGGACGCTTATTCAACCGAGAAGCGATCAATTCGAGCTCACGCCGTTTGATCGTCCACTCCTGACGACGGACCTCGACTCGCCGATTCGTCGCGTCGGCAAGCGAAGCCTGCCAGTCGAACATAACCTCAGCTTGGATCGGATCATCAATCGGCTTGAGCAACCGTCCATCGGTCGCTGGATAGCCAATCATGTATCGCAAGCGTTGCTCGGCCGCGTACATGCCGTTAGGGCCGGATAACGCGTCGTTCAATTGCGAGGCGAACAAGTAGTAATTCGATCGAGCTTGAGCCTCCGCATCGGCCTCCCCTCCCCGATACCCGACCTTCTGCAACTCCCTGATTCGCTGCCATGTCCGCAACGCGTTTTCACGTCCAGAGATCTGCGCCTCGAGGTTTCGGTACGTAAAGTACAACTCCCAATACGCGGTTTCAACGTCGTTGATCAAACGGATCACGCCGTTCTCGAAATCTGCAAGAGAGATGTCGGTGTTGATCCGAGCAATCAGCACACCGTTGTATTGTCCGACGACACCACCTGGTCCTGCGATGCGATTGAACGTGGTTCCTGCACCCTGCATCAGCGGTTGGCGATACTCGGCCTCTAAAAACCCGCTGAAGTCACTCTCGTACTTGCGGTTCGGTCGGTTGTTTCGATCGTAAATCACATTGCTGCGCAGAGAGTAAGTCGCACCCGTGGCCGTCCGCTTTTGAATCTGATTGATGTTCGTCCCGAGCGTTTGATTGAAAGCAAACACACCGAGCAGGTCGGCGATCTCCGGAGGTAAACCTTGCGGCGAAAAGTTCTGCGGTACATCGTTCTTCTGCCAAAACAACTGCGAACTGACCGTCGCGTCGAATGCGGCCAAAGCCGCTTGGGTGCCGCCGAGCGGATTCAAATCCGTCAACGCCGGGTCGATCTGCGTGGGCGAGCCCTGCGGGCCAGAGACCACCGTCCCGCCGATATTCCGAAGTACCTCGCTGTTTTGCAAGGCCATCTGAATCGCGTCCTGCAAACCCAATTCCATCGCAGGCAAATCCGCCGGATTCTCCACGGCAAACGGATTGAGCGTCTCGCCAATCTGCGTATCCATGCACGCCGACTCGACGGGCTGCTCGATCCGCGTGACAAACTCCTGGTAGTAAGAAACATTCTTGGAATCCCGCCAAGCGTGGAAACGGTCCACAGGATGGCAGCCGGTGAGCATCACACTCCCGAGGCATCCTTTTACAATCCACCCACGCAACGTCTTCCGCGATATGCAGCCCATGGCATCCTCTGGTATCTTCGAGACCGACACGACTCGATCGTCCTATCGGACCCAGAGCCCTTCACTCTGCATGATCCGCATACCAGGAATAAAACATTTCTAAGGAAGAACCCGCAAAAACCACCCAGCCTACCTAGATTAACCTCCACCAGGATCCAGGTGCCGCTAAACCCCACGCCGCTGCGACATGTAGTAGCGCCAGTAGAACGTAGGGTTGAGCAAAAGTTTGCCCGGGCCACGGTAGACCCGAACGATCGGCTCGCCCGCCGTAAAACGGCCCAAAAAATTCTCTGTAGGACGACGCAAACTAAAGCCAACACTAGCCATCCTCCCAATGACGCAGTCGCCATCGACGACAACTTCTTGGTCCTCCTGCAAGTCGATTTCCTCAACCGGTCCCTTCGTCGTTACCACCACCTTGCCCTGCCCAGTGACCTGACTTTGCAAGTAAACAAATCCCTCGCCCGCCCAGAGCGAAGTCAGCATCTTCTCTTTGAAAAATTTCAGATCGACCGAGCCCTCGCTGGCCCAATAAGCTCCCTTTTCAAGAATCCATGATTGACCCTGAAGCTCCAAAACATGAAACCCGCCCAAGGAGGACTCAAGGGTGATCACACCCGAACCGGTATAAGTCGGTCGGTAAACCGACTCGCCCGACAACCAAGACGAAACCAGACTCCCTACCGATGGGATCAGTTGCGAATGGATACGGATCTTGCCGATCATGTAGTTCAAGGAACCCGCCTCACATCGGACCATCTCTTGATTCAGATGGATCTCGACGTAATTCATTCCCTCAAGCTGATGGATTTGAAATTTTGCCATGTTGGGTGTTACCTAAGCCCGCTGCCGAAGACTGGTCTTCTTCGTTGGACTGCTGCAGCAAAGACACGAATGAACCTCCGTCGATCGCTCCATGCTCACCCTGCGAAGCTTGCCGAAGATATTGACATCCATGCTCTGCAACACATATCCGAGTCCAGCATACATCCCAGCAAATACGATAAACGCCGAACTCCAGTTGATATACCAAGCTGTCAGCAAGCCCATGAAAATCGATGCGAGCAACCAAGCCGGCCAGTATCCATCGACCGGTTCGTCGTACTCCAAGGGAGTCTCCGCCTTCTGAGTCGCAGGATCGCAAACCGAACAAACCCACTTGCCATAGTAACCGCAGCCCTGATTGCCGCACTGGAGAATCACCTCGTCGGCCCCAAGCTGCGCACGACAGTGATAACAGAAAAAACTTCGACAACTCGTGCAGTGATACGCCTCAGAGTGTACTTCGCTCCCACAGATCGGACATTGCTTGGTGTTCCCTAATCGGGTGATCTCAAGCCTAGGGGATGGCTCAAGACTCGGATCGGCAGGTGCTGGAATACTCATCGGTCCTAGAGGTTGCAACGGGGGATTTACTGGCGGACTGGGTCAAGCCACTCTAACTAGATTCGCGGGAAACTCAATCGTCAGGCACAAATCTTCGACACCAAAACTCCCCTTGATCGCATTCGATAAGAACCTAGAGTAAGATTCCTCTACCCGATGAAATCCCGGATTAGCCTCTGACAACAACATCGCGCGAATCAAACGATACGATCATGTTCAATTGACCGCGTTCATTTCACCTAATTCTTTTCACCGTATTTTTTTCACCGTATTCTTTTCACCGTGTGGATCTCATGAAATCTCCCCTGGTTTGGCTCGGTATGAGCATTTTCTACGGGTTCCTCGGACTCCTTGCCGCCATAGCCCCACCCCTACCCCGCTGCGCGGCCTCACCAGACCCAAGCCCTGCCATAAATAGCCCTGCCGAGAAAAAGCTCGCAGGCTCCCGACCCAATATCCTGGTTATCCTTACCGACGACCAAGGCTACGGGGATACCTCCGGCCACCAACACCCGTTCCTGAAAACCCCCAACCTCGATCGCCTAGAACGCGAAGGCCGGAGCTTCAAGAATTTCTTCGTCTCACCAACTTGCTCGCCGACCCGATCGGCTCTGATGACCGGTCGACACGAATTTTTCAATGGCGTGACCCACACCATCCTCGAACGCGAACGACTCACTCTCGATGCGGTCACGATCGCCCAAGTCCTCCAGGAGTCGGGATACCATACCGGTGTCTTCGGAAAATGGCACCTCGGTGACGAAGACCCCTACCAGCCCAACCGACGAGGTTTCGAGGAGTCCTTCATCCACGGAGCTGGCGGCATTGGCCAATCCTTCCCCGGAAGCTGCGGGGACGCCCCAGGAAACAGCTATTTCAACCCTACCATTCTGCACAATGGGACCTTTGAAAAGACCCAAGGATACTGCACCGATGTGTTCTTTGATCGAGCCCAAAAGTGGATCCGTTCGACGCAAGCTGCTCCCGACAAACAACCCTTCTTCTGCTGGCTCGCTACCAACGCACCCCACGACCCCTACAACGCCAAACCCCAAGATGCAGCCCGCTTTGCCTCTCTGGATGTCGACAACAAACTCAAAAACTTCTACGGGATGATCGAGAATATCGACGCGAACGTCGGCGATATGCTCTCCTGCCTGGACCAACTCGGGATCGCCGAGAACACGCTGGTGATCTTCATGAACGACAACGGTACCTCCATCGGCACCCAACATCACAACGCCCAAATGCGCGGCGGTAAAGGGACGGCCTGGCTCGGAGGAACTCGCGCCAATGCCTTCTGGCGATGGCCCTCGAAAATCCAACCCGGAGACTCCCAAGCCCTTACCGCACACATCGACCTGTTTCGCACGCTCGCTGCGCTCGCAGGTTCGGAATTAAACGATCGTGCGAACCGACAAGCCCAAGGTAGAAATCTCCTTGAACTGCTCGAAAATCCCCAAGCACCCTGGGACGACCGTTTCCTGATGACCCACTTCGGTCGCTGGGCCAAAGGGGATAATCCCGACACCCAAAAATACCGCCAAGCCGCCGTCCGAAATACCCAATACACCCTGGTCAGCCCCCAAGGTTCCAAACAACCCGATTGGCAACTCTATGACGTCATCGATGACCCTAGCCAATCGAAAAATATCGCCTCGACACACCCCGATACCGTCGCAATGCTGGCCAAGGAATTCGAAAACTGGTGGGACGCAGTTCAACCTTACTTGGTCAACGAACAAGCCATTCCGGTCGCAGAAAATCCCTTCAAAACTCGTTATCGGCAGCAGTTCCCTGACCCCGCGGCCAACCTGCCAGCTCAAAAACGTCCAAACATCCTCTGGGTGATCGTCGAAGACATGTCGGCAGACTTCGGATGCTATGGCCAAAAGGCCATCGCTACCCCAAACGTCGATGCTCTTGCCAAACGAGGTATCCAATTCAATCGCGCCTTTGTCACGGCGCCTATCTGCAGCATCTCGCGCTCGGCTCTGATCACCGGCAACTACCAAACCGCCCTCGGACTCCAAAACCATCGCTCAAGTGTACCGGGCCATCCGATCTATCTGCCTTACGATACACCACTGGTCCCAGAACTGTTCCAACAAGCCGGATACCACGTCAATAACCTGACCTGGGAACACTTCCTCGAAGAACCCAGCGAGACTGCGAAAAAAACCGAATTTCCTATCGCCAAAACCGACTACAATTTCGAATGGAACCCCCAAAAATCCTACCACAATAAACACTGGGCTCTACGCGACAAACACCAACCCTTCTTCATCCAAATCCAACTCAACGGAGGCAAGTTTCGAGGCCAAGCACCCAAAGAGGCCTGGCCATTACGCGTCGAAAAAGAACTCGGTAGCTCCACCCCCATCGATGCAGTCAAACTACCAGCTTACCTACCGGATCACCCTGTCATCCTACAAGACTGGGCACAATACCTCGATTGCGTCCGCTATACCGATCACCAACTCGGCTCGATCCTGGCAAGACTCGAGAAATCCGGCGACCTCAACAACACCGTCATCTTCTTCATGACCGACCACGGAATCAGCCACATCCGGAACAAACAATTCCTCTACGACGGCGGTACCCACGTGCCACTGCTGGTCGCAGGACCCAACATCCCGGCAGGACAAGTCCGCGAAGATCTCGTCGAACATATCGACCTTGCCGCCACAAGCCTTGCCCTGGCTGGTATCCCAAAGCCCGGACGAATGAACTCCCAGAATATCCTCAGCCCAGATCACAAACCACGCCAAGCGGTCTTTGCCGCTCGGGATCGAGCCGATGAAACCGTCGACTGGATCCGAAGCGTTCGAACCGAAAAATGGAAATACATCCGCAACGGCTTCCCCTCCCGACCCTACCTCCAACCCAACAACTACAAAGACTCCAAAGCCATCGTCCAAGCCATGCGCCAATGGCACGCACAAAACAAACTCAATCCAGACCAAGCTCGAATCATGGCCGATACACGACCCATCGAAGAATTGTACGACCTAACGATGGATCCCGACGAACTCAACAACCTCGCCGAGGATCCCAACTACCGAGATACCCTCGCTCAACTCCGAAATCAACTCATCGAATGGCAAGCAAAAACCGGAGACTATGGCCAAATCGAAACCCCAGAAGTCTACGATGCCGAAGCCGGTGCCGATCATCTCGAAGGTGGCAAAGGGAACCGATCGGAAACCTACCAAAAAAACCTCGATCTGATGAAACGCTGGCACACCGAAAAACCCTTTGTTCCTCTAAACGCGCTCGGCGGTTAAACAAACTCCCGACCCTCAAGACCACGCAAGTACCAACCCCTGCTCAGACTGGATACCCTCGATGTACCCCCGGGCGATCAACATACTCGCTGCCCTCGCTAAGCTCACAATCTGCTTGATGATCACCTCCCTGATTAGCTCCCAGATCCGATACCCCGGGCTCGCCGCGCAGGAAACAGAACCTCGATCGAACTCTCCGTTCTTCGAACGCTACTCCGATTGGCCCGAAGATCTGAAGATCCAAGGAACACTCCTGGTTGCCGAATCGATCGAGGGCCTCAAGCCCTTTCTCGCAGAACTGAATCGTTCGCCAAGCAAACCCAAACAGTGGGTCGTCGTCGGCCCTCATAAACTCTCTCAGATGATGCTCGGTGACCCCGGCATCGAATCGACCGACACCTCAGCGACCGCCTCCTCAGCGATCGCCTCGCTTGAACGTCTCACCTGGACCCAAAAGCTCGACGCGGTGCCTGAGCCCGACCCTCAATCCATGCTCCTGGTTTGCGACGATCGACTCGCGCACGAAATCCCCGACGAATTCTGGTCCTCTGCCGCCGATACCATGCGACGATACCTGGCCATCGGTGCCACCGTCGGATTCATCGGTCCAGCCAGCGTCGCTATGGGAAAAACCTACAACAAGCCAGATCCAGAAAGCCATCAGAACGCTCCCAAACTCGCTCAGGGACTAGGCCTATTCCCCGACGCATGGATCCATTTCACCGACCAAGGCGATTGCGAAGCAACACTATGCCAAGCGATGCAAGCCGACGCTCGAACCGTCCTGATCGGCATTTCCAAAGACAGTGCGATGGTTCTCCAAGGTCGCAAAGGGACCGTCTATGGACCCGGAGCTGCCACCGCTTGGGTCCCGGCGCATGAGCATCTGCCCGAAGCCTCACAACGGATCGAAACACGCGGCGCAAAAAACAGAAACGCTCCCGAAAATTTCCTCCTGGATTGGACCCAGTGGCGACGCCAAGCGATCGAGCGCACTCTGGAGATCTTTCCCCCCGCCGAACGCCAAATCCCCAATGTCCCAAACGGCACCCTGATCATCGTCGGCGGCGGCGGCATGCCCTCAGGCCTTATGCAACGTTTCGTCGACCTGGCAGGGGGCGAACAAGCCCGATTGGTCTATGTCCCATGCTCTGAAGATGACGACATGTCCAGCGACACGCGTCTGCTCGAACTCTGGAAACAAATGGGAGCCAAGTCCTGCTCGCTTGTTCATACCAAAAATCGACAAGTGGCAAACGAAGACCAACGATTTCTCGAACCTTTGGAACAAGCCACCGGAATCTGGTTCGGCGGTGGTCGTCAATGGAACCTCGCCGATTCCTACTACGGAACCAAAGCCCACCTGCTGATGAAGCAAGTATTGACTCGCGGCGGTGTGATCGGCGGGTCCTCTGCCGGGGCATCGATCCAAGCAAACTACCTTGCCAGAGCCACACCGATCGAGAACTTCCGAATCATGGCCCCAGGTTACGAGCGCGGCGGATTGGGCTTTCTCAACGGCGTTGCCATCGATCAGCATTTCACTCAGCGCCGTCGCCAGAAGGACCTGCGCTCGCTCGTCGAGACGTATCCGCAAATGCTCGGAATCGGCATCGATGAAACCACGGCGATCCTCGTGCAGCAATCGACCGCAGAGATACTCGGCCCCGGCACAGTCACCTTCCAGTGGCATGACGAATCGAGTCGACAGATCGGCGAATTCATCGGCTCACAAGGCCAGCAATTCGATCTTGCAAGCCGTATGGAAGTTGCTCAGCCACCCGAGAAAACCGAGATCCTGAAAACTAAAACCCCCACGGATCCTTGATCGGTTCTGCAAGCTTCATGCAGTACCAAAGCATTCGGGGCAAATGAAAAGGACCTTTCCAAAGGCTTCCTTTAAGATCGTTCGAGCGGCGTGCATCGCGGTGCAAATAGCCAAACCACTCACCATGCTCAGGGTCTCCAAAACGATCGAAGCTCCACTGACAAACCTCGTGATGCCATCGATGGTACCGCTCCTGATTCGTTAGCCGCCTTGCGATGTCCGTCGCAATGATCGCTTCGCAATGTGGCCACCAAAATTTCATGTCGTGCCAGTACTCCTGGATCGGCTTGTGATAGACATCCCGGAAATAGTACAAGCCCCCGTACTCCCGATCCCACCCTCGCTCCCACATCGCATCGAGAATCGCTAATCCTAACTCCCCCAAACGCCTATCCTTGCGCAGCTTGCTCTCGTGCAAAATAAACCACGCGCACTCGATCGCGTGACCTGGATTCAATTGACGTCCATCGAAGTGGTCGAGCACTTGACCATTCGCCCCAACATTCTCCATGAGGACCGCAAGCTCAGGCTTGTAGAAAACCGTCTCGATTTGCTCGATACACCGATCGATCCAAACCGAGCAGGCGACTCCCAACACCTCGACGTCTCCGAGGTTTGCTCGAAGTTCCTGAGCCGTCGCCATGGCGATCATCCAAGGACCGATACTCTGCATCGGGCGCGTCGCCGAATCGGTTTTCGAAGCGATCGTACCGGGGTGGAAACAACCCACGATGTAAGCTTCAAACATCCGAATCGCTGCGAATTGGTAACGCTCCAAATTCGATGCTTGAAACATCGCCGCATAAGCGATGGCGGCAAACGACTCGCTGTAGAAATAACGCCGCATCCGCAGCGGTTGCCCCTGACGCGTGACGGTAAAGTAAAGCTTGCCACTCGCTTCCTGAACACCGTGCCGCTCCAAAAACCCTAGACAGCTCTCAGCGATCTCAAGCCACAGGGGATTGCGCTCGACGGTATTGTAAAGGGTGGCAAACATCCAAGCTGCACGCCCCTGAAACCAAATCGATTTGTCGGTATCGACAATCGAGCCGTCGCGATCGAGCGACGTGATCATCCCTCCATCGACTCGATCCCATCCGTGTCGCATCCAAAACGGAATCACATCCTCGAGCAATACCCGACCAAAGTTCACCTCAGCCACGATGTGCCGCTGGCTTATTACGAAGCGTCTTTCGCTTGGCCGGCAAATACGCTCGCAGCAGCGCATTGGCATCGGGATAGCGGTTCGAAGGACGAGGCTCCATGGTCTTACGCAGTACATCGATCAGATCCGGATGCGCTTTGCGACGAAGTGTCGCTCGACCCTTGGGCGGCCAGTCGAATGGCCACTCCGGCAAGACTCCCGTGAGAATTCGATACGCGAGCACCCCGATCGCGAAAACATCCGACTTGGCGCTAGGACGCCCCATGGCTTGCTCTGGAGCCATGTAGCCGACTGTGCCCGATCCAGATGCGATCATCGTATGAGCGATCGTTCGCTGAGCAACCTTGGCGATCCCAAAGTCGGTCAACGCCAAACGACCGTCGGCCATGAGGATCAGATTCTCAGGTTTGATGTCGCAATGAATGATGCGATTGCGATGGGCATAAGCGACGGCCTCGATCATCTGCTCGATGTAACAGAGCGCCGTGGCCAGACCCACCCGATGCTTGAGCCGCGCTGAGAGGGTCTGAGTGCCAAGCCGACTGACGATGACGAATCGACCGTCGATGAAACTCGCATCCTTGAGCCCCAAAATATTCGGATGCTCAAGCTGCGCAATCAGTCTTGCTTCTCGCTGAAAGGCCGCAAGCATGCTTGCGGTAACAATGTACTGATGAGGCATCTTCAGGGCCACATGAACCCCTTCGATCGTATCCCAAGCTTGGTAGACGGTGGCAAAACCACCTTGGGCTAACCTTTTTTCAATACGGTACTTGCCAATGCGGCTACGCGCTCGCAACATGTGCGAGTCAGCGATTCGTTTAGCCATGGCGCCGAGATCTTGAGCTATCATCACCCTTCCTTGGTAGATGGCTCTATCGGCACCCCCATGTAGAGTATTTGGAAGCTTTCTTGCAACCCGCCAGGTTGACTTAAACGCGCCATCTAGCCCAAACAGCCAGTTTTGAAGCTCGTGCTCGTATCGCTCAAGCACGAAATCTAAGGCGATGAGAGCCTGACGGCTTACTTCGGTGCTGATTGTCCGTCGGGAGTTTGGAACAATCCCGAAACACGACCACGTCCCGGAGCAGGAGGAGCTTCGCGGCGGATGAAATCGGAAGCTCGCGTGGCATTTCCCAACGGTACGACATCTTCAACGTTCGAACCGCGGAGGTAGCCCATGAGTTTGTCGAGGTTGATTCGGCTCACACCCATCGACTTGGCTTGCTGCTCGAGTTCAACCCGCCTCTTGCCCATGACTTCGGTCGCCGCATCGAGGGTCCCACCCAAAATTTTGAATTCGTCGCCGATGACAAGCCAACGGGTGTTGACGTTCAGGTTGCCTTCCATACGCCCGTCGGGACGCAGGTCAACCGACACTTCGCCACCGTTCTGGGCAATCAGTGCCTTGACCGTCTCGCGATCGTCTTTTCCATCCCCATCGATGTCGAGCTTGCCGACCAAACCAAAGGAGACTTTGCGACCTGGCTGCCAAGCTGGCGAGTAGATGCGATCTCCTCGGAGAATGGTCCTCGGGTTGCGGTCGGGCAACACCCGAGCGCGCGAGAGGTGATCGGTTTGCTGGTTGACTTCGACCACTTCGATACGAGCCTTGGGCTCCACGTCGGCAACCTTGGAGGTGTCGTCATCGAGGACAGAGAAACGAACCCCGGCCCGCAGACCGTCGGCACGCCCGAGATTCAAATAGACCGTCTCTCCGCCATCGACCACTTCGGTGATCTTGCCTTGAACGTACTGGAAGTCCTCGCCTTTGATTTCCTCAAGCTGCTTGCCGAGAAGTTCATTTTGGCGGGCCAGGTCGTCGCGCTTCTTGGTCAGCTTATCGATCTCGGCTAGGTAAGTTCTTTTTTCGGTTTCTGCTTGTTGAGCCAATCGCTGCCGATCGGTCTGGATTTTAGTGATCTCTTCTTGCCGCTCTTTCTCTTTTTGTGCATAGGCGACCTGGGTCTGCTCGAGTTGCTGGGCCAACTCGTTGGCTCGCTTGCGCTCGGCCTCACGTGCCTCTGTTTCCTGCTTGATCGTCGCGTCGTACTTGACCTTCAGATCCTCTTCCCGTTTGGCTTGGGCGTCGACTTGAAGGTTCCGTTCGCGAACGGTTTGCATCAGGGTTTCGACCAGCTTGCGATAGCTCTTGTCGGTCACATTGGGGCCCAAAAGACCCATATCGGCGACGAACTTCTTCTGGATATCGGCGATTTCCTGGTTGCCCGAAGAGGATTGAGTCAACTGGTTGATGTCGTCTTGGGTCATAGGTTTGTCCCCGAAACCTAAGACATTCTGGAGAAACAGCCTTTTATTCAGCTCTTCTCGGTGCTTGCTTTCGAGGTCTCTTGCCTGAGTCTGGGCCGCCTCAACGGTCTTGTAATTGGTTCCGGATTGGAAAACGGTGTAACACAAAGCCCCGATGCACAGAAGACTCACGAACGACATCACGACGACGTAAGCCTGCCAAACCGATAAATTGCGATCGCGTGCCATGAACTGCCTCGTTTGCCCGACTACGTTGAAAACTCTTACGAATCCGTCTCTAGATCGTAAACACGGATGCTCCAAGCGTCAAATTTTCTGTCGTTAAGTTTGGATTTTTCCGATTTGGATGCCAATTAAGCGGGTTTCGGGGTCTAGGTCTCTTGGAAGTTGCGGATTGTCCGATTGGATCGGATTGCACCGATCGTTTGGATTAACCAGACTTGGCGGATTGCCCACCGATCCCCCGAGGATCGACCGCCGAGGTTTCCTCAAAAAAAAGAACGGTTGCGGAAAACTTGTCGGTTGCAGGAAACTCGCCAAATGTGTCGAACCGGGCAGTCGCAAGTCGATTTGCCCGAATAATTGCCGCAGCTTGGACGCGAAACTACAGACGACCGGAAAAAACTCGCATTTTGGACACCTTTAAGTACGATGATACACGCTGATCTATCCCTTATCCGTTCGCGGAGCAGAGTCCAAGAATGATGCACCAAAGCCAATCCGATCACTGCAACACCAGCCGTTGGAGTGCCAGCCGTTTTTTTTCGAACCGTTGGACTTCAAGCCAGACGCTCTGTGGGCTGGCCCTCGCTACGTTCCTTGGACTCTCCGGGAACCTCGGAGCCCAAATCAACCAGCGGGATCTAGCCCCCCTGGGCTTGGAGCTCATGTGGGAAAATAGCATTGGCGGAGCTGGGCTCGTCCAAGGCGCCGATAGCTTGGTCGTCTGGCCTCATTCGAGCGAACGCCGAGAGTATGTCGATGTCTTCGTAGGGAACCGACTGATCGAAAGGATCGATGCGCGCCGAGTCGACCGCGATGCCTTAGAAAAACGGATCTTGGAGGGCAAGTCCACCGGCGAGGTCCCTCTGCTGGGCTTAGAAGGTGCCAAGGCACAAGCTCAAAAACTCGTCAAAACCTACGCGACGATCGGAAAACAGGCGACCGTCAAAACCTTCAGCCAACCGGTTACCTTTGTCATCGGCGCGGCGAGCAACGGAGTCGTCACGGCGATCGACGGCGAGACCGGTGAGATGCTCTGGCAAAGTTCCGTTCCCCGGGGCGACCTGCCTATCTACGGACCCGGAGTCTCCGACGACTTCGTCACGGTCGTCAACGGCAATGCGTTCTATGCAATGGACCTCAAGACCGGCAATATGATCAACTCAGGTCGGCTTGCATTTACGCCTGTCGGGGCCCCCTCCTCCCTCGAATCGAGAATTATCGTCCCGTCGACCGAAGGTCGACTCGTGGGCTACAACGTCGGGAATCCCGTCATCGCTCCGGTAGTTCTCCGCGCCGGCGCGGAGAATCGCCGAGGACTCTCCATCTCCGCCGACCGCGACTTCATGGCCTGGACCTCCAAAACCGCCCTGTTTCTAGTCCATAACGAAAACGTCCCTAAGCTCTGGTCGCGGGTCAATGTCGAAGAACCGATGGATAGCAAACCTATCGCCACGGCCAAAGGATTTGTTTTCACCAGCATGTACGGCACGGTGATCCACGCGACGACCGCCAGGACCGGTTCCTACCTCTGGCGAGTGAACCTTGCGATGCCCACCAATCGCACTCCCGTTGTCGACTCCAAACACGTTTTTGTCCTTTCCGACGACGGCCGCTTGGTGGCCCTAGATCTTGCTACAGGAGTCCAAATTTGGGGTAGTTATGTCGGCCACGTCGAACAGATCCTAGGCGCCGGCAAAGAACACCTCTACGTTCAAAATGATCGCGGCTCCTTGAGCCGTATCCGGATCGCCGACGGCCAAGTCGATGCGAACAGCTCAGGGATCATCGACTTGGCCATCCCCAACAGCGTAACCGACCGTTTGTTTGTAGCGACCAAAGACGGACATATAAGCTGCTTGCGTGAGGTCGGAGCGGTGCAGCCTACAGTTTTCAATCCACCTAAAAAATCGCAAGACGGGTCCAAGCCGTCTTCAAACGCTCCCTCCAATACGCCGTCTAAACCTGCGGTCAATCCCGCCGCGAGCGACGACGATATTTTCGGTGCCCCCTCCTCGGCTCCAAAGCCCTCGGGCAACGACGATCCCTTCGGTGCTCCCTGAGCCCACGATTTGCAGATCCCCCGCAAGTCCAAAACCGTAGCCCGAAAAAACCGGGCCAAACGAAAGGGACTGCGGGTATTGTGTGTCCTCAAGGATCCGACCTACAAAATCTGCTCTTTGGATTTCACTCGATTCGAACTGCGGTAAAATTCTCGGTCGGCAAACAAAACCGGTAACAGGGCCCGGTACGGAGCAACTCAAGACGGAGCGGTCGATCGTGAGCACTGAGAATCGAGGCAATCGAGACGACGGGAACCGAAAACGTCGCAAATCGTTATCCTCCGATGGTTCTTCGGTGATCAACCGAGCCCCCCCCTACGATCTGACTGCAGAAAAAGCCGTCTTGGGATGCGTGCTGCTTAACTCCGATACCCTCAACGAGTTGACGCTCATTCTCCGGCCAGACGATTTCTACGAAGATGCCCACCGCATTCTATTCCAAGCCATGTCGGGGCTCTACGATTCGGGCAAACGGATCGATATCGCGCTGCTGGTCAATCAGCTCAAATCCACCGACGAATTCGATCTGATCGGCGGTGCACCCTACCTGGCCGACTTGGCCCACAGCATCCCAAATGCCGCACACGCTGTCTACTACGCCGAGATCGTCCAATCCAAAGCGATCGTCCGACGCCTGATCGACGCTTCGACCAAGATCCTTCAGGACGCTTACGACCAGACGGTCGACCCCAAGGACCTGATGGCGGGAGCCGAACAAGCGATTTTTCAGATCCAGGACGACCGCAACTCCAACCAAGCCCAGAGCGTCTCAGCGATCCTCAAGGAATCGCTCGAACGGATCGATTCGCGCATGCAGGGCGAACAATTGGCCTCCGGGGTCATGACCCACTTCCGAGACTTCGACACCATGACAGGCGGTCTACACAACGGGGAGCTGATCATCCTGGCCGCCCGGCCCAGTATGGGAAAGACAGCCTTCGCCATGAACATCGCCGAGCAAGTCGCGATGAAGGAAGAAGCCCCGACTCTCTTCGTTAGCCTCGAAATGAACTCGATCGAACTGGTCGACCGACTTTTATGCTCGATCGCCAGAGTCAACGGCTCACGAATGCGGGTCGGCACAATCACCCATGAAGAACAGCAGCGACTGATCAAAAACGCCGCCGATATCTCCGTCGCTCCCCTGTTCATCGACGACTCCCCAAGTCGGACCGTCAGCGAGATCGCAGCCGTCGCACGCCGAATTTCCAAAATGGAAAGCCAAAAGAGCGGGAAAAAACTCGGCCTGATCGTCATCGATTACCTGCAGCTGATCGACCCAGACAACTCCAAAGACCCCCGTCAAGAACAGGTCGCCAAAATTGCCCGACGACTCAAAATGCTCGCCCGCGAACAAAGCGTTCCCGTGCTTTGCCTCTCGCAGTTGAACCGCCAAGCCGAGGACTCCAAAGACCACCGACCTCGGCTTAGCCACCTCCGTGAGTCCGGTGCGATCGAACAAGACGCCGACGTCGTCATGTTCATCCACCGCGAAGAGTACTACCACAAACCCGACAAAGCAGTCGAATTTGCAGGACAAGCCCAAATCATCATCGCCAAACAGCGAAACGGACCGATCGGCGATGTCGAACTGGTCTGGGAAAAGAACTACACCCGGTTCCTCAATAAGGCGGCTGAATTCCATAACGATTTTTCTCCCGGAGCGAACGATTTTTCGACCCCCGGAGGGTACTAAGTCTCTCTGCAAAACCCGCTTCGGTGTTTATCCTTTTGCACTTCATGAGGCATGCCCCAGCACGAGAACCCACTCCTGCTAGGTCTAGCCACCCTACTTTTTGGCGATAGATCGTATGAACCCATCGTGGACCCCCGACTCCTGGAAGCAATTCCCGGCCGCTCAACAACCCAACTACCCAGACCCAAACGAACTCCAAAAGGCCGTCGAAGAACTCCAAAAGCTCCCTCCTTTGGTCACAAGTTGGGAAGTCGATCACCTCAAAGATCGCTTGGCTGCCGCCCAACGCGGGGAAGCTTGGATGCTCCAAGGCGGGGATTGCGCCGAGTCGTTCGAACAATGCCAAACCGAACAAATCGCCAGCAAACTCAAACTCCTTTTGCAAATGAGCTTGGTGATCGTCTTTGCCTCCCGCAAACAGATCATCCGGGTCGGAAGGATTGCAGGCCAGTACGCCAAACCCCGCTCGAGCGATACCGAAACGGTCGATGGCCTGACTCTGCCGTGCTATCGAGGAGACATCGTCAACGGCTATCCCTTCGAACCCCAATCCCGTCGTCCTGACCCCATCCGCTTGATCCGCGGTTACGAACGATCTGCCGCCACCTTGAACTTCATCCGCGCGCTGAGCGAAGGTGGATTTGCCGATCTGCACCATCCAGAGAACTGGAATCTACTGTTCGTCAACGAAGTCAAAGGGGACGTCGCCAAACGCTACCGCGAATTGGTCGACTCCCTAGGCTCCGCACTGCGATTCATGGAGTCGATCCTCGGAGGCCGAACGGTCAACGAACTCAAACGCGTCGATTTCTTCACCTCCCACGAAGCCCTGCTTCTACCCTACGAAGCCGCCTTGACCCGCGCCAGTGTTCGTGGAGTCGGTCACTACAACATGGGAACCCACATGCCCTGGATCGGGGAACGAACCCGTTTGCTCACCGGTGCCCATATCGAGTACTTCCGCGGGATTCGAAATCCCATCGGGCTTAAAATCGGACCGAGCGCCTCGCCCGAAGAAGTCGTCGACTTGGTCAAACATTTGAATCCCGATAACGAGCCCGGACGATTGACCTTGATCCATCGCATGGGCAGGCAAAAGATCGAATCAAAATTGCCCCCCATCATCGAAGCGGTGCGCAAAGCGCAGTGCCTAGTCCTCTGGGTGTGCGACCCCATGCACGGGAACACTATCGGAACTCAGCACGGGCGCAAGACTCGGCGATTCGACGACATCGTCGACGAACTGAGACTCTCGTTTGGAATCCACCACGCATGCGGTTCGAGCCTCGGCGGAGCCCACCTGGAACTCACCGGCGAGAACGTCACCGAGTGCGTCGGAGGATCACGCGGTCTTACTGAATCGGACCTCGGTGAAGCCTACCAAACCCACGTCGACCCAAGACTCAACAATCGATCTTTTCCCTGCCTTTTCGTACTCGTACTCCGCGTTAGCAGTACTCGTCCTCGTACTCGAAGATACGGCATCGAGTACGAGTACCATTTCATTGAGTACGAGTACGAGTCCGATAAAAGCCAAAACAGCGCAACTTCAAAAGCCAACGGTCGGTGTTCAACGACTCTTCAAATTCTCAAACCAATACAATCCGGACTTGCCCGGCGCGACAATATCGAGATCGCCATCGTTGTCCATATCCCGAATCGCCATCTGCAAACCTGTACCGGCCGAACCGGACCGAAAGTCCTTAAGTCCATCCCGTTTGTCCGGATCCAACGGCGCGGCAGCAGCAGGTTCACCCAGATGCACAGTGCTCCTGATCCACTTCGAACCAGCCCGGTCGTAATCAAACAGGTAGATGCAAGGTGCATCGGTCGCTCCGTCTTCCCCTTCATGCGCATAGATCCGCTTGCCAGTGACAAACTCCAACTGACCATCGCCATCAAAGTCCCCCAAATGCAGCGCGTGGACCTGAGAAAAACTCGTATCGATCACCTCTTTGGTCCAGACCCTTTTGCCATCGACGTTGGATTGTCGGAGCCAATAAAGTCCGAAGCCATGGCCCATGCCCCAGACGATGTCGGTATCCCCGTCTCCATCGAAGTCATGACCGAGTATCTCGATACTCGCAGCACCCAATTGGAACTCAGGGTGCAACTCCCAAGCCCCCTCGGACATCGCCGGTTGCTCATACCATCCTTGTGGAGTGATCACGTCGATACGGCCATCGCGATTGATATCGCCATGACCTAGCCCGTGGCCACCCCCTTGGGATGCGATCACCCGAGGCTTCCACTCGACCGTTGGCTTTTGCCCGGACAGCTCATAGTACAGAACTCTTCCCCCGACGTTCGGCAAAAAAACCGGTTTGGCATTCTGATGCAGATCGACCAAATAAGCCGTTTCCATCGATCCGGGCTTGTCGATCAAGTGCTCGGTCCAAGGCTTCGTCGCATCGCCGGGATGCTCCAGCCAAGCGATCTTGTTCGAGAAGTAAGCGCACGTAACGATATCGATATTTCCGTCGCCGTTGACATCCAAGGGTGCATCGGCAAAATCCTCATGATAGTGGGAATTGACGCGTGCGATTTCGCGGACTTTGTGGGGCTCCCAATCAGGAGCCGCGTACCACGTATCCCCGGAAAACACATCGAGCTTCCCGTCCTTGTTGAAGTCCGCCACGCCGACGGCTTCGTAGGGCGAAAACGGATTGATCGCGTGCTTTCTCCAGCTCACTGTGGGCTCTTGCGCAAGGCTAGGCCGCTCGCAGAACATTGGCACAATTCCACTCAAGAGCATCAGTACCGTCGGAAAACCAGCAGCGATTTTGTGTTTCATAGTCTGTTCACCAGAATAATTCGTTGGACTTACTTTAAGTTCCTATTCGTCGATCCACCGAGAGCATCATAGCATTTCGCAAATCGCTCGGCGCGAACCATCCGACCGACTATATTGAACAACCCTGCGACTGCCGCTCCAGATCGACAAGCTCACTTATTTCCTAGGCCCACCTACGCCAACTTCCATGCAAAACAAGACACTGCACCGACGTCGCTTTCTACAGTCTTCCTACAGCGCTGCACTAGGAACTGCGATCCTCCAACGCACCGGGCGAGCCGCCGGGTTCTCCCAAGCCAACGATCGACCTCGCGTCGCGGCGATCGGGACCGGAAGCCGATGGTGCCAAAAAGCCACCGGGGCCACCGGACCCTACGGCTCTGCTCCCGATTTTCGCAAGTACAGCGATTACGTAAGCGTCTGCGATGCCGATTCGAACCGCATGCAACTAGCCGCCGGGCTCGTCAAGGAATGGACCGGACAAGAACCTAAAGCAACCTCAGACTATCGAGCCATCTTGGACGATCCAAAAATCGACATCGTCCATATCTCGACCCCAGACCACTGGCATGCGAAAATTCTTATCGAGGCGATGCTCGCCGGCAAGGATGTTTACTGCGAGAAACCGATGACCCTGACGGTCCCCGAAGGCCGAGCAATCTGTGAGGTCTGCAAAAAAACTGGACGAATCGTCCAGATCGGGACCCAACAACGATCCGGCGGGCAGTTTGTCCAAGCCATCGCATTGCTCCAACAAGGCCGTATCGGAAAAATACAAAAAGCGACATGCCATATCGGCGGAGCACCCACCAGCCCCGAAATCCCCTTGGCACAACCCCCAAAAGGACTCGACTGGAACCTGTGGCAAGGACCGGTGGCCGAAGCCCCCTTTCGATTCCTCCCCGGGGATAACGGCGAGACGAAAAGCTGGTCGCGCTGCCACTACGAATTCCGATGGTGGTACGAATACTCGGGCGGGAAACTGACCGATTGGGGCGCCCATCACGTCGATATCGCAACCTGGGGAATGGGGAAAACCGACACCGGACCCGTCGAAATCCTACCCGAGATGATCAAGCATCCTGTCGAGTTCCGCGACGGGTTTCCTACCGATCCGAGCCGATACAACACCGCGACGGAGTTTCTCCTCCGCGCCAAATTCGCCGATGGAGCCGAAATCGAAATCCGACACGACGGTGACAATGGAATCCTGTTCGAAGGTACCGAGGGCCGTCTGTTCGTCAACCGCGGACGGATTGCTGGCAAAGCTGTCGACGACCTAAAAGACAACCCATTGCCCAGCGGTGCACTCCAAGCCGCTTACAAAATCCGACCTCTGGTCGACCACTTCCGAAACTTCTTCGAAGCCGCCAGGGATCGTGTCGAGCCGATCTCGGACGTGCATAGCCACCATCGAGCCCTCTCGACTTGCCACCTCGCAGGGATCGCCGCGAGACTGAACCGAAAGATCACCTGGAATCCCCAGACTGAGTCGATTCTCGGGGACCCCCAAGCCGAATCGTTGCTCACGCGCCAAGCAAGACGCGGGTTCGAAACCCAAATGGGCTAAAACCTCTTTGAGATAAATTCGCCCCAGATCAAGCCTTATTCGCCCCCCGAGTCCTTCTTGGGGTTTGGTCTGCCAGGACTTTCGATCATAATCCAAAGACTCAGTCGCCTGCATTTCCACTGGACCGCCGTTTCGTTTACGCCGCGTCGATCCAATCGAAATCCGGCCCCCTCCCTACCCCAATCCCCCTTCTGCGCGAGTCATCCTCATGGTTTTCCCAACCCCTTCCAATCCATCCGGTCCCAACAACCATCCCCACTGTACCAACGGCTCGCGCCGAGAGTTCCTCATCCGCTCAGCAGCAGCTTGTGCGGCCAGCTCAAGCATCGTTGCATTGTCCTCCCGTGCCCTCTTGGCCATGTACCCTGTCTTGGCCGCTCGCCAAACGGCCCAAGGCTTCCTAGCCACGTTATCCAACGAACAACGAGCCCTGGCTCAAATCGATTTCAAAGACCAGAAACGATCCGAGTGGCACTTCATCCCCATGGAGACCCGCAAAGGACTCCCATTGCGAGAAATGACCGAACCGCAGCGCCAAGCCGCCCTCGGACTCCTCGCGGCGGTCCTGAGCGAATCAGGCTTCCGACGCGCCGTCGATATCATGGCCTACGAAGCCATCCTCCTGGAGCTCGAAGGCCCCGCGCAGGCCAAACGACGCGACTACCGAAAATACTATGTCGCCATCTACGGAAATCCCGAAGCCAACGCCGATTGGGGAGTGAGCGTCGAGGGACACCACCTATCGATCAACATGACCTACCAAGGCGACCGAATCGTCGATTCGACCCCTCAATTCTTCGGAGTCAATCCCGCTCGATTGCTCCGCGATTTCGAAACCCCAGATCCACTCCGAGACGGAGCAAAGACCAAGTACACCTCGGGTACACGACTGCTCCTGCCCGAGGAACAAGCTTCCTACGAACTCCTCAAGAGCTTGAGCGATTCCCAACGCACCCTCGCGGTCTTCGACGCCGAATGCCCAGCCGACATCCAATGGGCTGGCGAGCCACAGCCCAAACTCGAAAAACCCGTAGGCATCCCAGCCAGCAGTCTGCAAGCCGAGCAAAAAGGAAAGCTCAAAGCGATCATCGATGCATACTTCTCAACGATGCCCCAAGCCGTTGCCCAAGAACGATGGCAAATCGTCGATCGAGCAGGCATGGATCAAATCCACTTCGGCTGGGCCGGTGGGATCGATCCGAAGGAACAACACTTCATCCGACTCCAAGGACCGAGTTTCATCGCCGAACTTTGCAATTACCAAACCGATCCTCAAGGCACACAGGCCAACCACATCCACTCGGTGTGGCGCGATTTGGACGGCGATTTCAATCTCCCGATCGCTTTCAATTAACGCCTGATGAACACCCTGTTCCTTCCTGAACTCCGAGAAATGCTCGCAGAGGATCGCACCGACGAACTCCGCGAGTTTTGCACTGCGCTCCACCCGGCCCGCACCGCCGAGTTCATGGAAGGCCTCGACAACGAGGAAACCTGGAGAGTCCTGCAACACGCCCAGCCAACCCTGCAGGCCGAGGTGTTTCAGTACTTCCCCCTCGATCGACAAGTCGAGCTGATCGCCACCCAAGACGAAAAACAAATCGCCGTACTCGTCACCCAACTGCCAGCCGACGATGCGGTCGATCTGCTCCGCAAAGTCCCCGAGGACCGCGTCGACGCGATCCTGGCTCTCGTCCCCGCCCCCGACCGACGCGATATCCGCCGCCTGCAAACCTTCCCCGAAGGAACCGCAGGGGCCATGATGACCACCGAGGTAGCCTGCTTGGCCGAAACCCTGACCGTCCGCCAAGCCCTCGATGAGCTCAGTCGGCAAGCCGAACGGCTCGAAACAATCTATTACATCTATGTCGTCGATACGACCAACCACCTCCGAGGAGTCGTCAGTGGACGGTTGCTCATCTCGGCCATCGGAAGACCCGAAACCACCTTAGCCGATCTCATGAAAACCGATGTGGTATCGGTCAAAGTCCACGATGATCAAGAGCAGGTCGCACAAAAAGTCGCCTTCTACAACATCATGGCCATACCCGTCGTCGATGATGCAAATCACATGATGGGCATCATCACCCACGACGACGTGATCGATGTGGTGCGAGAAGAAGCCGCAGAAGACGTCCAGCGAATCGTGGCCGTCAAGCCCCTGAGCGACTCCTACCTCCGCACACCAGTCCTGTTGCTCTCATGGAAACGTGGCTTTTGGCTATTGATCCTCTTCTTTGCTGCCCTATCGACCGCCTTTGCACTAAGGATGTACCAATCGTGGCTCGACACCTATGCATGGCTCGTCCTGTTTATCCCCCTGATCATCAGTAGCGGAGGAAACTCCGGTAGCCAATCCTCAACCCTGATCATCTCCGCATTGGTGACCAAGGATGTCGAACTGAGCGATTGGGGACTGATCGTCCGTCGCGAAATCATCATGGGTTTTATTCTCGGCGGAATCATGGGGGCGATGGGATTTCTCTGCGCCCTGATTTTGGCTCCCACCCCGTTTCACGCACTGATCATCCCCATCACGATCCTGTGCGTCGTGCTCTGCGGAACCTGCTTGGGAAGCATCCTGCCGCTGATCTTCAAACGCATGGGGCTCGATCCTGCCATGATGAGCAATCAGTTTGTAGCAGGATTGAGCGATCTGCTAGGAATCCTCATCTATGTCAACGTCGCGCTTCTCTTTCTGAGCTAGACGAGCCATGCCAGGACTTCACGCCCAGCTTCGCCAACGCACCTTCGGCAACTACGGACACTTCCTGAACCATCGCCAAGCCATCTCGCACTCTGGCCGTTACCTAGTCTACGACACACGCAATGCCGATTCGGATATCGCCAAAACCACGCGGATCGAATCGCTCGATCTCAGCGACAATTCTGTTCGCATCCTCTATGACACCCACAGCCAATCGGTCCATGGACCAGGTGTCGGTGCTGTCGTGTGCCATCCGCTTCGCTCCACCGTGGTGTTTATTCATGGGTTGACCCATTGCGACGAACTCCAACCCTATTCGATGACCCGTCGCTTTGGAGCCTGCCTCCACATCGAACCGAGCGACACAAACTCCGATCCAAAGAGCAAACTCGTCTCGATCGAATCGAGAAGCCTCCAAACACCAATCCCTTGGGGAGTTCTCCGAGGCGGAACCCACGCCCATAGCTTCTCCTCCGATGGAACGTGGATCAGCTTTACCTACAACGACGCTTTGGCTCCCGAGCGCCGTACCGTCGGTTTTGCAATCGTCGATCTATGGACGAGCGACTCAGACACCCAGACCGAACTCCAACCCCTAAGGTTCGAAGAGGAATTCAAGGGGATCGGCTGGGCTGCACTGATCCTGGTCCCGGACCAAGCCATCGAATCGGCTCGCGAGGAGTGCTGGGTCCCCCATCCGACCCTCAGGCAATTAGCCTTCCTTGGACGCGTAGCGAACCGATCGAAAGGCCAATCGCAAACCCAATCGCAAAACCCCGATGATCGATGGGTCGACGAGGTTTTCTTGGCCCAATTGCCAGCCCAGGCCGACCGATGGCCAAGCCTGCTCGATCGGCAGACCCCTGAGGCCCATCCCAGCGGTGCTCAACTGGCCAGCCCACCGGGGATCCAAATCCGACGCTTAACCCAGACCGAATCGGCACCCTATCCAGGAGTCCAAGGTCCCCGGCACTGGCTCATGGCTTCCAATTGCGGGACCTGGATCTACACCTTGAGGAAGGATCCTCAAGGGACCGTTCGGATCGTGCGGGTCGGAGTCCGAGAGGACCTACAAGACGGCCCACAAAACGGCAATTGGGAGTGGGTATCGCATAACAAAGAGTCCATCACGCATCCGCCGGCGATCGATGCTGCGACCGGACGGATCAGTTATTTGACAGGAAAGCGTTTGACGATCCTCGATACGACGACGGGCCAAGAGATCCCCGTCCAATGGGATACCGATGCGATGGACACCATTGTCGGACCGGTTCAGTTCCTCGGCGAATCCGGAGGGATCTTCTGGAATGCCAGACCTTTTGGCTCTCCATGGCTTCAGATCTGGACAGCCCTCCTTAAGAGATGCTAGCAATCAGATGCTAGCAATCCTGAAAAGCAAATGAGAGTGACAGCATTACAACTCTCGGTTGGGGCGCTGTTAGAATCAAAAAAATCGTTAAAGTTTACTTTTCTGTTGGAATCAAAGGATGGACGAAGACGATTCTAACTACAAGGAGTTTCCCTAATAAGACCGCCATTTCTAGGTTTGAATTGCAGACTCGAGTCGTCGCGTGAAGAGGATTACCACAACTAGGTCAGGTTGGTCTTTCAAGAGGATTGGCTTCTACTTCTTCTGCTTGGTTATCGGTCAACTACCGTTAGCGATCGCGTGGCAAGAATCCAGTCCGAGGGATTTGTTTTTTGGAAAAGCAGCCCCACCCGTTTTGTTCGTTCATGCGCCGAAGTTACTGAATTCTGGGGATTCGGTTATCGAGCAAGTAGTCCTAAACCCTCCGATGTTGCTCGACTCACAAAACAGCGAGGAATCAAAGCAAGCACTTGTTCAAATCGCCCAATCGCCTCAATTGCCCGCATCGATTGCGTCACAAACTCAGACCACGTCCGGGGTGATAGACGGTCAATCGGAAACTATCGAAAATGCGCCCGTAACTTTTGGGACTACTAAGCAGTTCTTCTACGAACCCGCCTTGCCAGCCTTCGGCGATGATGGCAACCTATACCTTAGGCCAAATCTGAGGGTTGAGGAACGAATAGCTCAGGATACGTCTGTGTTTTCTAGCTATGCGAGTCAAAGCCTTTTGCCGGAAGATTTCTCTGGTGCTGATGAGTATATGCTCGACTCGTTGAGGCCATCGAACAACCTCATAAACCTCGGTACAGGCTCTGGCGATTACGCAAATGCACGAGAGTTCACGAGCAGTTTCGGAAGACGAGGAGTTGGTAGGGACTTGGGGATCGGTCACGAGAGATTGCCCTTCGCCCTATCGCATATACCCGCTTCGCAGCCGTTCAATAACCTTCGAATCCGGTCGGACTTTCAGTACGGATGGCAGTTTCCAAACCGCGCGGAATATCTTTGGGCTGCTCCCCCGAAAGGTCCGAAAACACCGGAAATAGGCCTCGATCTTCAAGAATACAGCATCCTGATGGAAGTGGGATCTGAGACCCTCTCAGTTGGTACGGAACTACCACTTATTTGGCTCAATCCAACGATCAATCCGAACACCTCTGGCTTTGGGGATATGTCGGTTACAACCAAATTGGTACTTCTTAAAGGGCAATCCTTGCAACTAACCCAGATCACAAGAACCCATACACCAACGGGACAAGCATCTTCGGGACGTGGAAACGGCCATGTGTCGATGGAACCTGGATTGATCGGCAGGTATACTCGGAATGAAAGGACCATGTTCCATGGCATGATCACGTTGCTCTTTCCAATCGGAGGCGACCCAAATTTTTCTGGTGAAGTCCTCGAGTACTCCCTCGGGGTTGCAAGAGTCTGGTACGAAAGCGATCAATTTGCGATCATTCCCACCTTGGAAAGTGTGAACTGGGCAGTTCTCTCTGGAGCCAAGGGAATCGAGGCAAACAAGATATCCGGTGACTACATCTCCAATTTGCAGCCGGGTGTTCGATTCGTTTTCGACAGAGGTGGCGATTTAGGACTATTCGAAGCAGGTTTTGGAACGGGTTTCTCTTTGACAGACAACCACTTCTACCAGTCCTTGTTCCGATTCGATTTACGATGGTCCTACTAGAGGCCTTTCGCAGATAAGGATCAGTCCAGGAGTATCCGGACACCAACTGAAAAACAGGGACCAAAAATGACTTCGAGCGATCGATCAGCATGGAAAACCCAAGCACCAGAAAAGGAGTTGGTCAATCGCCGACAGATCGCCCGCAAGGTAGCTTGGTTACTGCTATTTATCCTGATTTGTTTGCTATGGCTATATCTTATACTTAGTCCATTTGGATTACCGCGTACACACATCATCGCATTGGGCAACGGCATATACCCAATAGATTCCGTCGAGTCCATTCCATTCGTCGAATTCGAAAAAAATAATCTTTCAAAAATCGATGAGACCCTCTACCACAATCAAGATGCATCTTATTCGTCAACATCTCTATTGAGCCCAGAAACAATAAAGGGCGTAACATCCAAAGACAGCGTGATTATCTTTCTTTACTTCCGATGTGCCGCAATAAACGGGAAAGCATACTTCATTACAAACGAATTCGATCTGAATAAGACTGACAAGGGGTTGATATCAGTAGAATGGCTACTCAATGAAATAAGCAATTTGCCCGCAAAAAATAAACTTGTCATTATACCAGCAGGAAGTATCCACTACGATCCTAGACTAGGGATATTCACAGATCATTTCCCAAAACTAATAAGCCGATCAATAGAAGAAATCGCACAGAAAAGCGACAACAATCCCGAAAAAACGATTACGGTCTATTTTCCTCATGAAAATTTCGAAGCGTCAAGAACTTCAATTCTTCTGAGCAGCTCGCTAACGACCCATTTCTTCTGCGAGGGAATTAAGGGTGCGGCAGATTTTAATCAAGACAAAAAAATCGATGTTCAAGAAATCGGTAGTTACATAAGTCGTTCCGTGTATGACTGGATCCATCAGTCCAACTCCGACGAGCCAAACCTCTGGAGCCCACAGAATGCTACATTGATCTCCAGCATCCGAAAAGAAAACAGCGATAAGAGGAAAGAAGAAAACAAGTCGGCTGATAACGGCTTCTTGGAGACTGGAATCCAAAATTCTTACCCCCTGACGATCCACCTGATTGGCAATAAAGAGCCTTCTAAAGAAAAAGAACTATCCTCAAGGACCAAATCACCCTATGAAAATCTCCTTGGTCTAATCAAATCCAAAAAGATCAAAGAAAACCAAGAAGATTCATCAAGTCCAAGCGCAAGCGGCGACAATGCCGCAACGGCGGATCAATCGTTAAAGGAACGCGAACGATTAGCCGCAGATTGGGTAAACCTGGAATCTTTTTGGCAGCAAGCCGACAACTTGGGGCGGGATCGAACAAAGAAATTTCCTAATGCCAATTATCTTGAAAGCAATTTTCACTCGAGAAAAGTACTCAAAAAAGCGATAATCAGACAACAGCAAACGATCATAGAAGATCTGCAAGCTTCTACCCTTGGATTTAATGCCGATTCTGGCGGTCAATATTCTCCTTCTAGAGACAAGCTCGACCTTGAGAAAATGGTCGAGAGAAGTCATTTACGAACTGGCGGACCTAATGCCACAGCCCTTTGGAGCAGCAATTACAGCAATCTGCATTCGCTCTCTCTTGAAGAAATACTTCGTGCAGATCAAGACGGAATCGAAAATCCCATTGCAGAGCTTGAGAAGTTATTAGCCGAGGAAACGCCCGATAAGCTTAGAGACTGGCTAAAAGGCAATCGATCGCTTAACCAGTTCGCGGAAGTGAACTGGGCAAATCACTTATTGAATCTCTTAGATATAGAATGGAAGGACGTTCGGATACTGATTCAAACGCGGATCCTTTCCGAAAAGGTATCTGCATTGGACGCCGCTTTACCGAACATTTTCCGAAACCAAATCATTGATCTTGATCGTTTGCGACTGCAGTCTGAGGCGGTGATTCTCAAGTTTCGCTCGGACGCATGCACACTTGATCGATTTATTCGCGATTCCGTTAACCTACAGCAGGAATATCAACTTCTTTGCGATGATTTCGAAACAATTCTTTCTGCTCATAGCGTCTGGCTGACGGAATTTGAGTCGGCTGAGGAGATTCTCAGGCTATACTGCAACCCTTATTCGATTGAACAACCCGATGTTTCCTTCGATCTGGTTTCGAACTGGATTAATAAACTTCAAGAACTAAAAAATGCTTTAAATCGATTGAGTAACGTAGACAATCCTAAACAGCAGATCATTCAACAACTCACAGAGGATTTAGTCGAAACAGGAGATTCTATCCGTTCAAAGCTATTTAATGTTAAAGTCATTTCGAACCAAAACGGCGATGAATCGCCCCAAAAAGTTGTATTTGATAGACAGTTGCTCGATTGCACATCGATTCCTTTTATAAGGCAAAAAGAGTATTACTTGGGTGTTATTGACGAAGATTTCCATTCCGCCTTAGCCTACTCGGAAAACGATGTGGTCTCGCAAAACAAGCAAATTTTATTCACTAGCTCGGTAGATAGGTATTTGAAAAGAAACAGATTGCTCAGACAAATCCAGCGAGCGGTCCTCTATCTAAGGTATTTAGGTATTTTCCCACAGTCGGACCAAAGCCTAGAAAATCAACCTTCATCAAATTCTATCAACCGCCCAGTCCCCAAAATTACCAAAAGAGAAGCTGCACTGCTCCAAAAGCTGCGAGACCTAGAACAAACAGAAAATATAACTGATAATTCCGAATGGAATGAATCGGAGAAACTTCTGCTAGACGCAGGTGGCGATGTTTCCAACCTCTTGTTTACTTTATCCGCCAACGGCCCTCCAAGATCCGATGACAAGGAAAGCGAATTTCAGTCGGCGAAAGCAAGAAGTTTACTCACGGACTGGAGGGATGCTTACGATTGGATGAGAAATCCCGAGTATACGCCTATCGTCTTTTGTCAAGATGCGTTGGTCACCTTTGAGTCGAAGCGTCTCTCTGAGGAACTAATATTTTTTGACGGGTTGAATGGCACCTGGGCCCAGGAACGGCTTGAAGCCTATCGCGAATTCCTACAATCCGACGATATGGCCGACGACGCAGACGGTTCTAAACAGATAAATCTCGACGTTTCCGCTGATCCTGTCAGTTTAAGGTACGAGACCGAATCATATTTAAATTTTACAATCCAGAATGATTGTAAGCTCGATGATGCTTTTCGATTGCTAATCGTTTTTGATACCGATTGTTTAGAAATTGAGTCCGTTCCTACGGAAGCCGCTGTCCCTTTGGGGATCAAATTGAATTCGGTAGACGACCGTTCGAGGATTTTCCCTCCCAACGGCTCTTTGATCTCGAGCCCGTTCCTGCTAACGGAGGAAACAAGCATACCCTTTAGTCTTCGTCTCGTTAGGCGAGCGACTGCGAAAGGTTTTTCAACTTCTTGCGAAATCTTTCTGTTGGCTTCCAACACGCCGACGAACACTTCGAGTGATTCGCGGTTACAAGAAGAAGAAAATCAATCGAGTCGCCTCGTGTTGCGTCGGTGCATTCCAATCGAGTTACCCCATGGCGAAATCCAATACCGTCATCTGAATCAAACCCTAGTTACCAACGCCTACGTAACGACTGAAATCCTTTTCCCAAATCAATCCCACACCCTCCGGGAAAGTGTATCGATACAAAGCACCTGCGAGTCAGGCCTTTTCGCAGACGTCTTTCCGATCGACTCACATCCCTCAAGCCGTTCACTTGCTCAGTGGCATTCATGGCTGTCCACCCAACAGCCGCTGATGAAAATCACGGCCCCCCAGGATAATCCGACCGATTCGGATCCGAATAATGCAAATCCTTCAGGGTCGAGTAAACCCGACGAATCCTCGGCGATGAATCCCAAAATGGGAGGGTTTACAGGATTCCTCTACGCGCTGGGTTACCCAAACGATGACAGTCGAACATTGAGATTTATCGATTTCGATATTGCTCGTCCTCAAGAGTACCTTACGCCCAAAGTCCGTTTTGATTCGAACATCAATCGATTGCGGATCGAATTCGTATTACATGAAAAATCCAATCGGTCTCCACTCGGTCCGGTTTCGGTCCAAACCAGGTTCATCGGTCTCGATCCGCAATCAGTGACGGGAAAAAATGCGCTTGCGATTTCTAAAGAATCAGTCAATAGTCTACAGTTTGAGTTCTCCGATCCGGTGCCTGAGACTCTCAGGCTAGAAATCGATGTTGATGGTTTTCCAAGAGCATTTGTTTATTTGGTGGATTGCAGAGAAACTCGCCTAGATGTCATGCCTATTTCTAGTCAACCAAACGTCGAATTCGAGGGATTAGATGATCGTTTGTTCCTCTCGATGACTCAAGCAGACAAACTGCTTGTGAAAGTCGATTTGAAGATGTCCAATCAAGAGACCAAGGGGTACGGTGTATCGGTCGTTCAAGAATCGATCGAGAACGGTTTCGAGCCCGTTGGCATAGCAAAGATAACCGACGATCGCCAAACGGCACTGGACTTGACGGTATTGCCAATTCCCGGGACAGTGAGAATTGATTCGCATGTTTCTGATTTTCAACTTAGCTTTCCATCGGACGCCCTCTATGATCGTCCGACTCGACTTGTCGCGAGTATTGAAAAAGACGGATTGATAAAGCCGATCCGATCTGTACCCTTGTTCATCGATACACAGCCTCCAACCATTGAATCCTTGGAACTATCCCCTAGCACTCGAATCGTCTCGGTCGATGATACGCTGGAGCTGAAAATCTGCGTCGCAGACAAAGGCTCAGGAGTGGCCTCTGTCGAGATGGTTGCGATTGGTGCGGACATCGATGAGCCGCCGGCGGATGCCGAGTGGACCCCAGCGACTTTTGATGCGGAGAATATATGGAAGTGCTCTCTTGGTGTCGGAGAAAAAGCTGCCAAATTGCAGTTGTTTGTCCGATTGACCGATGCGGTTGGAAATGCACTTAATTCCAGACTACCATCGATCACGGTTATCGCCAAAGGGAAATCCGAGATCGAAAAGACATTAAAACTCTACGGACGAGTTTTGCATCGGGGGAAACCGGTCGACAGTGGCACTGTGACTCTCATCGCTGAAACAAAACCAGGGGTGAAAACGAAACCCAAGGAGATCAAAGCGAATATTAAACCAACTGGTAGCTATCTGCTCGAGGGGATTCAAAAAGGAAAATACACAGCGAAAGTAAAGCTCGTAATCAACAATAAGGTTATTCTTACTGAGCAGGAATTGGATTTGAGCGACCCGAAATCGCCTAGTATCAACCAGGATTTGTCCACCGACAAGGCGCCTCGCTAGACTGATAGATGGCTATCTTTTTTAACCTGAATATTGCTCGATTCAAGGCGTTTTTGATCAATCAAAGCACTTCTATTTGACGATCTTGAGCGAGTGTGGATTTCGGTTCTACTAAGAAGGTCAGGACCAGGGAGTAAGATAGCATGCGATCGCCCACGAGCAATAAGCCCCCAAATGCGAAAGCTCTTTATGGAATGGTTCTTCTTTTGCTTTTTTTGGTAGGTTGTGCGCAAATGCCAACTGCTGGCACCACTCCTCTTGCACCATCCTCTGCGCAAGCGGGAGCGACCACGATTGTCGCAATTGCGCCGCCTGCCACACCACAAGCGTCCCTACCACAGTTCTTGGGACTTACGGGGTTATCTTCATGCGTCGGTACCGGGTGTCAAAGGATCCGAAATAGGCTGGGAGCTCGATTCCCGGGTTTGGAAGCCCGACCGCCAATGCTCGCCCTTACCGATCCGGCAAATATGAAGGAGGATGCAAATCCCTCCGTCAAGGCGGCAGCAGAAGCAAAGGCTGAGCAGGATCAAGCACCGCAAAAGGTCAAAGCCATCAATTTTCTTGCGAGTCTCGGATGCGGAAAATGCTATCCGGACACCGAAATGGCCCTTTTGGCGGCGATGGACGATTGCAACGAGTCCGTCAGGTTTGCAAGCGTAAGTGCCATTCGTAAAGCAGCAGGGGGACCTTGTCGGACTTGCTGTAACGGAAGCTGCTGCTCGGAGAAAATTGTGGAAAAGTTACGGAAAATTGCGTATGATTCAGACAACTGCGGCGGCCATCTCGAGCAATCCGCTAGAGTCAGGAGAATGGCTCGGATAGCCTTGTGCGCCTGCGGATCCCCGTGTCCATCACCAGAGAGTTCCGAACCTGAGGAAGGCCCTAGCGTCGAGAAACCAAAAGAGTAATCGTTGCTTCGAAATTACGTGAACCGTAGGGTTGCGATGTCCGAAATTCAGCCTGAACTTCCCGAAAATTTTTCCGCTCAATGGAAGTCGAAGTCATCGACAGGATTTCATCGTCAGGCATCGAACCGACTCGCTTATTGGATCCTTGGCTTTGCCAGTCTAGGGTTGGTTGCTCTAGCGATGATTTTCTACGGCATGTTTCTTGCTCTTGCTCCAAGAAAAACACCGATGCTGCTGCTCAATGCGGCTGCTTACGAAAACCCAGCTATCCCCCCCTTAGCATTTCTCGCCGAAGATGCTGCAAGGTTTTCCCTTTTCGATAACCGATCGCTAAGTATCCTCAATCGAGAGAGAAGGGTATCGAATAGAGACAGTTTTTTCTCGCAATTGAAAATTGTTGATAATCGATTTTCCGGATGGGGAAAAAGCGATCCATTGATCATCTGGATAAGTATGCATGGGGTGATCCTTCCGGACGAGGATTCGGAAGAAAAACAGCAAGATCAGCAAAAAAAATTAGCCTGCTTCCTCCTTCCACCTTTGGGCTCGATCGATCGACAAAAGGAATTGATCAAAGTAAGTTGTTTTTTCGATCAGATAAAGGTGTTAACTGAAGATCATAATGTCCTTGTTCTAATGGACTGCACAAGGTTACAAAGATCCATTCCTATGGGGCTTTTTTGTAACGACGTCTCCGATCATCTTGGTAATGAAATATCCCAACACATCAATGATCACATGGCAGTGATACTCGCATGCGATGCGGGAGAAAATAGCGATCCAAGGCCTTTCAATAACGGCTCTATTTTTGCTCAACAGACGTACCAAGCCCTTGAAAAAAGTTCTGACAAAAATCTCGATGATTGGATCGACCTAGATGAGTTCTACAACCAATTGTCTAACGGTGTGTCAAGTTGGGCAGCGCATTACCGTTCAACAGGACAGACCCCCAAGCTGATTAGAACCAGTGATGAGATCAATTTCAAAATTGCCAATACAATACAAGAAGATGACTGGCGAATCAAGCAATCCGTAAATCTCAAGGAGTCCAAAACCAACCAAACACTTACCGACTCGCAAATCAATCAACTTTGGAGTCGCTGGGAAAACTTGAGAAGTCATCACCTGTATTCGTATGAACCAAAAGAATGGCATTTGACAGAAAGAAAAATACAGGCACTTGAAAGATGGTCTAGAGCGGGGAAAGACTACGAGAGCCTCTGCAACAAAGTCTATCGGGAAGTGGATCGGCGAATTGATGAACTTCTAGATACTCTCGATTCGAATCCAATTTCCAATGACCAGAAGGCGTTTTTGCTCCCGTTCTCAAAAAGAGCTCCATTGCCGCTCAAGGTCGAACATCCGGATTATGGACCTTGGTGCCGTTATTTCGGTCTCGAATACAAGGATGAGAAAAATCTTATAGATCGGTACATGGAATTGCTATCTTCAACGGAATCGGCTGATCGTGTAACGGAATCTCTTGGGGAACTTGCTCTCGCCGCTCCCCTGAACAACAGAAATAAATCCCTCCAGTTTCTGAAAATGTGGCAGCGAAATCTTTCTCTTGATAAATCCAATCTACCACAGTCCCCAATCCCCCTCCTTCGAGCGCAAGAACGACTCGAGAGGCTTGCAGTGCCGAGGGCTTTCAACTCCCGGTTATCCATTGAAGACGCGCACGATTGGATTCGTTCCTTGTTTGTTTCTTCGGATCGCGTTCGAAGGAGCGCCGAAGATTTCTCGATCTCATTCCCTTGGAGCCTCTGGAGGGAAAACCCTACCGCCCTGGAATTCGAGGAGCAATTAGGGCTGCTTGAAAGCTCCTATCAATCGCTGATTGAACAGGTCAAGCTGCAGCATCAATTGGCCGCAACACTGCCGGAACTTTCCGATTGGCTGACCAACCCAACGATCCGTAACGGAACAGCAGAGTTGAAGCGATCCCTGGTCGCTAAAGAGTTGGAACCGCTTCTTGCGTCGCTCGATGAGCATGAGCGCAAGCTCAGCCAAGGTCCTGATCCGCAATGGACCCTTGAGCAAATCCGTACGGAATTAAACAATATCGAACAACATCGAGAAAAGCTCCTTTCGAATAACTATGAGCGCCTTGAAAAAGCTTTTGTGGAACAGGCTCTTGATTTGTCGAAAACCCCGTCGGATCTTGCATGCAAGAGCATACAAGAGATCGATTATTTCATCGAAAACCCAATGACACCGATTAAATCAAGGGAAAGTCTTAGGGCGCTTCGATATAGTGCAAATAGGCTTGAATCGCGTGATGGCCACTTGCCGGATTCAACGCTCTTGGATGGCGCTGGAGATACCAATGACAACAAAACTCGCAGACAGGACGATCCGAGCATCAATCCAATTCTTTTCCGACTGATCAATTCCTCACCAATCCGTAACAAATGGTCGACTAGGCTTGGTTGGACCATGGGCAAATGTTCTCAAGGAATTGATTCAAACGCCACGCCCGAGACGAATGGTGAATCCAACAGGATCGCCGACGCGAGACTTCAACGATGGTGCTACTCCCTTGGTTTTTGGGATATCAAGGAAGATTTCCTCACCGCAGATCTCAGACGCAATCAATTGGATTGGCTACTGTGGTCCGCGGAACGTAGCATGGAGGATTTCTGGGGATCCGCTGGTGATTCGAAAACCTACTTTGAGCTGTTAACCGATCATTTTTGTGACAGCGCTACACAGATCGTTGACAATCAGGATAGTGTTCCTTACTCAATGGAATACAGCAAGAAGATCCAAGTGTATCGCGATCGATCTGACCAGTTAAAAATTTTAGCCAACTCATGGTGCGAACTTGATCCCGCACTCGACAGTAAAATCAACTCCGATAATTCACTAGAAACTTCGTTGACTGCGCATTTAAACGAAGATTTAGGCCACGGGAGAATCTACCCAAGCTCAACGCTTGCACTCATTGGAATTATGAAATCGAACTCCGCTGAGATCGAGCCCAACATTTCCGTTGGGAGATCGCTTCCACTAGGAGTGGACAACAGGCTCGATTTTCGTCTTAGTCAACTGGAATTACACCCAAGAGATTCTCTGGTGGGAGCACTACGTTTTCGTGGGCACGAGATCCGTGCCCCGATTCCATTTCAAAAGATCGGTGGTTACGTGACTCGTACGGAATTCGAACGTGCAACGGAAAGCACTGTTTGCGTGCACGACACCTCTAAAAAACTTTCAGTGAACATCATTCTTGATTGTTCCAACAGCATGGGAGATTTGATCGCTGGAAAGGATGCAAAAAGTTCTAGGAAAATCGATATCGCTAAGAAGACGCTCGCAGATCTTCTTTTGAGGTTGGCATATCGAGGGGATAATCAAGTCGGCTTGCATGTGGTGGGAAACCGAATCGGATGGAGCCGACGGGCGCCTATCGAATTGCTGAAACGCCCAGGTGTCAAGTTTGAACCCGGGGAAGAGTTGACACCAAGCATAGACATCGAAACGCTTTCTTCTCTCACTGAGATGAATGTGGGCCGGGCAAAAACGCTCATTGCACGCATCTCGAACGTTGACGCTTGGGGCCAGTCCCCATTGTATTTGGCGATCGATCGAGCCCTTCAGGAATTCCCTTCGCAGGAGAGCCATGAAAACTCTCGCATCATTTTGCTTACTGACGGAACGAACTATCAGTTCGTTGATTCAACAGAGAATGTAAGTCCCACGACGATCGCGGATGTACTTCGAACGTATCAGAAAACGCCAGTGCCGGTGCATGTCTTTGGCATCGGTATGGATCGAGTCAAGCACTCTCGTGAAATATCCGAACTCGAATCGCTCACGCAAGCAACTGGTGGGTCCTTTGAAACGATCCAAGGCCAACAGGATTTACTGGATGCAATCCAAAAGTTGCTTCGAGTTGGCTCCTTTGAGGTTTCAAACCTAGCCGACGGCCCACTGGAGATAAAAGATGCTCTCTGGGTTCCCTCCAGTAGAACATCGCAGATCCAAGTACCGGAAGCCACCGGCGAAGCGATGCAGGTTCGTTACAAGAATCCCAGAAGTGGCAAATCCGCCGGCCAGTCAACCCAAGACCAGAACGACTTGACCGAACCAATCTGGCTTGAGGGCGGAGAGAGCATCTCTCTGTCTGCCGATATCGATAAAAAGCGACTCCTAGCAAAACCATATCATGAAAATGTGGTCGCCACTCAAGTCATGTTGGACGCCTCTGGCAAGCCAACCAAGAAAGTCGTTCGAGTGCATCAACCGCAGTGGTCCGAGGAAGGGCAACTGAGTATCCCGATATCGTGGCAAGATACCTGGGATGAACCTAATGCTACCAATCCAGACCTAGTCGATTGGCGGTTCAGCAGAAGACCAGACGCCATTTGGATAACATTGACGCCTGTGGATGGATCTAGCGAGTCGCCCACGAATCGTGTTGTTTTTTATGACCGTTCATTCGAAAAAGGACTAGGCGTTCCCGTGACTCATTTGCGGGTACGTGGTTGGCCAGCAGGGAGTTCCAACGCAAAAGTTCACATTCAATCGCAATTCAGTAAGGATTTCAAAAGCCAAAGGATTCAAGATCCGTTCGAGAGCCTGCCAGCACCCGTTGAAATTCTAAACTTAGGTCAGCGAACCCAACCCCTCATGATTTCTCTTGACTTGCAAACGGCCATGCAAGACTGGCAAATGGTAGCCAAGGGGGTCAAGCTAAAAGCAAGAAGTGTCGAGTCGAACAATTCAAGTGATGGCGATATTCTTGAAATCCGATTGACAACAGATTCCAAAGCAGTCGATGTGATGTCTCTAAAGACAAACTTGATGGGTACCTCCCAAGACCATATCGTAACGGTCGATCGGCAATTTGATCAGCAAAGCAAAATTGCGATTCACACGTTTCGGACAAATCGAAAGATTGATCGGGATCGCACAAAAATTGCTATAAGCAATCTGGAATGGGAGATCCCAAAACTCCTATCGTTGACATGCGAACCAATAGAGATTGAAATCCCTATCCAAAAGAGTCGGTTACCTGCAGCCAATACAGCAATAAGACCTTAGAGCTGAACGTTCATTTCGCCGAGACATTCCATTCTTTGGGCAGTTTGTTTCTGGATGGACAGCAGATGGCAGTCGTAATCCACACTGCAGCGCTCGTGCAAACGCACACGCCAGTTCGAGTTGGTTTGCTGCTGTACCGTTAGTTTGCAGTTCAATAGGTTCCCTATCGTGCTGAGCACCTGGTCTAACTGAGCTTCACTTCGACCTTGGTTTACGGAACGCTGGGAGTGGCCACCTATCCAAGCTTCTACCGGTGTTGCCGACGGCGACCAATCGTAAGGGCTCGAAAGAAGAATCGAACCTCCAAATTGCATCACTCTAGCGATGGAAATCAGCAAATTCAGAGGGGAACTAACGCAATCCAGAACATTCAGGCAATTGACGAACGGAGAAATCCCCTCACCAAAAGGGAGAGCCATGGCATCACAGATCCAGAAGTCCACTAATTCGGAGTTTTCGAATTGCACCGGATGACTAATTCGATCGTAGACGCCTCCGACCCTTCGCAAATCGTAGTCGATCTTTCTCTCCCTCAAAATCTGGTGAGCGCAGCGTAACATCGAGAAGTTCAGATCGATTCCAAGTACTGGCGTTCGAAATCTCTGAGCCAGTTCAAAAGAGGTTCTACCCACCGAACATCCAACATCCAAGATCGGGCCCGCTGGCAAAGGAGCAAGGTCTTCAAGCCCCTTTTCCAGCAGATCGACGATGGAACTTGTAACAGGGACATTTGGGTCTCCGGCTTTAAAATCTTGGTAATGATCAAAAGCATAAGAACTCAGGTGTTGCCTAGTAGTGCCCATCGAGCTATTGTTCCCGCAGCAATCTCCGATCAGGCTGACTGTGGACTCGGAAAGATCCTGTCTTGAGAGAATCACCGACGCGCTACCGGCGATAAACTCGCGTAGGTTTGGCACAAGAATCGGGATTCCATCGATGATTGGAAACTCCGACTGGCAGTTGATGTCGCTGCAATGCAACGATCCTTCGATCACGTGGTCTTGATCGGATTCGAAAATGTGGACGAGCTGCAGCGAACTATTTCGATTGAAGAGATGTTTGCAAACCGGACAATTAGGTGCGAAAAGATCGAGGTGGCTGCGTCGCATGGATTCGGTCTATCCACCAATCATAACTGTCGGACAACCAGGTGGCAAAACCTTACCAGTGGGCATCGGTAGGGGAGCAACACAACTTGCATGCATCGTCATGTCCGCAACCCGAGCCGCGGGCAAGTTACCGATAAGCACTGTCATCGAACCGAGCGTGATGATTCCAGGACCACCCGGCACACATCCAGCCAACATGCAAGGAGAGGTCATGTCCGTCGAGCGTGCTGCAGGTTGACCGCCAATCAATACTGTCGGGAGCCCTTTGATGATGTTCAGGGGCATAGGAGGATGAGGTACCGGGGTCGGCACAGGTGCTGGTGGATGGATAGGTGCATGGCAATGTGGGCCATCTTGTAGCACCATGTCACCCAATCTTGCAGCAGGCTTGCCCATTTACGACTCCCGAAAGCGAAAGACAATTTTGAATCTGTACTTCTAAACTAAAGAGCAATAGATTGTAATTTGGAACTCAGGAACAAAAAAGGGATGCTTTCTGGAGTTTCTCAAAACTGGCTTGAGCGAATCTGTGCCAATCTGGAGCAAATGCCTGAAACTCGACCGAACTGGCAATCTCATCGGCCTTGGGACCGCTTGAAATCCGACTTACCAGTTCCCTGACGGAGCATTCGCCATCGACCCTTTGAAGTAGCTCCTTTTCGAATAGCCCAATTCTTACCGACTGGTGTCTTAAGTTCGTTACGATAGAGCCCAAAGCGGCTTGTCGCTGGATCCAGCGCGTTGTCCTTGGAGCAGATGGCGCTGTATCGCTAAAGCTATAGGTTTGCGAGCTTGCGAATAATTCGACCAAGCCTTGGCTGTAGCACTTCAAAATCGCGATGGCGAACTCCGATTTGCTAAGCTGCGATGCATCGACGGTTGAATCCGACCTTTTTTTGGCCGATTCCCACAGATCGTCAAATGCGATCTCACGTGGCCAAATAGATGCCAGAATTTCGAAAGCATCGGAAACCAAACCCTTGGTCACTCGTAAAACCTTCCCATTGGCATGTTGAAAAGCGACCTCCTGCAGGCCCCCAGATTGATCGGGACTGGATGACTTCTTGATATCGGCAGAAATCACCAATCCCAGCACGGACTCGTGATTGAGTGCTCGGTTTGGTTGCGCTTCTTTCTGAACCAAAAGCGATTGCCGAAATCGTCGATTCCTTAGAAAGTCCATGTATTGTTCGTACTGAATCAGATCATTGGCGATGCGCTGAAGCGTTCCTTGCACATCTTCTTGGAACTCGTTTGGAAACATGCTCGAGACTTGCGCTTCTCCAAGAAACCTAAGACCTTGGCTTTGCGATCTAGAGATGAACTCGTGGAAGTAGATTGGCGCGTTGCAGGCCTCAAGATGTTCATGATAAAGGTAGCTGTCATCACAGGCTCTGATGACTTCGAGCTCATCCGTAAGCAGCTTTTGATAGGTGCTGCTTTCACTGCTTGATGCGGTAGTCAGAAAGTTCAACAAGGCCCTGGACTGTTCGATTTTTTCCGTCTCGGAGGTGAAACTCCCGGCATGGTACCTCATCATTTCACGAATCCCTTGGCGGAGAAACCAGCCTGGATAGGTGTTGTAGCTGATGTAACACACACCCGTTGAGGCTAAGTTCTCGCGGCACAAACTTAGGATTCTCTCCTGAACATTCGGCGCGACCCATGAATACACACCGTGGCAAATGATGTAGTCGAAGGGTCCATCCGTATTGGTGTAATCGAGAACGTCGCTAGCATAGAAACGGATATTGTTCAGCTCAAGCGCATCGGATTCTCCTTTGGCCATCGCAATCTGCCGGCTCGATGCATCGAGTCCCACAAAAACCGAATTTGGGTATTGGCAAGCCCAGGGAATCAGGTTTCCGCCGGTCGAGCAGCCGATTTCTAGCACCCGAGCTTGATCCAATGCGGCTACCTGCAATCCAAAAAATCTCGCGACAGCGGCGAGATTTCTAGGATGGCTGTGAAAAATTGGGTAGCTTACGTAGGGAATCTGGTCGTAACTGGTTGCAGTATCGGCACAGGACTTCATAATGCGATCGGTAGCGGTTTGCTAAATCCCTCGTTGGATGGTATCGAATCAACCTCTATAGCTTAGAGACAAAGCCAATATCTATGAGACACTCCCCAATTCATTGGCACCAAGGACAGTTCGTACGCCCCCAGCATCTCCAAGCATCGGATCGATATTGGGCGGAGCACCAACATACCTCTGAACGTTGGGATCATAGCTACGGATACGGGTTGCACGCGTTCGATTATAGCCGAGACGCCTTGGCGAACAACGTTCTTCGCGTCGAACAACTTGAGGCGCGCATGCGCGATGGAACCATGGTTTGCCTCGAACAGGGCCAAGACCTGGAAATAAACTTGAGGGAATACTTCGACCCCAAAGCAAAAGCTCAAGCAGAAACCTCGATTCTTATTCAACTGGCGGTTCCCAAACTCAATCTTGGTGCAGCCAATGTCGCTGATGCTAAAGATAGTTACCAAAGGCGTTTTTTTCTGAATGACCAAATGGTTGTCGACGAAAATGTACAAGCCTCCGAGCAGGCAATCGCTGTCCGAAAACTGTCCCTTGGATTGGTCGCTGGGAAAGGACCCGAGGGTTTCGAGTGCTTGCCGTTGGCGAAGGTCAAGATGGCTATCGACCGCGATGCGGCTCCTGTTCTGGACGAATCGTACATCCCACCTGTCATCTCAACGCAAGCTTGGATTTACCTGCGACGGCATTATGTTCAAGGGGTTTGCGATCAGATTTCCGATGTGATGGAATCGCTCAAGGAACCGGTAAAACAGTTGATGACGGGTCGACATGGCCTTGACGCAAACTCCGGTCGAGTCCGCATGCTCGACAGACTCAACGATGCTCACAGCGTGCTATCTGTTTTGACCCCAGCACTCGGGGTTCATCCGATGACGGCCTACCTCGAACTAGCCCGTTTCCTTGGTCAAATCTCCTTGTTTGGTCCCGAACGTACAGCCGTTAAGATAGAACCGTACGATCACGACAATCTCGGTTGGATATTCGCGGATATCAGACAAAAGATTCTTCGTATACTCCGCGATACGAAATTCGATGAGTACCTCCAAGCAAACTTCGAAGGCCTCGAATCGAAAATGTGCACGCAACTCGGACCCGAATGGTTCGATCCTGGGTGGATCTGGTACTTAGGGATCGAACGAGGTGGAATGAGCGAGATGAATCTAAGGTCGCTTATCGAAAACTCAAACGATTGGTATTGGGTCTTCGGGAGCACCGATCAAGCTGACGAATTCTTCAACGTGCGCCAGTCCGGCCTCAAGATCGAAGCTGTGAATACGACCATTTTCGACCTTCCCTCTCGGCAGAATTGGACCTACTTTAGCGTAGCCCAAGACGAATTTGACTCGCCGGGTTGGTCCGAGATTCGTCGAACGCAATCTGTAGCTATGCGCATCCGCAATTACGACAATTTATCCGGAGCACAACACTTGGATGTCATCAACTCCGACGGGACACGCAACCGCCTGAGGTTCGCACTCTTTGCCGTCAGAAACTAGCACCATGACCCCTCGCTTTTCTGAAGCAGTTGACCCAGTTTTTCTCCAGGTCTTCGATCTACTCGAACGCATCGACCAGGGAGTCACGATTTCTCCTGCAGAGGAAAAACGCAAAATCGAAGATTTGCTGAAAAGAGCAGATAAACTCCTGATCGCCGAAGCTGAGCATTGGGACGTCGCAAAATACCTACTTGTGGCCTGGATCGACGAAATGCTCGTGACGGCCTATGCCTGGGATGGCCAAGACTGGTGGCGTGATAACGTGCTCGAGTGGTCCATTTTTCGCACCCGACAATGCAACGACCAATATTTTGTCCGCTCAAATCGCTCTCGCTCAGAAAATCTCGACAGCGCCGTGCAACTGAGCTTCTTGGGAGTGGTTCTGGGCTTTCGAGGTCTCTACAGAGATCCGCGCCTGAGCCGCCCTCTAATCGAAAAATACAAACTCCCTTACGATCTCGAGGACTGGGCCAAACAATTTGGAATAGCCGCCAAATCCGCACATGCGCAGTGGAAAGAAGCATCCTCTAACGTTACTCACGATCGGAACGTCAACACCGCAAAACCAATTTTTACAAGAGAGTCTCTGGCTTGGCCCTGGCTGGCCGCTAGTATCCTCGCTATCGCCTGCTTTTTGATTCTAAACCACGGATTGAACCTTTTTATGGCCCGATGACGTTTGTAGCTATCCTTAAACCAAGGTCGGGCAATCACCATGCTTAAGCTCTGGAAAAAGTTTCTTGCGATACTGGCAGCCAGCGTTCCTCAGTCCACAGCCGGACAAGTATCCGCAGTTGCTTTTGTTTGCCTACTGTTGATGTGGATCTTGGTCTGGATACTTAGACTTTACGGTCCTTTCCAAATCCCCCATCGCGAGGTCATCACCTGGGTTCACTGGTTCCTCGAAATCCTACTTTTATTTGCCATCCCCGTATTGCTTTACCTCGGACTTAAAATCTGGTGGCGGAAGCTCGAAGGTCAATTCCCAGATATCGATCGCGCTTGGATCGCTGGAATCGATGCATTGAAAGACATCGGAGTCTCTTTGACGGATAAACCTATCTTCCTGATCATCGGTTCCCCAGACACTGTGGTAGGGCGCAATCTTATGAGCGCAACCCAAGTGACCATGCGAGTCGAAGGAATCCCCAAGACCGATGGAGTGCAATCACCCTTGCAATGGTATGTCTCAGAGAACGCTATCTACCTGTTTTGCAATGGAGTCTCTTCACTGAGCGTCCTTCAAAGACGTATGGACCTTTTCGGTAAAACGACACTCGACACGCCAATCGCCTTGAATAACGTCAACGTCAATGTCCCGACGAATATCCCCTCCTCGAAGTCAACCCAACCATCCGGTCCACCACAACCGCCTGTTCCACCTCCGCCATCAGCAAAAGTCCAGCATACGTCCATCAGCCAGCCGACGCCCACGAACGACAAACCGCCAAAGAAAACAGACACTGCTGGCCCAGCCTCAAGCGGCCCAGTCTCAAGCGGCCCAATCGGAACGATTTCGGCCGACATGCTCCAACGAAGAAGTATCGAACCTCGAACCAATTCCTCCAACCCGCTCCTGGTTCCCAAGCCGACCGCACCGGCGATTAGTGAACCAGCGGCGATCATCGAAAACCAACTCAAAAACACCCAAACAGCAAATCAACCCACCCCTACCGTCTCCATCGCAAACCTGCCGACCATCCGCGTATCGGATAAAATCCAGAGCAGAACGAAAGAGTTACCTAAGATTCAACCCGTAGAAGCCCGAACTGAGCCAGCGGCAGCACCCGCACCGAATCGGATAACTCTGACTGAAAATCCAAAAAAACCCAAAAAGCTCGCGTTGCCCGAACACCTCGATGCCTCCGAAAATTGCCAACGACTCGCATACCTATGTCGAATCCTTAAAAAGTCCCGTAAAGGGCACTGCGGCATCAACGGCATGCTTGCTCTGATACCTTTTCAACTGACGCATTTAGGAAGTTCCAAACTAGCTGCAATCTCCCAAGCAGCATACGACGATCTATCCACCATCCAAGAAACGCTTCGACTGAAATTCCCAGTAACAGCCCTCTTATTGGGCCTCGAGCAAGAACGAGGCTTTAAGGAGTTGGTTCGAAGACTCCCTCCAGAATTTCTCTCACGAAGACTTGGTGGCAAATTTGATATCCGATCGATACCTAATGCCGATCAACTGAATCAATACAGCGATGTGCTGTGCGATATTTTTGAAGACTGGGTCCAAGACCTGTTTCGCGAGCAAGACACTCTGCCCCAGCAACGAGGAAATAGACGACTCTATGAGTTGGTCTGTAAGGTCAGATACCAACTGAAACCTCGACTTCGATTGGTACTAGGAGACGTTTTTGGATATTCCGAGGCCGAGGATATTCCCATGCCCCTAGAAAAGGCTCCACTTTTCAGCGGTTGCTACTTCGCTGCGTGCGGTGAAAAAAAGGAACAAAATGCTTTCGTCCGCGGTGTGTTGGTCGACAAACTCGTCGCGGAGCAATCCTCCGTCGAATGGACAACCCCTGCTCTTGTGGAAAATCGAATCAACCGTTCCATCGCATGGACAGGCTGGTTCGTATCAGCCTGTTTTTTACTGATCAGTCTCTGGGTTATCTGGAACCTTTAACGCCGCTATCCCTGATTCCGAATGCTCGGGCGACACTACGATGCGCAATGATTCTAGGAGTGTTCCAGTCTCGAACTGCACGTTCTTGACCGCTAGTGCATAGTCTATTTGAGCCCTTCGTAAATTCAGCTCCGCCTCGGCAAGCCGTCGCTCCGAGTCGATCATCCCGCTGACATCAAAGTTACGCGTGGCTGTCATCGCATTGGATTGCAATATAAGATAATTCTCGCTCGCCACCCGAGCTCGATTCATGGCTAATCGCAATAACTCCCAAGCCCTATGCTCCTCGGCGATCGCATTGCTTGTGGCCGTGACTATCTGTCTCTCCAACTCTTTTAAGAGCTCCATCTCACGAGCCATCCGAAGCTGTGCGTTTCTCACCCCAACCCTAGCTTGACGCGTACCGACTGGATAAGCCACACTCAATCCTGCCGCGATCTCATGCCGATTGGTATTCCCCAATGTAAGATCCGATGGATCAACCACATTGGGATCAAAGAGCTGCTCCCCCAATCCTCGGTATCGGTAACGACCAATGACATCCAACCTGGGTTTCGTAAAATTGCGACTGGCTACCAGTTCAAGTTTCCTTGCCTCAAGGATCGTACGCTGCCGTTTCAATTCCGTTCGAGACGCCAGAACCCTTGAAGTAACCTCACCCCAATCGCGTGCAATCGGTGCCATCGGAGGATCACTCGTAGTTCGAATCAGACGGCCGTCATTGACCGGTAGCCCAACGATCGATCGCAAGCGGCGTTCGCTACTATAGACCCCACCGGTCCCCTGGAAAGTGCCTCCCCCACTTCCATTGTAGTTCCGCGTACCAATCAATAACCTCCCACCCAGCGCATTTTGAACAGCCTCCTCCGCTCTCAAGTACTGCTCCTCAGCCTGAAGCAGCTTGTCCTGTTCGGCACCAACGCTACCACTCGCAGCCCTGGCACTTACAGCACTGTAAATCGCTAAAGATCGATCACGAGAGGCGACCTTGCTGTCCAAGTCGTCGTATGCATGACGAAGATCCCAATAAGCATTCTCGACGTCGCTCAAGTAATCCCGAAGCCCGATCTCAAACTGACTGACCGATACTTTTGAATTCAGTAACGCAATCACTACGCCATTATAAATCCCGATATTCCCGCTCGGCCCTGCTATCCGATTGAAACCAACTCCAGCACCCTGCAGAAGCGGTTGTCGGATCTCCCCCTCCAAATTCCAACTCCATGCTCTACCCTGAATCAAATTGCTCGGGGAATTATTCAAGTCTCCCTCAATGTTCTGCCTTAAAGTGTACAAGGCCCCAGTGACGGACTGCTTGGTCAACGCCATCTGATTTCGAGCCAGATCCTGTCGAAATCGATTCGTGCCATTTCCAAAAAAGATATTGTTCAGAACGCGATCATTCTTCTCTATCAACAACTCATTCGACAACCTGGAATCAAAAGCACTCAATGCTGCCTCGACCCCAAATCGAGGATCGGTCTCTTGAATCGAAGGCCCATAGACCGTCTGCGTCAATCCCGGTGACTGAACAATCTGAGCCCCAAAATCACGCAAAACCGATGAGTTGACCAAAGCGATTTGAATCACATCCTCCAGTTTCAAATCCCAGGCCTCAGGTGCCACCCAGTTCGGATCGCTCGAATTGCGGACCGAATGAGGTTCCAAACCAACCAGCTCTTCATGCCTTTCAACAACTAAACTCTGAGATTCAACGGGCGGTCCTGCGAATCCAGGCGTGGAAGCCTCGGTTAGCTCGATCAGACGCTTGTTCACTTCCCGTTTGTCTTGCAGCCGGACCCGCTCCGAAGACGAAAACGAACAGCCCTCTAACAGTAGGGCCAACAAACAAACCGATACGAATCGGGCCCCCCTTCGATCGATCATTCCCTCTGTATCCTGCGGTTCGGTTACCCATCCATCTCCCATCTGCACGATATGGTATATTCGTCATTTCTTGAGTATCCAATCCAGCTTTTCCCTACAATCTCTTTAATTGTTCGCTCTTGCCCAATTTACCCAAGGTCTGACTGTGTCTACCGGCGTTCCTCTCGATTCACTTTTCGCCGAACTCCCCGAACTACGCTCAAAAGGGCTCAGCCCTGAATGCCTAGCCAAGTCGCTCGCAGAGCTAGCACTCCAAAAAATATCCGCACCGGCTTTGATCGCTTTTTGGGTCATCCCCTCACCCAACCAAGCTCAATTGGAGTTTTACACAGAATCAAAATCCAATTTCCCTTGGTCCCAACTACTAGCCTCCCAAGAACACTCGAACTTCCTCCGAAAAACGATCCAAACCAATCACTCCTTCGGTCCCGAACGCATCGCTTGGAATTCCGACGAAATGCTTGCAAAAACTACCCCAGTGATCTGCGACCAGCGAATGTGGGGTATCTTAGAAGTCCTTTTTCGCCCAGATACCAAAACCACCAACGACATAACTTGGGACGGACTGCTTTCGATCCTCCGATGCGAAATGGAGTTGGCCAAGCGAGCCAATGAACTCACTTCGCGAAATTTCGATCCTAGAGAATACGAATCGAGCCATCGTATCGCTACGCGACTGCTCAGTTGCAGCGACTTCTCAAACTTAACATTTCAACTGGCTCACGATGCTAGGGAGTTCCTCGGTTGCGACCGAGCTTCGGTCCTCTCGATCGTCTATCCCAAAGCTCGCCTTGAAGCCGTCAGCGGCGTCGATAGCCTCGATCGAAAAGCAGCAAGCCTCATGGCCATGCAATCCCTGATCCAAACCGTCGCAGCAACCGGTGAAAATCTTCGCTATCCCCTGCCGGATGAAAACCATCCGCCCCAAATTGTCGAAGCTTGCGATAACTACGCCGACAAAACTCAAGCCAAATCGTTCGAAGTCCACTTGATCAAATCCCCTACCGAGCCCTCTACTGCCTCAAGCACCAAACAACTACCTGAGTTGCTCGGAGCGCTATTGCTTGAATCCTTTCATATACCAGACTTCCGCGCCCCCTCTGAAAAGATCGATCGCTTCGTCCCACTTGCTTGCTCAGCCTTTGCCAGTGCGTGGAAAAATGCTGCAAAAACTTCCTCTTGGCTCCCTGCTCGTTGGAATAGGATTCCTCAAGGCCTACCCATGGGCTGGGGACGTTCTTCGTACATATCCACCAAGACTTGGATCGTGGCCTTCGGTGCACTCCTAGCCGCCGGTGCGATCCCACTTCCAGTGAGCGTGCGATGCGAAGGCCAGCTCCAACCACTCCTTCGCCGCGATCTTTATGCTCCCGCAGACGGCGAAGTCGTCTCGGTCGAATTTCAACACGATGCTTGGGTCGAATCCAACCAAAAGCTATTGGTACTAAGCAGCCGCGCGTTGGATCTCGAGCAACAGAAGATCGAAGGGGAACTCCAAACCACCGAGAAAAGACTCCTTGCTGTCCTCTCGGAACGACTAGAGAACAACTCCGATGCAGAAAGCAATCTTCGCTCCGCCGGTCAAATCGCTGCAGAAGAACAGGAGCTCCAAGAGCTCCGCACAAGCCTCCAAAAGCAACTCGAAATCATCCGAAAGCAGCAACGCGCTTTGTCACTGACGGCCCCGATCTCCGGCAGGATCTTGACCTGGGATCCTCAGCATCTATTGCTCAACCGACCCGTCCAACGTGGACAACTCCTAACGACCATCGCTGACACCCAAGGGGATTGGATCCTGGAATTGAAAGTGCAAGGACGCAATGTCAGTAAGCTCATCGCTCAAACGCCGCGCTCGGACAACCCGCTGGATGTTCGATACACACTGGCAACCTTGCCAAAAGAATCCTACCGTGCCAAACTCATAGAACTGGCCGCAAGGGTCGATTGGGATCCTGAATACAAGGAGTCTCTGCTGGCGCTGGCCCCCACTCTGAACCTGCCTGAAACAAACGCACGACCAGGCGCTAAAGTCGTCGCGAGCATCCACTGCGGTTGGTACCCCATAGGATTGACTTGGCTCAGCGATATCTACAATAGCCTCAAAACGCGGATTTGGCTCTAATCCAGGAGAATTTGTCATGGGATGGATCGACCTGCTGTCCAATCAAGCGATGATCCAACATCGAACTCCACGACTCGCATCCTGCTTGCTCGTGTGGTTTGCTCTTTTGCCAAGCTCATGGATCAGATCCCAACAGCCTCCCAGCCTGAATGTCCAGTCGGTAATCGTGCGACTCATCGACCAAGTCGACGTGCCCGCTCAGTCGCTCGGGGTTTTAAGCGAAATCAAAGTCCAAGAAGGGGACCGAGTCGAATCAAAACAAATCCTCGGCGAACTCGACCCACAAGAGGCAAAACTGCTGGTTGACCAAGCCGTCGCCCAGGAAGCCATCGCGGCCCAGCAAGCCATCGACGATGTCGCGATCCGAGCAGCCAAGCTCTCGGTTGCATTCGCCACCGAAGAGCATGCCCGGTTGGCAAAAGCCAACCAAGAGCAACCTCGCAGTGTCTCGGAGTCGGAGCTGGCCAAGGCCAAGCAAGCGATGGATCAAGCCCTTTTGGAACTCGAGAAACAAGAAAAAGAGAACCAACTCAAACGGCTGCAATGGGATCGCACAAAAAGCGATTTGGCAATCGCTCAGCGAAACCTCGCGCTCCGGTCGGTGACGGCGCCATGGCCCGGAGTCGTCGTAAGCGTTTTGCGTAGCCCCGGAGAATGGGTCAAACCGGGCGATAAACTGTTTCGAATTGTCAGCATCGATCGACTCAGAGCCGAAGGATTCGCGCAGTCAACATCGATCGATGGCAAAGCCCAAGGAGCAAAAGCGCAGTTCCTGATCGATCAGGAACCCAATACGTCCCCCGTCGAGGGAACCGTCGTTTTTGTCAGCCCTGAGGTCGATCCGGTCAACGGACAAGTCCGTCTCTGGGTCGACCTTGACAACCGACTTGGGCAACTCAAGCCGGGGATGCGAGGAAGCCTCAAAATCCTCTGGCCTGCCAAATAACACCGCTTCAATTCAAGCGACTCCGACTGAAGACTTAAACCGTGGGGTTGAGTTCCTTGGAATCAAATAGCAATCATGTTATACCGCTGAAGTTGCGACCCGATCTACAGATTTTCAAGCAATCTGAGAATAGCAGTCGTGCGTGGGTCGTTCGAGATCCTGTGGCTTCCAGGTACTTTGCATTCAGCGACGAAGAGTTCGAAATCCTGCGTTGTTTGAATGGAGAATGGACGCCCCAGATGGTGAAATCCGCGTTCGAAACCAGGTTTGCCCCGAAGCGGTTGCCGATCGAATTGCTGAATCGATTCTTGTTTCAACTGCACCGCCACAGTTTGGTTCTATCGAGCCATGCAGGACAAGCCGAGACGCTCTTGCAACGCAGCCGACAACAGCGCAAAGAGCGTTTTTGGGGCCAACTCGCCAGCCCTCTGGCGATTCGCGTCGGTGGTTTCGACCCGACCAATTGGCTGGATCGAATATATCCTTGGATCCGGCCTTGGTTGTCCAAACCAGCGATGCTGACCTATGGGTTGTTGGTCATGGCAGCCTTGGTATTGCTGGTTTGGGAATGGCAAAGTATCCGCATGCGATTGCCGCAGATCCAGCAGTGGCTAGGGCCACAGAATTGGTTTTGGCTTGTTGCCGTTCTGGCGATCATGAAGGTGATGCATGAATTAGGCCATGCGTTGGTTTGCAAACACGTCGGGGGACATTGCAGGGAGATGGGTGTGTTGATCCTTGCCGGAACCCCCTGCTTGTATTGCGATGTGAGCGATTCGTGGATTCTACCGTCGCGTTGGCATCGACTGGCGATCGCCTCAGCGGGGATCGCCACCGAGTGGATATTGGCCTCGGTGTGCTTGTTCCTGTGGTGGTACTTGCAACCGGGGTTGGTTCAAAACCTATGCTTAAACGTCGTGGCCGTGTGTTCGTTGGGTACCTTTTTGCTCAATGCCAATCCACTGATGCGACTCGATGGATACTTCATCCTATCGGATTTATTAGGTGAGAGAAATTTATGGCAGCGGTCTCGATCGGCACTGGGCAAATATTCGCGTCGATTTTTTTTCGGGCCCCGAAAGAATAGCGATTCGCAGGATACGAAGGAACCGCGTTGGTTGGCCCTCTACGGTCTGGCGTCGGTGGCCTACCAGTTTTGTTTGTTGTTCGGTCTATTGTATTGGGTCTACTGGGTTTTGACACCTGCCGGTTGGACCCCATTGGCCCATGCGATCGCGGTACTGAGCCTAGCGGGGATTAGCATTGCACCGATCAGACGAGTCGTTCGTTTTTTTAGCAATCCCATCGCCGCCAACTCGATTTCTCCTAAAGGGTGGAGGCGGGCTATAGCGATCGCTGCCGGATTGCTGATCGCGTTCTTTTGGTTACCCTTGCCGTGCCGTGTCGGTGTTCCTGCTACGTTGCAAGTCGCCGATGCGACAAGGATCTATGTCACCATCCCTGGCCGACTGGTCGAGTCGGCTACGATTGGGCAACGGTTGCAGACTGGAGACCTGATCGCCAAGCTTGAGAATTTAGATGTGCAAAAGGAACTGCAGCAAGTCGAGGGGCAGTGGCACCAGCAGCGCATGCGGTTGCGAGGATTGGAGGCCCTTCGAAGCCAGAACCCACAAATGGCATCCCAGATCCCCTCGGCCCAGCAGATCCTAGACGATCTGGATCAACGGAGGATTCGCTTACGGGACCAGGCCCAAGCCTTGGAGTTGCGAGCACCGATCGCAGGAACGGTGATTCCGGCTCCAAGTCGCCGCGGACCGAAAGACGACCCGAGAGCCTTAAGGACCTGGGAGCGAAATCCTCTGATGGCCGATCAACTCGGATGCGAACTAGAGCGTCAGACCTTGGTCTGCCTAGTGGGTGATCCGGAGCGAATGGAAGCGGTTCTGGCCGTGCCTCAGTCGATCGTCCCGCAACTCACAGAGGGACAAAAGGTACGGGTTGGTTTAGAGATGGCCCCAGGCCGGATTCTAACCGGGAAGATACGAGAGATCTCTCGCAATCCTGTCGAAGTTGGCGGAATGCAAAGCGACCCGGTCGATTGGCAATTGGGTGTCGCTTCAGCGGAGATTGAGCAAGGATGGACAGAGACGACCCTGTATATGGTTTTTGCAGAGTTGGAATCGAGTCAGGTTGGTTTGCCGAGTGGCAGTGTTGGCTGGGCTAGGATCACGGTCGATCCCCAACCGCTGGCCGAGCAACTGCGGCGATGGTTGGCTCGATGGTTCCGCCCGATTTTTTAGACGGCCGATGGGATCGGGGGTTTTTCAGGGGGCGGCATCCCCGTTTGGGATCAATCTTAGAGGAATGGTCTTGGCGGCTTGGATTGGCAAGAGAACTGTTTGTCCGAGGAACAGGTTGGTAGCTCCGATTGCCGATGAGCAAGGCAGGCAGCCATGAGAGACACCATAGCGTTCGCGCCAGTAGTCTTCAAAGAGCAAGCGATGGTGGTAGTACTGACTCGCGTTCTTGAAGAGGTTTCGATCGAACGAATTCGAGTAGTTTGGAAGGGGAGTCAGTAGGTCGGTAGTCGATGGGAGAGGCCAGCGTTCTTGGGGGATCGCGGAGTTTGGGACTAAGGTTCCGTTGGCAGAGCTTGAGGAGTCTTTGGGTTTTGAGTTGATGTAGCGCGGTCGCACATCCATCCAGGGGCGTTCGACGGCCAAAACGGGTTTATCCGGCTTGTCATTTGCATTTGCCGATGGGGCATAAGGATCGATCCGAGCCAGTCCGGATTGAGCTTGGGCAGACTGCAACCCGGCGAGCAAGAAGACGAGTGAAACAGAGGTGATCGCAAGGGCCACAGGGGAACGTTGATCCATGGCATCAAATCGATCGGTTCTGGATCGTTGGGTGTAGGACATGATCCATCCGCAGAATGTTTTGGGGGTTGGAAATACGAAGCAATGCCGATTGTGCCGGTAATGCTATGGCGAGAGCAACCTGAAAGTGAATGGGAATCTACATGTAGAGGATCGGCTTGCTCAGTGGTGATTTTGCAGCATTGCAGATAGAATGCGGACAGGTCCTACGATCGGTGTTATCGATACATTGCGGATATTCCTATCGGCCGTGGCGGGCTAGCCTCAGTGGCGAAGAGCGCACAGGAAAAAAGTATCCATTCGATATTCAGCACCGGACCGTCACGGCATACCAAGCCGACGCTCCAAGTGATTTTGACACGCTCAGGTCTGCGATCACCGCTAGGCTCAAGGCGCTTGCGAAACGGGACATCGCGATGAGAGAGATCAGCAAGAATGAGAAGGTTGCTCCGGTTGCTGGGTTATCGCAACCGGAGTTGATTGTTCTGGCTTCTGCTGCGGGCAACGTGATGCTTCCTGGTGAGGGAATAACTGCCTATATTGTCAAAAATGATGTTGAACGATCTGGTTTTACGACTTTGGGTTTCGCTTTGGGTATCAAGCGATTGACCGCGCGAGGCTTTGTCACTCTACGCGAGTCCTCGGATTACAATGGCGAACCGTATCAAGAAATAGTATTGGCCGATGTTGCATGGGACTGGATCGAGCAGAACGAGTCGAAGTTCGTGATTCGAAAACAGGATGATCCGACATCAGAAGCCGATCCGTTTTAATCAAGTAGTAGAGGGCAAACCCTCAGCAAGTACGAACACGTTGGTGCCGCGCCTGCATCTTGGGAACTCAGGCCAAAACAACCTGACACTCGATCCAATGATTGACCGCGCCACAAACGGATGATACCATATAACACCAAACGTTCAGTTCTTGCAGATTTTAACTAGTTTGTCTGGGATGTTTCGACTAGCCAGAGGAGAGTCAAGGAAAACATCTGTGGGTAATCGCAATAAAAGGAACTTTGGAATATGTCTAATGCCGAAGATGCAACAGCCAGCGTCGAACTGAACGACGCAGCAAGGGAAATTCCCGATAGCGTTAGCACGAAACGCGGCATCCTATTGAAGCTTCTGATCTACTCAGGATTGCTCGGCATCATTTCAGTTTTGCTGCCAAATAGTAATAGGGTAATTGATTTCTTGCTTGGGCTTCCTGCTTTAGTTCTGGGTATTACTTGGTGTCATGTGGATGCAAATCAGCGTGAATATTCCTTGGGAAAGCTCATGCGGCTCGGCTTGATATTCGCGTTCGTTCTCGCATTCCCTTTCTATCTTCTCCGAACCCGTGGCTTGAAGGGCATTAAGACTTTAGCGCAGGCCATTTTGTTCGTAACTGCAATGTTCGCTTGCATGCTTGCAACGAGTTTCGGGACTTTGTTCGTCGGATACTTGGCCGGTGCATGGGATCTGGAATTATAGGATACCCGAATCGTGACCGCAGGAACGCACGGAAACAAGATGTCGAAGTCCACCCTAATCGTGCGAGGGTGCCCATTGCAGAGTTGCCCATGACGCCTCACCTGCGCACTGGCTCTAGAGAAGCTGCGATAGGAGTAAGCACCCGGTCGTCTATCCACTTGATGACCGGAACACACACCGCATCGCCAAATCCAAAAAGCTGTTGATTCGTGGTTCCAACCAACGGGAAATCATCCGCCCCCTGAAGCCTTGCATATTCTCGCGGGCTCATCCAACGCATCCGTAGTACCCCACCGCGGGTTGTGATCACGATTTGCTTTGCACTACCCCCTTTGGGGGTTCGTAAACATCCAGCGACACCGTCAAAACGGACTTCCGCTCGCATCCGACCGTCACGCTTTCTGCTGAATATCGTCCCGACAAACAACGCGGTACCAAGCAAGTCTACGGAGCGGCGATCAAGGGGAAATCCCAGCGGCCGGTTCGTGTTCCCGACGGCTTGGAAGTCAAAACTTGCAAGGGGCCGTTTGCCGTAGATTGTCACCACGCGCATGCTGGCTTGCATTTGGTCGTTCGTCACCAACGACGACCTTGAAAGCGTCCTTCAATGGCCAACCGTTTGTATCTATTCTTGGGAGCTGATGATAGACAGCATGGATCGTCAGGTCGTTCACTATGAGCTCCGGCCATATGGATCTGTGAAGGAGGGGCCAGCAAGAGAATACGTATGCCGGTAAACGATGCAATGTGGCCTTGCATGCTGCGGCTGACTTCTCGGATCGAGCGAACTCATAGCGATTTTGACCTCTAGCAGCCTACCGAGAAAGAGCTCCTCGTTCAGGTCGTGCCTGTGGGCTGTGCCGTTGGATACCAGAGGCCTCATACGAAACTCGCTAGCGAGATAAAAGGGCTCTTCGCCCAGCGAGATCAGAAGCTCGAAGCAGCTCAGGAAAGACAGAGGTTTCGGCGATCCGAGGCGAGGCGATAAAAAACGTTGCATAAGTGTCCGGAATCGATTAGATTTAAACACCGTGAGCGGACGGTAGGGTATTGCTGGGAAGCAACCCCCGGTTGTTTGATTACCGCGCCGACTCAGGTCTAGGATCGAAGGGGAACGTCAACCGAACAGGCTTGGCGCACTCCTTCCCTTCGATTCTGGTGAGAATGCGATAAATACAAACGCTGGGATCTTGAAGGTCTCAAAATAAATTAGTGAATGTTACCCCTTTACGATTAACGTCGATCAAATAGAAATCCATTTCACGCTGAACCAAAACAGGATTACCGACCCTGGCAGTAATTGCTTAAGCCCTGGGTATTTAGTGTCGGATTTATTTCTCATCCAACCTTCGCAGGACGTATCGTGCCCCTTCCAAATTTTGCTCATCTCCAAGCCCAACCGGACCTAATTCTTAATTGGCTGGCAACCAACCTGCTACTAGCGGGTTACATTCAGAATGTTCCGAATCCTCCCGGTACATCTTGAGTGACCATTATCCCAGCGCCACCAAATCCGGTCATGGGAGTCACCGTCGCGGTGAATGCCGCAGGCGTTCCGGTTGATGTCTATGCACTGAACAACAATGGGGCGGCGGCACCTGATAACACGGTTCCCGCCTACATTTGTAATTACGCCACCGACAATGTGAACCGCGTTCTCCTGGGGACCCACGGCGATTTTTGCTTCACGATAACCTTAAATGGGTGCACGTTTGGGATTGGGCCCGCGCAAAACAACCATACTCGCCTCGTTTCGCATGCGAACCATGGAGGTATCGCTCATTTGCAACGTCAGCAGATTCAGGTGGCACACGGAGTCGGGGCAAATCTGGCAGGTGTCACTGTACTCGAACCGCAGTTGTATCGCCGTTTTGCGGTGGACCTAAACATGCAAGCAACGGTGTTTGGTATCCGGACGGGATATGACTGGCGATTCTATTTCCAATCGTACTCCTATCACGGCCAAGGGACCTATCGGATGTACGGCGTCTTCCCCATTATGTGATGGAACAATCGACCAGTTTGCGGCTGAACGATTCCAATACGACTTCAAGATAGACCCACCCACTGAAAGTTGGCAGATAGGTTATGTCTGCTACCCACTTCTGGTTTGGCCTTGCAGCCTGGAACTCCTCGGTGACTGGCTTGACAGCTCCATCGATGAAATCTTGATCACAGGTCCCGCAGGGATTCTTTTCATTGGTTGACATTGAACTTCCTCCGGCTTGTGTTTAGGACTCGCCGCCGGTGTCCTCCAGTCCTGGGCTATCGCACATTCGAGTGAGGCACATCAACTGGACTGTCCCGGAGTACGATGTCGAGGATGTTTACGTCGCATTTCATTGCTACGACCCTATTTATCGAGGATGGATTGGCGAACTGTGCGGCGTGCTGGGCGTCCAACGATTCGAGATCAAGACAACATTTTTTTGACGCGAGCGATCATTTCGGCGTCGATCGCTTCCTCCTCACGGAGTTCTGAGACGCGAGCCCCGAAAAGACGGTTCAAGGAATTCACCATTTCGCAGTACAAAGCATGCGCTTCCTGCATGTGTCCACGACGAACGGCCAAAACGGCTGGATGGATGGACGTCAGGTACAGACATCGATAGAGAGCGTCTGAGTCGGGCCGTTCGTTGATTGCCTTGACGATCTTCGGTGCGATCTTGTAATATTCGGCCACTTCCTTTCGACCGGCCAGGGTTCGTTCCATAACCTCGTCACGGAACCAACGCAGCGTGGTGAGTTCGTCACAATCGTCCGGCATCCCAAGCGTGTCGCACACTGCAGTCGTGATGTAGCAGCATTTGCACCGGTTTTTGTTCCGAGAAACCGCCTCGTTTTGGATAGCGTCCTTAGGCCAGATTTGCTCAGTTGTTGATTGATTTCCATGACAGGCGTGACCATAGATTTTCCACGTGGAATTGGCGTACACGCCGAACACTGCACCATGCCCCATGTAGTTTGTGCCTGGATACCATGTCGCCACATAGTCGCTGGTGAATCCCTTGATCTCTTCGGTCAGTGGTTGGATCAAACCATCATAGATCTCTCTCTTTTTGGCGGCCATGGCGAGTCCGTCTTTGTGAATCGTTTGTGACAGATTCTCGCCGCTTTCGTTCGCGTGAACGACGACAGGACTCCCCCGATCTCCGCCGATCAAGACCCCGCAGCCACTGAGTTGGGCGGTCAAAAATTTAACTGGCCCCTTTGATAACTTTAGCCAACACACTTGGTTGATACCCCACGGTAAGATCCACGAGTCTCCTTCAGCATTAACTGTTCCGGTAAGATTGTTCTCGTTGGTGATTTTATTTTTTTCATCCTCAATGAGTCCTTTAGATGAAGAACAGTCGACGATGGGGTATGTACCTTTAGTCTTGTTATCGGGGCGTTGCGGGCATTTCACAGTCACTTTAGCTGTATCCTTTAATACTGTCCCGTCTTTGAGTTTTTCGATAAAGGCCATGAGTATTTTCCAAATCTTGTCGGCATGAATCGTGAATGGGTAACGGTCACTAATTTGTTTTGAGATCTTCAAGATCCCAGCGTTCGGATTTATCGCATTCTCCCCAGAATCAAAGGGAGTGAGTACGGCAAGCCGGTTCACATGACGCAAGCCTTCGATCCTGGACCTGAGCCGGCGCGGTAATCAAAATCCAGGAAATTGCTTCCCAGCTTTGCCCTATCCTCCGCTCAACTACCTTTCAATCTAATCGATTCCGGACACTCATGCAACGTTTTGTATCGCCTCTGCTCGCCGAAGTCTTCGTCTTTCCCGAGCGTCTTCGACCTTCTGTTCTCGCTAGGCATAGAGCGATTTCGGCTTGCCCGCAAGCGTCGTGATCCTTCATGACGCGAGGTCTTGGACCGGGGTGCTTTTCTCGGCCTCGTTGGACAATCGTTTCGATATCAATATCCTGCATATCCTCGGGGAATTCCCAATGAACCATCGCGCGGGAACGACCGTCCAAGATGCTGTACATGAAGTAGATAGTACCGCATATATACAGATAGCTGACATCGATACGCCAATGCTCGCAGGTAGCTCGGCTACCACTTCGTTCTTCTGCTGGATCTTTGCCTCAAGAGCGAGGATCGTACGGTCCTTTGCGTCATCGGCTTTTGCGATAGCCCAGGACTGGTAGCCTCTGTCACAGTGATGAAGTAGTGTGCCGGCTGGAGGTCTCCTACTCTGAATCGATTGATGCATGGTATCGGTGATCATATGGGTTCCAGGGCTATTACTCATAGACCAACCGACCACCTTTCTGTAGAACACCCCGCATGATAAAACGGGATAGGATTCTCGATGATGCTACATCCAGGCGTAACTTACTGTGACTCTCTGGCAAAGTGCGCCACGTAAGCAAGGCCTTCCTCGTTCAGAATTCTTCACGTTTAAAAGCGTCCCTACCCAAAAGAACCCGTACAGTCGTCGTCCCGGTTCGCCATTCGAGCAATCGGTTCGGAAAGAGCCCGCATAAACCAAGAGATATCCGAAAGCCTCTTTCGCACCAAAGCCAATCGTTCTGGATCCTTCGCAAGAGCATCCACATCGGCAGTAGTAGGATCCCCAAGTTGATCTTCGATCCGTTTCCCAGGAAAAATCTGAAGCCAACGCAAAGCGACTTGCTTATCCCACCAAGTCTCGGCGACGTCGGGCCGATTGCGTAAAACAAAGTGCAGGTGATTGGAGAGAATCGCTTAAGACAAAACATCGACGGCGAAGACGGAGGCAAGTTTTTCGATTCGTTGTCGAATCCACTCTTTGCGGTAGGAGTAATCTTTTCCCGAGAAATCGCCAACGTCGCTCAAGAATGCCCTGCGAACGCAGCGCTGACAGACGTGAAGAATCAAAACCTTCGCAGAGCTAAAAATTTCACAACGTAGAGGTCTAGACATTTTTGCTCTCCTATTCGTTGCAACGGTTCAACAGACATTATTCAATAGCAGGCTTACCGACCCGCCATCTATCAGGCAAGCTAAAAATTGCAAAAAGTGGGTGGCACCGTTAGGATTCTTCCTACCGAAGGGCCCTTGACATTTTTGCACGCCGCAGAAGTCATACAAACCCGGTCGCGCACCCAGCCAGCAGAGGCCAGAATGCAGGAGATTGACACACCGAATTCACCAGCTATACTCGTAGAGAAGCGATACGAGCTTGGTGGGATTAAATCCCCTATCAAACAGTAATTCCCTATCAGTGAGTGCTAAATCATGGCTTTTTTGGACGGCTGTGCATGTCATGTCTGGGCAATCGACGGCTGGGTGAACGACATTCTCTCGAGAGAAGTGAACGAAAATTACGCCGAAGTCGGAACTGGGATTGCGATGGGAACAGTCCACGCTGCAACTTTGGATGCTAAAGTGGCCCTCCTCTTGAACAGATGCCGGATATCACCTGCCGTGGCTCAGGCAGGTACACTCTATGGCGGTTTTCAGGCGGCCGGTGACGGTTCGCCAACGCATATGTGGTTCGAGCACGGTGGCTATGTTTATGACACGATGCCGGGTAGTGCACTTAGACGAATCGCAGCGTCGGCGCTCACCCGTCTGCGTCCCCCCAGCGAGGCGGCGGCGTTTGCGCAACGCTTAGTAGGATCCACACCCTTCTCGCTTACGGAGAGCCAGTACAGGCTGATCTCGGGTGCGAATATTGTGTGGGCGAACGGAGTTCTCGCTGGCCGGAATGTGGAGTATTACACGCCATAGTCTAACACGGAGGGTCCAGGGGGCTCGGCCCCCCTTGAAGGGTCGAGGGCGGAGCCTTCGCCTTGCTTTGCTAAGCCCGCTGCAGCGCGAAGCCGATGATTTTTTCGAGGCGTTGGAAGGGAAAATATGGGACATTCTATTTTCCTGTTGGGTTACCAGCGTTAATTTGTCCCTGACGTTGCGTTCGTTTACGAATCTTGATGCTGTGTCCCCAGGATTCACCCCTCGCAGTGAAGTAGAATGTCCCCTTTTGCTTTTCCTTCAGAATGCGACGATACAGGATGTGAAAGCTCGCGTGGCTTTCTCTCCGATGCCTTTGATTTGGATGAAGCCTGTCACATAAAATCCGAACTTGCCACTTCTTTTGACCGCGATAACGAAGAATCCATAACCGCTGCCGCCAGCCCCGTCGTTTTTTCCCGGATCACGATCAGCTGCCATTGCCGCGGCAAGCTTTTTTTGATTCCAGTTTAAAGGGTCGTAGTCTTTTGGTTGCGATAGCCCAGGACTGGCGGACACCGGCGAAATGTAATTACGCAACTAACGGCATCTTTTGTTTTCGCTCGAATTGATCGACCGACTGGTATTCGAGCGTCTGATGGAGACGCCCTGGATTGTAAAAGGTTTCGATGTACTTGAACACCGATATTTTGGCGTCATCGAGATTCCCATAGCTCTCGAATTTGGTCCATTCATGCTTCAACGACCAGAAGAATCTTTCTGCAACCGCATTATCATAACAGCACCCAGTTCGGCTCATCGAGCAGGTGATCTGCAATGTTCTCAGTAGGTCCTGGAATGACTCACTGGTGTATTGGCAACCTCGGTCGCTGTGATGAAGCAGCGTACCTGCTGAGGGCCTCCTGGCCTGGATCGCTTTGCGCATCGCAGCGGTGATCACCTCCGTTGCTAGGCTATTGCTCATGGACCAGCCCACCACCTTGCGGCTGAACAAGTCCAATACGACTGCAAGATAGACCCACCCACTGGAAGTTGGCAGATAGGTTATGTCTGCAACCCACTTC
>JAJTEK010000114.1 GCA_021299695.1 Pirellula sp. | reverse complement strand
TCCCGGTGCTGGACTTCCCGGTGCTGGACTTCCCGGTGCTGTCGCAGGAGATACCACGGGCGGAATCGCTGGAAGCTCCGCAGTTCCGCCCATCCCGCCACCGGTGCTCATGCTTGTCGTTGCAGACGTGTCGGCTTGGATGTCCAAGCTATCTTCTTTGTACCAGCGTGCAGCCAGTGCCGAGAAGAAAATCCACAGCAATACCAAGACCGCAGTGATGCGGGTGAAAATATCGCCAGCTTTGACCCCGAAGGCACTTTGGCCACCGAGCCCGCCCAGAGCTCCTGTCAAACCACCACCTCGCCCACGTTGAAGCAAAATGATGGCAATAATCAGGAACGAAAGGACAAAAAGGAGCGAACCGAAAATGTACTGGGAAAGAACCCCAAGCGGCATGAGCACGGCTAATAATCTCCGTTGTCGGACTAAATGGCAGGCGAGTTAGATGGATATCTGGAGCTTGAATTTAGCAGATGCATGAGGTTTTGTTGAGACCAGGAAGCAACTAGTTTTGGGTTTTTGTCCGGCCTGCATGGTCCGGAAGTAGGTTCCGGAATGTCCCCGAGGAGCCACCGTCTGGTTTTCCGCATGGCATTTCAGGGTCGTTGACACCTGCCGGTGGTTTGGTACCCTTCGATCTTGCACAGTTTACGCAAAACCCCCAATCGGCAAACTTCAACAGCGTCCCTAGGGTGGGAGTGCGGTTTGTCAGAATCGAGTCCGGGGTAGTGGTTTACCCAGTTTTTTCTCTCGGGAGGAAGTTCCTATGAGCCAGTTTCGTTTAGTCGTATTGTCGGCCGTTGCCTTTGTTGCAGCGGGATTTGGATCGGTCGCGATGGCCGGTTGCGGTGGAGATAATGGATGCAGTGGTGGTCGAAGCGGTCTTTTCGCTCGATTGCACTCCAAGAAAGCAGCTTGCAGCGGCGCGGTCGCCAAGGACTGCAGCGGTGGCGGATTGCTCAGCAAAATCGGTGGCCGCCGTGGAGCCAAGTGCTCCGGAACGGTTGCTCCTCAGTGTGCACCCGCTCCCGCTCCTGCTTGCAACACCGGTTGCGATACCGGTTGTGGTGGCGTTGCTGTCGATTCCGGATGTACCGGATGCGCAGGTACAACCGTCATGTCCGACTCGTCGGTTATCGTCGGATCGGCTCCTTGCACCAACTGCGGAACCGCAGTCAATGCAGGAACCGTAGAAAGCTCCACCGTCGCGCCTCCTGTGCCAGGAGCACCGGCGACGATCGCTCCAGCAACAGCACCGGCGACGATCGCTCCAGCAGCAGCACCAGCCGTCCCAGCAGCACCGGCCGTTCCAGCAGCACCGGCAGTTCCTTCGGCCAGCGACGTTCCAAAGGCATAGTTCTTTCCGGTCCGACCGGATCCTTTCAAACGACAAACCCGAGCTTTCCAAGCTCGGGTCAAAACAAATAAGGGCACGCGCAAGCGTGCCTTTTTTTTTGCGAATGGTACCCTTGCTTTTGTCGCTACAATGACCGCCTGGAGCTGAAGAGTTTTTTTCGACCTGAATTTTTTACATACGACACTGGAGTTTTTCGTGCCCGACGAATCGATCGCCGCCGAGAAGTCATCGGTAACCATCTATACCGACGGTGCCGCTGAACCGAATCCCGGCCCTGGAGGCTACGGAATTGTGCTCATGGCTGGCAAGCATCGCAAAGAACTATCTGCCGGATTTCGTCTCACGACCAACAACCGTATGGAACTCATGGGGGTGATCGTCGCGCTCGAGGCTCTCTCGAAGCCCTGCTTGGTCAACCTTTACAGCGACTCGAAATATGTCGTCGAAACGGTCCAACGCGGTTCGGTCCTGCGATGGCAAAAGAACCGCTGGATGCGCAGCCCAGGTCAGCCAGTCAAAAATGTCGATCTATGGAAACGCTACCTCGAGGCCTCGGCCCGGCACTCGATCCGATTCCATTGGGTCAAGGGTCACGCGGGGGTTGCCGAGAACGAACGGTGCGATGAGTTGGCCGTCGCAGCGATTCAGCAACACGATTTGGCCGACGATCAAGGATACCTCTTAGACCCATCGAGCAGTCGCTCCTTGAACCCGCAAATAGCAGCCCGGGTTTCTAGGCCAATCCCCCTGAATCCAGGCCCTGCGGTGGAACCATCGGAAGGAGCACCTTGTCGAAAATGTACAAGCAATTTGGTAAAGAAAACTCCCAAGCCCAAAGCCCGTAAGCCCGGACAGACGTATTTCTACGAGTGGTATCTGTTCTGTCCAGGATGTGGGACGATGTATATGGTTAACGAGGCAAAACGAAGCATCGACTGAATTTTAGAACACCAACGCCCTGACGTATCGATTCCATGCAGTTTCTATATAACTCCCCTTCCGAGATCTCCAGCGGTTTCCCACCCGTGAGCGTGGTGACCGAAGAACTATTGCATGCCAACTCGATCTATAACGAATCGGTCGAACTGTTCGAGCGTCTCAAGCACTCGAATCACTGCTGCCGATGCGAAAAAAGACCGCCGGTAAAGATCGCTACAGTCGTTTTTCTCGATGAGCATTTCGCTTGCTCATTTCCGCTGTCCCTTTGCGATCCCTGCAGCCGACTCTCGCCTATCGTCGCGACACCTCAAGTTCGCCCGATCTATTTTTTCGCCGCTGGTGTGATTCTTGCTCTACTGGCTGCGTTGGCCTACAGCCTCCAAGCCCCTTTGCCCCTTGTTTGGATTTTGCTCGCATCAGTTCTGGGAGTTTGGTTTCTTCAAAGACACTTTCGCAGCAAGCCCCAGGACACGAAAGTTCGCGAAGAATTAACCCGCGCACTGGTCGCCAAAAGTCCTTTTTTTAGTAAGTTCCTCCAGGCCTATCCCAAAGGTCGATTGTTCTGGCACAGCACGCTCCAACTCGAAACCTGGGGCTCCGATGCGGAGAAAAACCTCTTCCAATCGAGCCTGATCGCTTTTGATCGCGGGTACGTTCTATCCGATATGCATGGACTCAACGAAGAGGACGGATCGCTGGCGATTTGCCATGCAGTATTCCAATACATCGACTCGGCATTCCATCAAAAGCTCCGACAGTTCCAAGACGCACCGATCGCCTGCCAAGCACTGATTCAGTTTTTTCCCGGACGAAAACGGATCATCCAAACGCAAGTTCTCCCCCTGGCTCAGGTCGCTGAAAAACCGCTCGGACCCGGCGAGCTTCCGCCGCAAACCGACCGTGCCCTCGAAAAAGCACTGCAGTCGATGCCGGAATTTCCCGTCCGAGCCCCGATCATCCTCATGTACCGAAGTTGCAACCTTGAAGGTACCAGCCAATTTCGCGAATTGACCCTTCCGGATGCTCATCCGGACTACCAACGCTATGTCCGCGCGATGCGTCCGGCGCAAGAACTGCAAAAAGACAGCGAATCAAAAGAGCTTCTCTATGACATCAAGGACCTAGACGCATCGATCGAAGATCTCGAGTTTGCAACCGAGATGATGGCTCTGCCGGAGAACCAGATTCAAGTCGAGGACCTTGAGTATTGGCAGAAAGCAGTGAATGAAAATCGGCGATTGGACGTTGGGATCCCCGACCTGTTGGCCGCCTCGGGTAAGTACGAACAAGCCCAAGCGAGCTGGGAAAACTTGTTGCAAAAATCTCCTCAAGACCGCGAGTTGCTCTTCGGCTATGCGAGGTTCCTACAGCGCAATGGGATGCTTGAAAAGGCAGCAAGCGTTTGCCAATCGCTGATCAAACTCCCCGATGCGGGTACCGACTGGTATGGGTTCCTAGCCCATCTTCAACATTCGATGGGATTTCCCCTGGAAGCACAAAAAACCATCGACAAGGCACCCGAGGGCCCAAAGTCTGAGGAATTTCACTTCGTCGCGGCCAGTATCGCTCAGGAGGTCGATGACACCGCCGGTGCGATCCGCGAACTCGATGCAGCAATTGCAGTAAACCCCCTGCACGGAAACTCACTCTTGCTCAGGGCTAAACTCCTGATGCTCGAGGGACACAACCAAAGGGCCCTCAAAGACATCGACACGTTCATTGAAAACGAGGGACCAAATCTTCGAGCTATCCAACTCAAGGCTTACATCATCCATCGACTCGAAGGGATCGAGAAATCGATCGATTACCTCACCGACTGCATCGAGAAACTCGGCTCGCATCCGATCCTCAATGGCCTCCGCGCTGATGCTTACAAGGAATCCGGTAAACTCTCCTTAGCCCTCCAAGACATCGATTGGGTCATCGAAAACCAGCCCGATTTAGCGGTCGCTCGACAACAACGCATCGAAATACGGATCGAAAATGGGGATACCGACGGAGCCATCGCCGACTCGCAATTCCTGCTCGATCAAGGTCATGAGAACACCGCACTTCTGAGCGATTACGGATACGCGAAATTCCTCTGCCAGGATTACGAAGAAGCCCTAGAACTCCTCCTGCGGGCAGTCGAACTCGACTCGAACAACCTCTCTGCTCGGTACCGACTTTCCCAAACCTATTCGAAACTCGGCAGAATCGATGAAGCAGTCGCTGAACTCTCGGCCATCCTCGAAGTCGACTCCGAACACGCCATTCCCTTCGTCGTCCGTGGCTACCACTTTTTGATGCTCGGCCAATACGATCGCGCAGGGGCAGATTTCGACGAAGCTCTTAAAATCGAACCCAAAGAGATCCAAGCCCTCAGAGGCAGTGCTCTGGTGAGCGAATCGCTCGGCGACCGCAAACGAGCCCTCAAACTCCTCGACCAAGCCCTTGCGCTCGATCCGACCAACGAAGAATGCTTGATGGATCGCTCGCGTTTGTCGATGAGCGGCTATGACCTCAAAGGAGCCGAAAGGGACCTCAATCAGGTCATCCAATCGAGCCCTGATCTGCTCCCGGCCCTGTTCTCACGCGCGCAGTTGAACATCCAATTGGGGAAAATGGACCAAGCCCTCAGCGACCTCGATGCGATCCTCAAAGAGGATCCAGATTTTGCTCCCGCTTTGATCGGTCGAAGCGCCATCTACCAGCAGCAAGGGGACGAGGAGAAATCTCAAGAGGATCTCGATGCGGCGGTACAACTGCAACCCGAATCGGCCGAAGAAACAGAATTCACCCGCGCTGTGATGTCGGCACATATTTCCTTTATCCAAAACCGGTTCGAAGAATCCATCCGAGCTTCTACCCAAGCCATCGAACTCGATCCGAACAACGAAACCGGTTACCTAAGACGGGCTGCAGCCTACTGGTACTCAGACCAATTCGCAGAAGCTTGGGAGGATTTCAACCATGTCATCGTCAAACTCGAAAAGGAGTCCTCCAAAGCCCTCAACGGCCGCGGTGGATGCGCCGCAGAATTAGGTGACTACGAGCCTGCCATCATCGATCTGGAAAAAGCCATTTCTATGGCTCGGGAAAAAGAAAAAGACCACCTCGCCTACTACCTCAACAACTACGCCAGAGCCCTTATCTCTGCCGGACGGTTCGAGGATGCCCAAGCAGCCCTGAGCGAATCCGAAGAACTCCAACCTCGGAACGCTTGGCTCTACTACTACCGAGCCTTGCTCCATATCGCTCGCCAAGAGGAAGCCCTCGCGTGCAGAGACTTCCAAAAATCCATCGAATTCGATCAGCCACCTATTCCTCCCCGCAAAAAAGCCAAAGCCGAATCGTACATCAAGAAGTTCGGGACCGAGGAAAAGCCGTCGGACAACTAAGGCTTGGCGGGCTGACGGATGACCGCACCACTTTTTTTGCCCGTTGGATCGCGATGGGGGGAAACCGAGGGCCCGCTAGACCATGCCGTCGGGACGGTCCTTCGAGAGCCAGCCCCATCGGACCGAACAGGTCCGTTGGAATCCTCGGCCTGAGAATCCGAAACAGAGATCTTGCCACTGTGCCCAATTCCCTGAGAGGCAAGCAATGGGCTATCCGTCGTACGCATTCTCAAGGGAGGATTCGCCTGACTCTTGGCGATCGAGGAAGCCTCGGTCGGTCTCGCATCAGGCTTGTAACTCGAGTCAGGCCAAGCCGAAGTCACTGGCCGTGGAGGCTCGATCGCCACAATTCGATCTCCTTGGGCCAAGCCTGAGGAGCCCGCGATCGAGCCCGCTGTCGTCGAACCGGCAACTTGCGTAGCGCTTCGATCTGGAAACGGGCTTTGACGATCCCAATCGTTGGATTGTGGGTTTGCGTTCATCCCCAGAGCAGCCCCAGAGCGACTCGCAATCGAATCGCCAAACCGAGCCGCATTCGGGTCCGCATTTGGCGAATCGCTCGTGGTCCAAAGGGGAGGGCGGGCCGCGACCAGAGCAGACTGGCTGTCCGGTCGGGTCCGATCCGGCCTGGAGATTGGAATCACCGGCAAGGGTTCCTTGGACAAGACCTCTCGGAGGGTCCCTTGTGGCGTCGGCTGGAACGGACGCACGGCGACTTGACGCTCTCCGACTAGGTCCTCTGGAAGTGCCGAATAGACCGGAACTTCCGCTGAGCTCACAGGATTCGAGTCGTTGGTGTTAGGCTCGATAAGGGTCCGATGCATTTCCGGATAGTGGCTGGCCGAAGCTTCCATCGGGTCGATCCCAGACGTTGGATCCGACAAAGGCTGGTACCAGTACCAAGAGCTGATCGCAGTCGATAGGACGACAACTAGGACCAGCATCCTAGGACGTGCCGTCGTTGACGATTCTTCGATGGGTTGATTTTTCTTTTTGTTTGTCATAGCGAGAATTCCTCAAGAGTTCCTGCTAGTCTGCCACACTCGGTCGAGCGTGAAGGCAGGCTTGTCGGTCGCAAGTCGAAATCGGTCGCAATAAAAAGATTGAAATTCGCTTTGTATCGCTTGGCGAAACCTTGTCAGTTCGGCGGTTTTTCGAGGGGAGGGAGATTGACGATCAAAACGCTTAGACCAGCAAGAGTCGAAGCGACTCGAATCATTTTTTTCAGAAATTGCAATTCGTTCTTTATTTAGGGGGATACTTGTCCGACCGACGCAGGCTTACCCTATCTCTTCGGCGATGACCGCAGCAGCAGAGGCAGCAGCAGAGGCAGCAGCAGAGGCAGTGACCAAGTACGGTAGGTTTTCGAAAAAGGTCGATTACCCAGACGGTACAGTAGAGAGACATCCAAGTCGAAACAGCATCGAGTCGAACAACGATTAGAGAATCAAACGGGGGAGTTGCAATGAGAGCGAGTCTGATGGCGTTGATGTGGATTGCAATGGGCTTTTCGGCTGCCTTAGGGCAGCAATTTCAGACCGCATTCAAAGAGCGGAGCCATGATTTCGGAACCGTCGCGCGTTCGGCCAAGACCGAGCATCGATTTTACTTTGAGAATCCTTATCCCACCCCGATCCACGTTCGGAGTGTACGCACGTCCTGCGGGTGCACCACACCGAGCATTTTGACCGAGACGGTTGAGCCTGGCCAGATCGGTTGCATTTTGGCCGTATTCAATACCGCCACCCACACCGGATCGCGCGGTGCGACGATCACCGTGACGTTCGACAAGCCGAGTTTTTCTGAGGTTCAACTGACGGTCAAGGGATACATCCGATCCGATGTGGTTTTTAACCCCAACGAGGTTGGCTTTGGCAAGTTGTCTGAAGGAACATCCAAAGAGGTCGATGTGACTTTGGACTACGTTGGTAAATCGACTTGGCAGGTGACCCATGCGACGAGCGATCTACCTTACGTGAAGATCGCTATTCAAGAGCAACTTCGCCAGGGTGGGAAAGTCCGCTATGGGCTGAAGGTGACCTTGGACGAAACGGCACCGACCGGGCCGCTGCAGAGTGAAATTGCGCTGCACACGAACGACTTGAATATCAAATCTCTTTCGTTGGGACTCAGCGCCAACGTTGAGCCTTCCTTGTCGATCCAACCGAATCTCTTTTCGCTCGGATCGATCGGCAAGCAGGAAGAGATCAAGAAGTTGGTCCGTCTGAAGGCCACCGAATCCTTTAGGATCCTTGGAATTTCGAGTGAGGACTTCGATGTATCGAGCACCAAGTTACCCGAGGAGTCCAAGGACATGCATTTACTGTCTCTAGTTTTTGCTCCAAAACCGGCGGCGTTCAACGACAAAAAAAGCAACTCCGAACAGCGTGGAAAGATCGTCGTCTTGACGGATTTGGCAACCAAGCCCCGAGCGGAGTTGGACGTCGTGTATCGCCTCAAGGATAACGTCGTGCCACTTTCGGCTTCGGTCAAGTAGACGGGGTCTGTGGTTTTCTCGGCTGCTTTTCTCAACGGCCACTCTGTCTTCAAGCGCCGATCGATTGGGGACAATCGATCTACCATCCCAGCGGCGGGGGCTGCCATGGTAGAGCCATTGTCCTCAATGGCTCCGCCCGACGCGCAAGCGGCGGGGTCTGCCATGGTAGAGCCATTGTCCTCAATGGCTCCGCCCGACGCGCAAGCGGCGGGGTCTGTGGTTTTCTCGGCTATGGGAACATCTTAAAAGATTTGCTACAATCTCGGTGCCAGTCGTAACCAATCAACGCTATCCGGATTGACCCTTTTTGCTAGAGAATCAAATGAGCAGCAACCCGTGGATTTCCGTTCAAAAAGCTCGCCAAGCCGAGTCGGCCGGACAGAGAGCCCAGGTTCGCGGCTGGGTTCGCACACGCCGGGATAGCAAAGGTGGTTTCAGTTTCATCGAAATCAATGATGGAAGTTCCATGGGGAATCTTCAAATCATCGCCGATGCTCAACTGAGCAACTACGCGTCGGATGTTCTGACCCTGACGGTGGGTTCAAGTATCATCGTCGACGGAGAACTCAGGCCGAGCCAAGGCCAGGGCCAAGCCACCGAAATGTCGGCTAGCAGTTTAAGAGTGCTCGGGCTAGCCAGCGCCACGGACTATCCCTTGCAAAAAAAGCAACACTCTTTTGAGAAACTGCGCGAGTGGGCCCACCTACGTCCTCGAACCAACACCTTCGGCGCCGTTACTCGCGTCCGGGATCGTATCAGTTTGGCCACCCACGAGTTCTTTCACGAGGAAGGCTTCGTGCTGGTCCACACTCCGCTCATTACCGCCAGCGACTGCGAAGGTGCCGGTCAGATGTTCCGAGTCACGACCCTGCCGCTCGATAACCTACCGACGGTCCAAGGAAAGGTCGACTCCTCCAAGGACTTCTTCGGAAAGCCAGCTTACTTGACCGTCAGCGGACAACTCGAAGGTGAAACTTACGCTTGTGCATTGGGCAAAATCTACACCTTCGGACCAACCTTTCGTGCGGAAAACTCGAACACTTCAAGGCACCTCTCGGAGTTCTGGATGATCGAACCCGAGGCTGCGTTCTATGAACTCGCCGACAACATGGGCTTAGCCGAACGCTATTTGAAGTTCATGATTCGAGAGACACTCAAGCATTGTGCCGAGGACATGGACTTTTTCGAAAAGCGTGTCCAGCCCGGATTGCTCGCCTCGCTTCAGTTGGTCCTCGACAAGCCGTTTGTCCACATGACCTACACCGAAGCCGTTGAGATACTTATCAAGAGCGGCAAGAAGTTCGATTACCCAGTCAGTTGGGGGACAGACTTGCAATCCGAACACGAGCGTTTTTTAACCGAGGAGCACGTCCAAGGCCCCTTGATCTTGTACAACTATCCCAAGGAGATCAAATCGTTTTACATGCGGCTCAACGACGATGGAAAGACCGTTGCCGCCATGGACGTGCTTGTCCCGGGTGTCGGCGAGATTATCGGTGGATCGCAACGTGAGGAGCGTCTCGACGTGCTGATCCAACGGCTTGAAAACTGCGGCCTAAAGCAAGAGGATTACTGGTGGTACCTAGACCTTCGCAGGTACGGAACGGTCCCCCACGCGGGCTTTGGCCTGGGGCTCGAACGGATGGTCCAGTACACCACCGGCATGGCGAATATTCGCGATGTGATACCTTTCCCACGAAGTCCCGGAAATTGCGATTTCTAGATTTTCCGACGTGTTTCTGTTGGGTCAAAAGTCCTAAAACGGACAGGGAAGTGCGATTCGATGGAGACTTTATTTCGCAGAGCTGCCGGACAGCTTATCCATGTCACTAGCCTAGCCCCTCGCCCCCGAGGACTCGCCCACCCAGACGCGATGCCCGGAACCGACGGCCACTGGAGCCTCGGCGATCTAGGCTCCGGCGACATCGGCCCGGGAGCTTATGAATTCCTCCGCTTTCTCCATCGAGCCGGCCAACGCTGGTGGCAGATTCTTCCCACCGGACCGGTCGGGTACGGGTACTCCCCCTACCAATCTCCATCGTCCTTCGCAGGAAACCCCTTGCTCATCAGCCCCGCATTGCTCGTGCGCGACGGCTTGCTCAAGCAAGAAGACCTCGACGATGCGATGTCCAGGGTCACCCCAGAGGATCTCGAGCGAGTGGACTTTTCCAAGCTTGCGGCCAGACGCATGGAGCTATTGAGACTGGCTTTTCGCAGGCAACCGACCCATAGGCCCGATTGGACCCAAGACTCCGATGCGTTTCGGCATCGCAATCGCGACTGGCTCGGCGATCACTGCTTGTTCACCGCTTGCAAAGCCCATCACCAGGATCGAGCCTGGCACGAATGGGAACCCGAACTCCAAAGGCGTGATCCCCAGGCGATGGATGCTTGGCATCGCAAACTCCAGGGTGCCTGCGATTTCGAATCTTTTGTGCAGTTTGTATTCGATCGGCAGTGGAACGAGTTGCGCCAGTATGCATCGAGTCTAGGGATTGGAATCATCGGCGACCTACCGATTTTTGTGTCGATGGACAGTGCCGACGTTTGGTCCCAGCAGCACCTATTCGAATTGGATGATCAAGGACATCCGACGATTGTCGCTGGAGTTCCTCCAGACTACTTCTCGGAAAATGGCCAGCGTTGGGGCAATCCCCTCTATCGCTGGGATCAGCATCAGCAAACCGCCTACGATTGGTGGATTCGCAGGTTCCGCAAGTCCTTGGATTGGTGCGATTTGATTCGCATCGATCACTTCCGAGGCTTTGAGTCTTACTATGCCATTGCGGCTGAGTACTCCGATGCAAAGATAGGACACTGGAAGCCCGGGCCGGGTCATGATTTTTTCCACAAGATTTCCCAGGGGTTGAATCAGCATCCAGGACAAGTCTTGCCGGTGATCGCCGAGGACCTAGGGTTCATCACCCCCCAGGTCCGCCAACTGCGCGATGCGTTCGGCTTCCCCGGAATGCGTATTCTGCAGTTTGGATTCGGTGACGCGGTGGCTTCTTCCCTAGATCTACCCCATAACTACCCAAGCCACTGCGTCGCTTACACAGGCACTCACGACAACGATACGGTTGTCGGCTGGTATGCCAGCCGGGCAGGCGAATCGAGCACTCGGACCCAGGATCAGATCGACCGAGAAAAGGCCTTCGCCATCCGATACTTGGATTGCTCGCCCGATCAGATCCATCGAGCCATGATTCGATCGATCTGGCGATCGGTCGCATGCTTGGCGATCTCGCCGATCCAAGACCTCTTGGGGTTGGATACCAAGGCCCGCATGAACACCCCGGGTACGACGGTCGGAAATTGGACTTGGCGCTGTCGAGCGGGCATGCTGACCGAAGAGCTTGCCGATTGGCTAGGCGAACTGACGGAGACCTACGGAAGATCCGCCCGTTAAGGATACTCCTGCGTGGGGATCTCGCCTGCGGCCCGTGTGCACAAAGCGGCTGCAACGGCCAAATCGATCGATTGGTCCGTCCATTGGCAGTGACCGTCGGCGTACAAGAAATGGCAACCGCCGGGGTGAAAGCTGTAGGGTTCGTTCTCATTGGTCCGATTCATCGCAAATGGCGTCTGAATCGGACCGACACCTTGCCGCGATCCAGTCGCATCGGCGCCATCTAAACTAAACCCCCCCTCGCTGTCTACCCACCCGTTTCCTTGGTCATTCCCTAAATCTCGCATAGGTTTCGAATCGCGGTAAACCGCAGGTCTTGCACCGCACTCGACAACCAACGTCGTTTGCGAGGAACCATCGGTGATGTCGGCAAATCGGGTCGACGAATTGCGGTACATCACCGATCTTGTCGATTCGCTCGCGAGATAATTCCTAGGGGAGATATTCGGACGTACCCCCATGAGCGCCGCATAGTCGCTTGGCCCAAGCGGACTATCGAGCACCAAAGAGGGACGCGGCAGTTTGGCCACCAAGGAACTTGGCCGTTGGACCTGCGGAGTCGATGGACACTGGTAGACTGCCAGCGGAATGCGACCAAGGAGCAAATTCCTATCCGCCCACCAATGGCTATTGCGATCGTAGCCGACGGCAACTTGAGCCTGCTCCAAATGCACCAACACAGACGCTTGCCAACCGATATACACACCCGATGGATTCTGCGCTGAGGCGATGGTCCAACCCGAAGCGGGAAAGCACTTTCGAGCATCCACAAAATGATGCAGAGCAAGTCCGATCTGACGCAGATTGTTCCCGCAGTGCATCCTTCGAGCCGCTTCTCGTGCACCCTGAATCGCTGGCAAAAGCAACCCCACGAGGATCCCAACGATCGCAATGCTCACAAGCAGCTCAACCAGAGTGAACGCTCGGTGTGGTCGCGGATGACTCGTCATGCTTTTGCTCCGTAGGTAACGATGCCTAACGTTAGGAAACATCAATCATCACCGAAGTTCCCTCGACCGTTGGACTTGTTCTGGTACTTGTTCTCCTTGGCTTGCTTGTCCAAAAGAACTTGCAATTCGTAGAG
>JAJTEK010000113.1 GCA_021299695.1 Pirellula sp. | reverse complement strand
GAAGCCGCCGGGCTGGCAGCCTTCAAACTCTAGGTCTGGCCCCCTGACCCAGGACCATTGCTGATGAACGTCCCTACGCCAATGTGGAAATGCGATAAAGTCATCCCAAGTGAGTTGGATGCAGGGCACGCATCGATCGAAGAATTGATGAGCGCCCTTGAAGCCGCCGGTTGGGAGGGTCGAGATGTATTCCACATCCAAATGGCCATCGAAGAAGCCGTCGTCAACGCAATCGAACACGGCAACAAAAAAAACCCGGCCAAAGAAGTTCACGTCGTGTTTCTCGTCGACCATGACTTCGCCGAAATGACCGTCACCGACCAAGGGGATGGGTTCGACCACGAAAATGTCGCCGATCCAACCGAAGAGGATCGCCTCGATCAACCCCGGGGACGCGGTGTGCTGCTGATCCGCGAACTCATGAGCCAAGCCCAATACAACGTCAAAGGCAATAGCGTCTGGATGCGCAAAGTCCGCTCCAAAGACGAACCTGACGCAATCTAGTTTTCGTCGTACTCGTACTCAGTCCGCCGCGGCGGACTGAGTACGAGCGAGATTCTTAGTCGATGTCCGAACGGTCAGACCTAGCACGCGTTCCCAAAGCTTGCCAAATCTGCAAGTCAATGTTGTTGTTGATCGACTGCACGCTACCGTCCATCAGACAAGAATTCACCAGACCGCCGTGCCAACTCCGCGACGTCAAAACGGCATAACTAGGCCGCGTCGAACTCGAACCCTCAGCCTGCGAATTGTAATCGATGTTGTACATCACTCCGTTATACAAATAGGGAACCACCGTGTTGGGCCCTAGTGTCACTGTAAATCCACTGTGATGCGCATGCCCATTGGTCCATTCGCATCGCCCGGTCCCTGTGCCATCGGGAAAAATCCGATCCTTGCGCCCCGAATCGGCAATCGTAGCCACCTCGGCTATTGTCGTCGGCATCGCAGTCGTCGGCGGACCAGCGTTGCGAGTATAAGCTTGCCAAGCATGCACTTCGCTCGCCCAAAGCGTGCGACTGAGACCATCGGTGACCGATGCAAGCCTCAACGTCGAATTCGCATGAGTCACCCCATCCCCACCGATATTCGTGTTCGGATCGTAAACAAACCAAGTTCCGAGATTAAACCCATAAGTCGTCGGATATAAAAACATCCGATGCACGCTCCCCGTGGCCGCTGTGTCGCGCGGAATATCCCCACGAGGGTCCGAAGGGCAAACATACGTCGAGACTCGGTAGTAATTGAGAATCGGGTAGGCACTCCAGTTGACACTCAAGTCCACTTGTCGGGCTAAAGTGTCTTGCTCCAAATATGGCAAAAGCCGTCCGTGAATGCTCCAAGATGCATTGGTCAAAATCTTGGAGTTGATGCAAGCGCTAGGCGGTATCCGCTTGGTCGCCGCCTCGTAGTTCATCATCGCCAAGCCGATTTGCTTGAGATTGTTCGAACATGTCATCCGACGGGCCGCCTCCCGAGCGGCTTGCACCGCCGGCAAGAGTAACCCAACCAAAACCCCAATGATGGCGATTACCACCAAAAGCTCGACCAGGGTAAATCCCTTACGGGACGAAAGATTCCGCATTGTATAGTCAACCAAAAATCGAAGTGTCCAAGCACATCGCTAAGCTCGCGAGGCTCAATGTTCCCAATCCGCCCGGGCGGATGTCCCTACCCGAAATGACGGCCAACCGATTCTTATCGCTCAGCCCTTAAACAGCAAACCTTGGAACAAAAATCCACCCCTCATCGGAAAACATCGGCCGCCCTTTGTCCAATACTCCCCGATGCAAACGACTCAGCCGTCCTGCGCATCCTGAAAGTCCGATTCGTGCAAAAGGCGCAGCCCCTTACGTGACAACGTCTCTAAAGCCGCTTCGGTGTTGTCGACCGAAATGACGACCGCAGCCCCCCCCGATAGGATTCCCAAAAGCGGAAAAGCTCTGACAATGTTGATCTCGGCTTGGAGCAAAGCCATGCAGATCTCCTCAAACGGTTGACCCGATTCGGGCAACTCCACTCCGATACAATCGCTCTCAAAAACCGACAGTCCCGCCCGCTCGAAAGTCTCTCGCCCTGTCTCAGGATTGAGCAACACGAATCGAACCAAAGCGCAGTCCGAGGAGTCATTGATCGAAAAACCAACGATCCGATTCCCCGATATCTCAAGCCGACGGACCACCTCGAGCAACTGACCGACTCGGTTCTCCAAAAAGACAGTAAACTGCCTGAGCGTCGGAAAATCTCGCCCACGCATGGTTTGGTATGTAGGTGCTGATCCCTCTGAATTGCTCATCTAGATCCTGCCTTTCCTCGAACGCCTCAATCCGCTTGTGTCTCAAAAAGCATATAACATAGACTCCGAAAAGTCACGGACTCTCAAGGGTTATTACCACGGAGTATTCTCTTGCCACCAAACGACAGGATGGAGTTCCTCAAGGGATTCTTCAAACATCCCCGGGCCGTCGGGGCGGTGCTACCGAGCTCGGTGCACCTGGCAAACGAACTGCTCCGGCATGTCGATTGGAAAACTACCCGAGCGCTCGCAGAAATAGGCCCAGGGACCGGTCCAATCACCCAGTCGATCCTTCAACAACGCCAAAAGACCACGGTGTTCTTTGCGGTCGAACTCGATCGTCAATTCGTCAAACTTTTGCAATCCCGCTTTCCTCAGGCCGACATCGTCCATGCCGATGCTCACGAACTTCGACACCTGTGCGATTCTCGACAGATCGACCATCTCGACGCCCTGATCAGTGGACTTCCCTGGGCAGCGTTCCCATCGAAACTTCAACTCAATCTCCTAGCCGCAGTCCTCGATAGCCTCGGACCCAAAGGCAGATTCTCGACGTTCGCTTACATTCACGGTCTGTGGCTCCCTGCAGGTATGCGATTTCGCGGCTTGCTCAAAGAGCATTTTGACTCGGTAGAAATCAGCCCCATCGTCTGGAAGAACGCACCACCAGCGATCGTCTATCATTGCCAAAAAAAGTGATCGTGGGAAACCCACCTCAATCGATCTTGCGCTCTAGGTGATGCGCCTGGGAAATCGCTCCGTAATAAGCAGGTCGACGATCGGCCCAGCGATCGATCACATGCTCCTTAGGAACGCGAACCAAACGCTTGTTGCGAGCCTTGGCGCAGTCGATCGTCGCACGTAGCACTTGCTCGTTCTCATGCGGCGCATCGGAGATCGGATTGCCATTCGGATCGCAGATGCGACTATTTCCGATGAAGCGAAAACCACGCTCGGTTCCGACCCGATTGACACTCATAAAGTAGACATTGTTTTCCAATGCTCTTGCATTCGGAAGGTACTTTGCAAAGGTATCGGCTCCAGGTGGCCAGTTCGTCGGGAGAACCAACAAGTCCGCTCCATCGAGAGCCAGACATCTCGATGACTCAGGGAACGAGCCGTCGTAACAAATATGCATTCCAATTCGCATTGCATCAGCCTGCACAGCTCGATAAAGCCCCTCTCCCTGCGTTGTGAAACGATCCACCCCCAAATACGGCAAATGCACTTTGCGATAAGTCGCCACAAGACCCTTGGGGCCAACGAGCACACAACTATTGTAAACCGTCCCTCGCGGACCAATCTCTAAAAGTCCAAATACCACATGAAGTTTCCTGGCCGAGCAAACCTCCGCGACCGCATCCGTTGCCGGACCTGGTATCGACTGCGCCGAAGCCAGCGCCTCTTCGAGACTGGAAAAACAGTAACCGCTCAGCATGCACTCGGGAAAGACCACCAAGTCGGCCCCTTGCACCTGCTCGTGATCCAGCCAGTCGAGAATCCGACGCAGATTTGAAGCGGTGTTGCCGAAATCCACATGCGACTGAACTCCGCATACAGTCTTGATTAAACCTGAATCGGGCACCGACAGTGGGGAACTCATAGGACGATGGCAAAGGTCTCTAAGGATGCATGGATCGAACCGAAACGACCGACAACACAGGGTCCCTTGCGGTTCTACCACGAATCGATCTGGGTTGCAACGCAACGGGCCAGCCAAACCACACTCGAACCTAGCCAAACCTCCCGGTGACGTAATCCTCGGTCTCGCTGAGCCTCGGCCTAGTAAAAATCGTCGAGGTTTCGGCCATCTCCACGAGCCTACCGAGATACATAAATGCGGTGTGATCGCTGATTCGCGAGGCTTGCTGCATGTTGTGCGTGACGATCAAAATCGAGTACTCGCCCCGCAATCGATCGATCAAGTCCTCGATTTTACCTGTAGCGATCGGATCGAGCGCCGAACAAGGCTCATCGAGCAACAAAACCTCAGGGTCGCTGGCAATCGCCCTGGCGATGCATAACCGCTGCTGCTGCCCCCCCGAGAGACTCAACCCCGATTCACTGAGACGGTCCTTGACCTCCTCCCATAACGCAGCACCACGAAGCGACTGCTCACAGACCTGCATCAAGATGGTTTTGTCCCGCTCTCCGTCAATCCTCAGCGGATAAACAACGTTCTCGAAGATGCTCATAGGAAACGGATTCGGCTTCTGGAATACCATCCCCATCCGTTTGCGTAACGCGATGACATCCACCGAGGGAGCAAAAATCGACTCGCCATTGAGAACCATGTCCCCCTCAATACGCACCGACTCGATCAGGTCATTCATCCGGTTGACGCTGCGCAACAACGTCGACTTGCCACAACCACTCGGTCCGACCAACGCCGTTACCATCCCTTTGGCCACCGGCATGGTGATGTTGTACAAGGCTTGCTTACGGTTATAGAACAAACTGAAGTCGCGGATCGATACGACCGGATCGCGATCAAGTACCTCTTGATGAATCACCGATTCGAACGTTTGACCATCAGCGATCGCTTTGAGTCTATTCATGATGCACTTTCTAGAATTGGCTCGATTGAAACCGCTTGCGCAAACTAGCTCTAAGCCAGATCGCAGTTTGATTCAGTACCGTCACGATCGAAAGCAACAACAATGTCGCAGTGAATACCATCGGCTTGGCCGCTTCGCTGTTCTGACTCTGAAAACCCAACGAATAAATCTGAAAACCCAAATGCATAAATGATCGCGATCCATGCAAAAATGGAAACTCACCATCGAGCGGCAACTCGGTGGCCAAAGGGATCGCACCGACGAGCATCATCGGTGCGACCTCCCCTGCCCCTCTGGCCATCGCCAAAATAAAACCGGTGATGATCCCAGGCCTTGCATACGGCAAAACAATCCGATGGATCGTCTGCCACTTGCCAGCCCCGCAAGCATACGAACCCTCGCGAAGCGAATTCGGAACCGCTGACAATGCCTCCTCGGTCGCCACAATCACCACCGGCAAAGTCAAAAGCGACAAAGTCAACGCGGCCCACAAAAGACAACCCTTGCCAAACGTCGGGTTGGGCAACTGCGCTTCGTAAAAACCATGAAAATGAGGTGACTTGACCAACAACCATACGATCAGTCCAAGCGTAAATAGCCAAAGGAAGCCTCCCGACCAACTAAGCACCGTTCGCAACGGGGAACGACGGGATTGTGCGTGACCCGAAAAAATCGATATGGCAAAGGCAATCAATCCGACAATCGCCAATCCACCCAAAGCTGAAAACCAAACGGCGCTCGGCCAAGGCTCAAATCCCGCCTTGATCGGCCCTCCATCGATATAACCACCGACGATGTAACAAAAAAAAGACAATCCAAACACTCCGTAGACAATGCTCGGAACCCCCGCCAAATTGTTGATGCTGATGCGTATGACACTCAATAACCAACCGCTCTTGGCATACTCCCGCATATACAACGCCGCCAATACCCCAAAAGGCATTACCGCCAACGACATGACAATCGTCATGACCACCGTACCCCATATCGCCGGGAAAAAGCCCCCCTCCATTCCCGCCTCTCGCGGGTCCCCCGACAAAAACTCCCACCATCGACTCGCATAAACCCCAAGCCTCTGGAAAATCCCCAATCGGTTGGTAGGGAAAAACCGAACTATATCCGCCAAAAGTATCGAATGCTCCCGAAACGCTTCAACCGAACTTCGTCCATCCTCCAACCGACGGATCATCAATCGCCTTGCCGGCTCTCCCGCAATCGACACCTTGCACACAAGCCGCTGATCTTCCACCCCTGGCTCGCTCAAGCCGCCATCGCCCATCGGCTCTGCGTTGAATGAAAGTTCCGATGAATCTTTGGCCGTACCGAGCAATTCGGCCAACGCTGTCGGATCCCTCAGACGACCAGCCCTCAAGTCCGTCCAATCGGCCGCGATCGTGCCTAGCGGGTCGAGGATCGGAAGTTCAAAAACCAATGTCCGCTCGGATCGCTGGGCTTCAAGCCCAGCGATCCGAGCGTTGATCTCCACCATCGTCTCATCAGCCTGCCGGTTTCGCAGCCCAAGATTGGAAACGGCCTTCTGTGCCGACGGACTCAAACCCTCAAGCGATCCGGTTTCTGCAGCTTTCTGAAGATCGATCTTCTCAGCCAGCTCCACACGCCGGATCCCCAATCGAGCATCGGCGATTTGCTCGTCAATCCGTTTAAGCTCGTTCTTGGCCTGCCCCAACTCCCGATCGATCTTTGCCGTCTGACGCATCCCCTGCTGAACCACTCGAACAAAATCCTCCGGATCCGCTTGGGACCACGAAAGCTGCTTGGGAAAACCGTACAGATTCCCCCACTCCTTGCGCTCGACCAACCATAAATCCGGGGCGAGCCAACCGGATGGCTCGACCAACTCAGAGCTCGAGACATAAGCGAAATGCTGATTGGAAACATCATAATTTCCAGTCCGTAAATAGAGCGTATCCTGGCCCTCAAGCGACGCTTTCGCGTAAAGCTCACCACCGACGAGCGTACCGTCTTTTCGACCATAAATCGAGTAAGTTCGCGGCCAGAGTGTCCAGAGTCCCTGCCAAAGCACATAGGCAAGCAGCGAAACAATCATCAAACACGCTATCGCAAACATCCCACCGGAGAGCCATACCATGGGCTCGCCCTGAGCTGAAATCTGCGACCGCGCAGAACGTCGAATGCTCGATCGAATCATAGTTGGTAAGCCCGCTTGCGAAATCGCATCCGAACCCACTCCGCACAAGTATTCGCAATAAGAGTAAAAACAAACAATAACAGAGCCGCCAGAAATAGCGTGTGGTAATGGGTCGAACCCCGGGCCGCCTCAGGCAATTCCGTTGCAAGCGTCGCCGATAATGTGCGGTACCCATTGAACGGGTTCCAGTCCATCAGCGGTGTATTGCCCGCCGCCATGAGGACCACCATCGTCTCTCCAATCGCACGCCCAAATCCGATCATCAAGGCGCTGAATAATCCACTCATCGCAGTCGGTACCACCACCCGAATCGTCGTCTGCCAGACCGTCGCACCGCACCCCAACGAAGCGCTCCGCAAATGCTGTGGAACCGATTGCAAGGCATCGTCTGCCAATGTGTAAACCAACGGGATGATTGCAAAACCCAATATGCCGCCAACCAGCAGGGCGTTGCGCTCTTGATACGCACCGAGCAATCCACGCCTCGCATCCCAATCGAATCCAGTCAACAAAGTGGCGATAAAAAACGCCAGGAATAACACCGAAAGCGACGCGACAAAAAATAGCAAGGTCTGCCACACGGCCCGACCCTCGAATCCCGCCCGTTGCGATACCCAATCGAGCGCCCCGGCCATGGGTCCAGAAAAGAGCCAAACAACCCCCACGACCGATAGCGGAATCATCAACAGAAACCAACCTGGCCAACTCGATTGCTGCGGATCGCTAAGCCATGACTGCATCGAGGAACCAAAAAGCCAACGCTCCAAAGGACCCGAGACCCAAACCGCTACGAGGATCGCAAGCGGTGGAATCATGAAAATCAACGGCAGTCGAAACCTTCGCCATGGAATCGACCGCTCGGTCGGGATCAAAATCCAAAGGTGAGCCGCCAACACAAAGAAAAACAAAATCATTCCGACCGATAATAACACCACAAAAAGCGAATCCCGCATGATCGGTGCCAATACCATCGCTCCGATAAACCCAAGAACAACACTCGGTACGCTTGCCATGAGCTCAATCAATGGCTTAAAACGCGATCTCCAAGTGTTGCTCAGGAACTCACTCCCAAAGATCGCCGCTAAGATCGCGATCGGAGCGGCGATGAGCATCGAATAAAAAGTCGCCTTGAGCGTCCCGAATATCAACGGGATCAAACTCAATTTGGGCTCCCCTTGCGAACTGCCGGTACTGCTCTGCCAGACATAACTCGGCTCGGGATAACCCTCGTACCACTGAGGCGTAAAGAAACTCCCAAACGATGCCTCCGGATAATCCCCCCGCACCCAAAACCGCTTGAATCCCTCATCGCTGCATACGAGCAACTCCCTGCCTGAACGCGTAAATTGCATTCGATACTCATCACCCCATTCGACGGTATCCAACTGAGCTAACAGACGCTCCGAAGTCACATGCACGATCTTCAATCCACCCACCTTGTCGGCCACCGCAACGAGTCGCTGAGTCGGAGACGATGCGATCGATTGGATCGCGGCGTTGGAACACAAGATGCGATGGATCGTTCGCAAATCCCTACCCGAATCGCTCGTCGTCAATGACACCGCCTCGATCTCACCTCCCTGACTTCCCAACATCCATGTCGAACGCCCAAGCAGCGGCTCACTGGCCGACAACGCACTCCACTGCGCCGTATGAGTCGTGTACCGCTCGATCGGGGTCAGAACGCCGTTGGCTCCAAGCTCCCAGCGAACCACCTTGCCACTCGAGTCGACACTTTGCACCGAGTCTTCCAATCCGCTAATCATCAATCCAACGGGACTCATAGCGGCCGACGAATCCTCGCCTAGCCCACCGGATTCGGCTCGCCATATCTCCACACTCTGCTTGGGCTTACCCCCCAAACCACCAAGCTGCCTTTCGATTTTCCCAACGGCGATTTGACCCGCACTGCATGCGGCCCAGGTCCCCTTTTGCGAAGAAGCAAAAAGCGATCCGTCAGAAGTCCAGACCCAATCGATCCTCTCGATGGGCTTGGTGTGCACGGCAATCGGCTCCAAGTACTGTGCATCGGCAAACTTCACCTTGCGAACCAAACCCGGCGATGTGATGCGATAGACAGTCCGATCGCGTACGAGTGGTGATTCCTGAGTGCTTGAACCCAACGCGCCTGCAAGCTCGTGGTCAAGGTCGGAAATCGATGAATAACCCACTTCGACCGCCCACAGAATCGCTCGCACCGAGCCATCCTCAAGCCCCAAAAGCACCGAACGATGCTGCTCGTCCAACTTGGCCACCGAAGCTCGAATCGCTTTTCCAGATCCAACCTGCTCAGGAGGGACAATCCTTTCAAGATGCGTTCCGTCAGCCAAACTGTAAACATCCAAACTCTGATCCGGACGCACAATCCAAACCAACTCGGAATACTCGTCGGTTCCAAAAGCAAGCCCCTGGCTTTCACCGGAAACAACATTCCGCCCCTCGGCCGAAGAAAACCGGACCTCGCGATCGAATGCCAACTCACTTTTGCCAAACAGAGGAATCACATTTGCTAACAGTACCAAGACCACCAAAAGGACCACGATGATCGTTCCGATACCACCGATCGTGATGACCGCTTTGGCAATCCGATCCGTCCAATAGACTCCCGGACGCGAAGAGCGATCGCGACGATGCACGCGTCGACTCAATTCCAATTGCTCGCCTTCGGATGGGGTGCTGATGATGTCCGCCAAACTATCGTTAAAGAACAGTTCCTAAGGGTCGATGCCCAGCAACTTCAAAGCCTTGGCAGCTGTAGGTGCATCGACGGGAAATGATCCTTCCTTGATCACCAACTCTTGACCCTCCTGGCTGAATATGAACCTCAAAAACTCCCGTCGTACCGGATCGAGCTTGCTGCCAGGCTTGTGATTAATCGCTAAATACAAATACCTTGCCAGCGGGTAATCGCCGCTGTAGGCATGCTCGGACGTCGGCGCAAAGGCCTTCTGACCCGGCTTGGTCGCCAACGAAAGCGTTTTGACCGAAGCCGTCTTAAACCCTACACCGCTATAGCCGATCGCAAAAGGATTCTCACCAACAGATTGAATCACCGCCGTGCTACCCGGCTGCTCATTGACCAAATCGCCGTAATCGCCATTGCCAAGCACTTTTTCTTTGAAGAAACCGTAAGTCCCCGAGGCTGCGTTTCTTCCGAACATCGCGACATTGGCCGTCTCGTACTTGCCGGTCAAACCCAAATCACCCCATTGATCGATCGGATCGCCACCGAGCTTGCGGGTGCTCGAAAAGATCGAATCGAGCTGAGGCAACGATATCTCATTAAGCGGATTGTCTCGGTGTACATAGACAGCCAGCAAATCGATCGCCGTAGGAATCATCAACGGCTTATAACCAAACTTCTTCTCGAAATCTGCGATTTCATTGCTCTTGGCGTCGCGACTCATGGGACCAAAACTTGAAGCTCCCTCGATCAACGCAGGCATCGCTTTCGATGAACCTTGACCCTCGACCTCGGTCCGTACACCCTTGTAGTAACCCTTGAACTTCTCCGTCCAAAGCAACATCAGCGGATTCATCGAATCGGATCCTACACTCTTGAGCTGCCCGGATACACCTGGGACAGAGCGATAAGGCTTCAAAGCAGGATCGACCGCCAACTGCCCGTTCGCCTCTAAGCTCAGAAACCAAGCAGCCATGCAGACCATTGCCCCCACCAAAACTATCCTTTCGGTGGACTTGAGCAACCTGAACCCAAATGTCTTTTGCATCGTCTTTCTCCTTGGCTTCCGACTCCGGCTCTCGTCGCCAAAATCAAACCGTCCTGTGCGACCAACCACGAATAATTCTCTTTGTTCCAAGCCCCGAATCCAGTATCCTTTTGAAGATAACCAGTTCCGACGCGTTGGGGGAGATTTTCGTTCAAGCCCGACGAATGGACCAGCCAACCAATGTGAAGATACTGCTAAGAATTGATGAACGAAACCGAAATAAAATCCTCAATCACCTTCTCCGCCGTCCCCGAAGCCCAGGGCGGACCGTTTGTTTACTGGGGTTCGCTCGAGGCAAGCATGCGATCGGCCAAACTTCTTGGTTTCGACGCGATCGAAATTTTCCCACCAAACTCAGACTACTTCCAAACGGTCGATGCCAAGTCGCTTGCCCAACAAATCGGCTTGGAAATCGCCGCCGTCGGGACAGGGGCCGGTTGGCTGAAGCACAAACTCTCGCTGGCCGACGCCGACCCACAAGTCCGAACTCGCGCCATGGAATTTCTGACCTCCATGCTCGTCGTGGCCACGCAACTGGGGGCTCCAATGATCATCGGCTCGATGCAAGGAAGATCGGGACCGGGAGTGACCAAGATTCAGGCCAAGGAGTTCCTGCGAGAGGGGCTCGAGCGACTCGACGCCCAAGCCAAAGCGATCGGGGGGCGGATCCTCTACGAACCCCTGAATCGCTACGAGACCGACCAGTGCAATACGCTGGCCCAAGGAACCGAACGGATCGGTGGACTCTCCTGCACCAAATTGCTCGCAGACTGGTTTCATATGAACATCGAGGAAGCCGATATGGTCGAATCGATCCTCAAGGCCGGGACTGCGATCGGGCATGTTCACTTCGCCGATACCAATCGTCTCGCCGTCGGCTCGGGTCACCTTTCGGTCCAACCGCTGATCGACGCTCTTGGCCAAATCGGCTACCGCGGATTTCTAAGCGCCGAAGTCTTCCCGCTGCCAGACTCCCAAAGTGCCGCCGAACGCACCATCCGCTCGTTCAAGCAGTCGGTCCGATCCGTCTGATCAAAACCGATCCAAAGCCAGCAAACCGCCCCCTCTGATCGGTGCCAGGCACAACGGCTGGGTGCTCGGCCCCCCGATTGCTAGCATCTAGCTGCGTCTCAGGCAGGTGCCTGGCACCGGGTTGGCAGCAGTTTGCTAGCATCCGGGCACGATTTGCAAAGGTGCCTGGCGCGAATGGCACTGCACGAATGGCATTCCAGGTACGATTGGCTATTGGCTGCCGACGGCAGGCCAATTCCGATGGGTGCCAACCAATGCTAGCGGTTAGACGATCTCACGACGCCCGCCAGCCAGTTTGTGGCGTTTAGGCTCTAGCAGAAGGACATTTCCGGAGATTCAGGACTAAGAAACCCTACACCAAGCACCAGCACCAAGTGCCCGGCACGACAGATCCAGCGGATCTTGCCATAGGGATTCGCAAGAACGATAGAAGCCGAGTAAAGATGAGATTTGGCCGTCGATCACCCAGTCGTCATACCCTGAGCTTGTCCGCCAAGCGCAACGGCCCTAGTCGCTGGTGCTTCAGCGTTCTGTCAGCCAATAAAGACTTGTTAGTTGTTTTTGTGCCATTCGTACCTATTACAGGCTTGGCGGGATTTCACTAAGGCAGAAGCTTTTATACTCATCTAACTTGCCGTGATCTTGCCGCCCGATTCCGACGTGCTCACGCGGATCTTAGCTCTTCGGAACCTGCCGTTTTCCACATCGAACTCCACCGATTTCTTGCTGTAAAAAAGCTCCGAGTGCCTGCTGTATTTCGTCCACTTGCGACCCCTGCGCTGGGCCTCTTTACGCATCGACTAAGGATTCCCCACTCGGCAACTCCTGCGGAAGATCCTCCTGTAGTCGGAAATCATCCAGCGGATGTTCTCAGGGGCTACCCCGAGGGTCTTGGAGACTTCCGTCAGTTCCTCCGAAGGCTCCTGCAACGAGGCATTCCCTGGTCTGTATCGCAGA
>JAJTEK010000112.1:17586-23422 GCA_021299695.1 Pirellula sp. | reverse complement strand
CGAAACGGTGTCCTTCGTCGAAGCCACGAAGATGCACCCCGGATTTGCCAATGGTCACGCCAGCAGCGGAGGTAGCAACTCCGGTGGTCGCGCCAATCTTCGGTTCGTCGCTCCGACGGCGGGAACATACTTGGCCACGTTTAATGCAAAGCTAAACGATCCATTGAACACCCCTTACGGGTATGGCCCCGACTTCCGGCGAGATGGCGTGCGGATGTGGATAGATGGCACCCTTTCTAAGGATCTGCAGACTTGGGACCAAACGACCGCGGCAGCGTCGTTTCAGTACCAGACGTTAACCAAGCAGGTATACTTGACGGCCGGTCAAACCTTCGACTTTTCAATCGATCCGAACGGCGCTTACGGTTCCCCCTTCGGGACCAGGCTTCCATCCAATTCACAGGGTAGTCCGTATTACGGCTGGAGCATTTATGATACGACCGGTTACACTGCGACAGTGGAGATGCTGTCATCAGAAGTAGTACCGGAACCGGGCATGTTCGTCATTGCCGCTTTTAACGTGGCTGGAATGATAGTCGCCCGACGGAGGAAGGCTCGTCACGCCTAAACCTCTGCCGATCTTGAGAAACGAATCAAAAGCCCCGTCCGGCCCTCTAGCCAGACGGGGCTTTTTCTTTTCATGATAGAACGCGGCTGCTTGGAACGCAGCCACCTGCGTGATCTTGCCTGCGACCGCCTATCCATGGACAAGCGAAAGTGCTCAGGCCTGTGGTCGAATTCTCGACCCGATGACACGATGATCGAGAGCAAATTGACATGTACGGGAAAATGCCGTACAATGAGAATCATCCCAAGGAGCAACCGATGACGACGATAAATCCTTCTGCCAAAATAGCTAGAATCGAAACCAGAGTTTCTAAGGAACAGAAAGAGCTCATCGAGCGAGCTGCGACTTTCAGCGGTCGGACGGTCTCTGAGTTCGTGCTTGCACACATAGTAGTCGCCGCCAAGAAGGTCATCGAAGAGCATGAAAAGCTACACCTCGACCAAGCGCAAAGCAGGATCCTTGTCGAGGCATTACTGTCCCCGAAGAAACCCAATAAAAAGTTGAAAACTGCGATGGAGGAGTATCGCAAACGGGTCGAGAGTCGATGAGCGACTTTGTTTGTGAACCACTTGGCAATCAGCATGACCGAGCACTAGTTGATTGTGGCGTGTCAATCCTTAATGAATACCTTGTGAAGTACGCTAAGCAGGACGTGAAACGTAAAGCGTCGGCTGTATTTGTGCTTGTTCATCGTGCTGAACCCAGGCGAGTTATTGGCTTCTATACCCTTTGTGCAACATCGGTCTTGCTTTCCGAATTGCCGGAAGCGATGACCAAGAAGATACCCCGCTATCCTGAGATTCCCGCTGTTCTGCTTGGACGATTAGCTCGCGACATCCACTTTCCACGCGTGGGCGAATTGCTTTTGTCGGATGCCATCGCGCGCTGTGTACGTGTCGCTAGTGATATTGCGGCAAGTCTGATCGTTGTCGACTCAAAAGATCATGCTGCGACCCGTTTTTACGAAAAGTTTGGATTCTTATCGCTGCCGAAGTTCGAGGGTAGATTGTTTCTGCCAATGCAAACGGCAGAGAAACTTTAGAGCGGGCTTTGCCGCGCAACCCAACATCGCGAACGTGGGATAGGCTTCCAGCCTGTCTGCCTTCAGGAGAGAAAGGGTGGTACCTGTGTGGATCTTCGAAGCGACGTCATGAAGAAGGTGACACCCCATAAGCCCGGAGGGCGACACACTGGAGTGAGTGGTAGTTTTACCGACCTAGCATGTGTTTGCTAAATAAGACAGGTATGGAATTGCGAAGTATTTGGTATAGATGCTAGCGCATCCCAAGAATATAGAATGGTTGTGTTCTATCCGTGCTGCGGCGATTACGGTGATTACCTCCGTGGGTTCTTCTCGATTCTCTCGTACCCCCAAGTCTTCGTTTCCATCCGGGAAACAGGGCTGTTTTGCAGCGGGCTCGGGTCGTTTTCGAAGCTTGGGTATCGCGATGTGACGAGCCACCTGCTAATGCCCTCGGGGACAACAAACAAGTCGTGCTACTCTGAAAATTGTTCCGTTTTTGAGGGCTTCTACGCATTGTTCGTGCAGGGGGGGGGGAGGGCTTCTACGCATTGTTCGTGCAGGGGGGGGGGTAGAATCCTCGGCCTCTGCACGCCCTCACAGAGAACCGAAGCATTTGCAAGAATAGCTTTACCCTGTTTGTATCTTTTGAGAGGTTTTGAGATGAGACGAGTTGGATTCTTGAGTTGGCGGTCAACCCGCATGAGTGTTTTGAGTGTTGCAGCGGGTGCATTGGCGACTGTGGCCAGTCTGGCCTCCCCGAGCCATGCCGGTACGGTCACCTTCGGCGGATCTGGTACTGGCCAAAGCTTCCAAATGGAGTTTGTCCCCATTGGCAATCCCGGCAATGCTCACGATACCACCGGTGCCCCGAATCCCGGAGGGTCCGTGGGTCGCACCTACGACATTAACACGTTCGAGGTCAGTCGGGCTATGGTCACCGCGTACAACGCTAACCCTGGCGTCGTGGGGATTTCTCTGGAAGACATGACGACCAATGGCGGTAATGGAGCTAATAGGCCTGCCACCGGTATTACATGGAACGAAGCGGCGCGGTTCGTCAACTGGCTTAATACCCAGAAGGGGTTCGCTCCAGCGTATAACTACGCAAATAGCACGATAACCACTGACCTCACCCCATGGACTGAGGCTGACACGCTTGATTACGACGCATCAAACCCTTATCGCAGTAAGCGAGCGAATTTCTTTTTGCCGAGCTCCAACGAGTGGTACAAGGCAGCGTATTACGATCCGAATAAGACAACAGGATCCAATAAGTATTGGGATTACGCAACTGGTAGCGATAGTGCTCCAACGATAACTGGGGGTGGAACGGACGTAGGTTCGGCAGTTTACGGACGAACCGCTGCCCAAGGCCCTGCGGATGTGAAAAACGCCGGTGGTTTGAGTCCGTATGGCGTGATGGGCCTAGGTGGCAACGTCTTCGAATGGGAAGAGACTTCCTTCCTCCTGAATAATGGTAGCGGTTCAAATTCTCGGGGGTTCCGCGGCGGCTCCTGGATCCAGGGCTTCAGCGACCTGTCGTCGTCGTCTCGCCGCAGCTTGGCCCCTACCAGCGAGGACAACGAAATCGGTTTTCGTGTCGCAAGTTACAATTCAGACGCCGTAGTACCTGAGCCAAGCATGATGGTGATCGGTACGCTGTTTGGTCTGGGTGGGCTTGTGGCCAAGAGGCGGCGGAAGAAGTAACGCTTTTTTCTTAGGCTCTCTTGCCCTTGTGATTCTTCTAAACGCGTCGCCATTGGCGACGCGTTTCTTTTTGGGCAAGTTCTCGCTGGAAGTGAATCTTGCCGTAGGGTGGGTGAAGCGGGCTTTGCCTCGCAACCCACCATCGGGAACGTGGGATAGGCTTCCAGCCTGTCCGCTTTCAGGAGAGAATGGGTGGTACCTGTGTGGATCTTCGAAGCGATGTCATGAAGAAGGTGACACCGCCAAAAGCCCGGAGGGCGGCACACTGGGGTGAGTGGTAGTTTTAGCGACCTAGCAGGTGTTTGCTAAATAAGACAGTTATGGAATTGCGAAGTATCTGGTATAGATGCTTGCGCATCGGAAAAATATAGAATGGTTGTGTTGTTGCCAGGGTCCGGTGGCTTACGCACACCGGCAGAGAAGTGCCGCCCTCCGGGCTAAAACCAACTGCCTGATCTCTACTGCCCAAAGAGCCTTACGCGCGGTCATCCCCCTCACCCCCCCCGCCCCCTCCCCCCCAGCCAAAGCCCTGGTGGGGAGGGGGGGCCAAGCGGTTATGGGAGCAGGCTTGAGGCGTGAGATAAACAGCCCGTTGATTTCGGGGAAATCATCGACAATTCAGATAGCCTAAAAAACTCTCAGTTACAATGACCTTTTGCCAAAAAATTCTCCACAAGAGCCATTTCAATAAGGTCCAACAGACAGATGACTGCGATTGTTACCTTGATCGTTATCGCTCTTTTCTCCTTGCTGGCGATCAAAGTAGCCACGACGGCTCTGATGATGACCGGCCTGAGTTTTGATACGGCCAGCTTCCAAAGTTATTCGGCTTTTTTCGGCGTAGGGTTTACGACCAAAGAAGCTGAGTTGGTGGTCAACCATCCTGTCCGACGTCGCATTATCCGAGATTTGATTCTTGTCGGTAACATCGGCCTGACCTCAGCTCTTGCCACCATGGTTGCCACGTTTGTCCAAGGGAGCAATGCCATCGGATCGCTGATGGTTATCCTCGCAGCCGTCGTTATCGCATTGGCGATCACCGCCATGAGCCGTTTGGACTTTGTTCGAAAAACGCTCGATCACATCATCTCCTACTCGCTGACTCAGGCAGGTTTGGTACGGGCTTTGGATTACGAACTGCTCCTAAGGGTTGAACACGGCTATGTCGTTTCAGAGTATTTGATCGAACAGGCAAATCCACTTGTCGGAAAGAAGCTCAGGGATTCTCGTCCTTGGGACTCGGGAGTGATCGTGCTAGCGATCCGCCGCAACGATGCGTTGTTGCCGGGGATCCCCGGACCTGGGAATACCATCGAGCAAGGCGATGTTGTCGTTTTGTACGGCCAGGAGCAAGACGCCAAGCGACTCATGCAAACCGAGGCCTTACCCACCATCGCGAACGTGGGATAGGCTTCTAGCCTGTCCGGCTTAAGGAGAGAAAGGGTGGTAATCATGAGCATCACCGAACCAACGTCATGAAGAAGAGGACAGGCTGGAAGCCTATTCCACGCCTAGTGCTTGACCGCGTGCAACGCCAGTTTCAACGCGCAAACGCGCGGAGGACCACCGCCACTCTTCGGGGCTATTCACTAGATTCGCTTTGACCGGATTCTGTTCGATGTACTCGATGATGCGAAGCATTTCAGAATCGTCGCGAACCCAATGATCGAATGTCTCCGTTTGCCAATAAGCCCCAGATGCGCCTCGGACTCGATTACACATTGTGGCAGTATAACTTTGAATGCTGTGCGAAATGATTTCACGAGGAGTCCGACCGCGACCTTCGCTATCACGCGAGCGATCAACGGCGTTGATCGCCCATGCCTCATCGGGCACGAACAACCAATGGTGATGGCTCGGCATGACAACGAACGCGAGCAGTTTGTACCGCTCGTTTGCAAAATGTAGGAACGCATTCTGAACAATCTCAGCTTGGCGCTCATCGGAAAGGTGCGTTACAGGGCTGCGTCCATCAAGCAACTGATCGACCTGCGCGAACAGCAATTTGTGTTTCTGGTATTCCCACTCGTCATCAGTTAAGTGTGTGGGTTTTGGTCTCTCCTCGAGCTGCTCTCGAAACTCGCGTATTTGCGTTACTCCGGCCGCAGAAATACTCCCTTCCAGACACGCGGTGATAAAAACCGGATGCCCCTCCACATCCCAATGCGGCAGATGCCTCCGTCTAAAAATCCCGTTCATTTTCCCCCCGTGGGATTGGCTTCCAGCCAATAGTGTTCCCGTTAGTGGTTACTGTGCTAATCTCTTTCAAAGGCGGACAGGCTGGAAGCCTATCCCACGGGAGCAGACCACGTAACCAATCAGCGCAGGGTGACAAAGTCGTTGTGGTTCAGCAGCGACCATACCAGCATAATCCGATCGGGGATCGATGACCCTTGGCCTATCCCACCCTCAGGCAAACTCCGCCATCGCTCCATCGCCCGCTTGCTGGCCCCAACCATCGCCTCGTCGGCCCGGATCCCCAAGATCTGCTGGAACGCTTGTTCGATAAACTCCTGCTCCTCGACCCGCCCCCCCCC
>JAJTEK010000112.1:0-17548 GCA_021299695.1 Pirellula sp. | reverse complement strand
CGCGGTGGATCCGCTCGGCAATTCGAACCGCAGAGTCCAAAACCAATCGACTGTTGCTCAGGGCCAAGGCCTGCTGGGGAACGATGCTCTGGTCCCGCCGATAACACTCCTTGACCAACGCTTCGTCAAACGTCGTCAAAAACATGTTCCGCTCGTTGTTCGAATGAAAGAAATACAAACTGCGTCGGAGCGAATCGGCCTGCTGGTTCATCGGCACCGAAGGGCCTCCGATCGTCGCGTCCAAACTCCCTGCAAGCGATAGAATCGAGTCCCGGACAACCTGGGACTCGAGCCGAATCGAGCTTCTCCTCCACAAGAGCCGATTGTCCGGATCGATCGCGATGGCCGACGGAGCCCCCGCTAGGCTCGAATGCCTGCGATATGCCTCCGAGGTGAGCATTAGCCGATGCATGTACTTCATGCTCCAACCATGCGACATCAACTCCGATGCCAACCAGTCCAAGAGCTTTTGATGCTCGGTCTTGGTCCCTTTGTTTCCAAAATCAAAAACGCTCGATACCAGCGGCTCACCGAAGTGCCGATTCCACAGGTGGTTGACGGCCACTCGGGCCGTGAGCGGATTTCGTTCGTCCGTGATCCACTTGGCCAACGCTGTTCTTCGTCCAGAACTGGTCTTGGGAAACTCGGGTTTCGGATCGTCCGCACCGGAGTTTAGGAACCGTGTCGCGCTCCACTGAGCACCGACGAATCGTACCAAATCTCCGTCGGGGTTGTGGAGCTGCTCCTGGGCCTTGGCAAGCTCCCCGGCGGCTTGGTCGAGCTCCTTTTGCGCAGCTTCCTTTTTCTCCGGTACAGCTTTTAACAAGCGGATCTGAGCTGCCGTGTGCTGCAAAGTTGCCTTAGCCAACTGCCACTTGCGATCCTGAAGAACCCAAGCTCGCAGAGCGAGCTCCTCGGCGTTCTTTAGCTCCGTCAGATCCGACTTGGATCCCGAACGTGCGTCGGTGCTTTGTTGGTCTTCGAGCGTCCAACGTTTTTTCCAAGCCTCGTACCGCAATTGCAGAGCCTCGATCTCTTCAAGCCCTGCCGCGTGCTTTTGCTCGGCTTGGTGCAACTCGAGTTTGGCGACTTGCAATGCATCTTGAGGCCCAAGGCTCATTCCGTTGCCGGGCTCTCGCAGTTGCACCGAATCTCCGAGGGTCTGGATTCGGATCTCATGAAAGGCGACTTGGACGTCGAATGCCGTCAATTGCAACGCACCGGCTTGTCGAGCCAACGGGCTTTTCCAAGCCACCTTCGGTTGGCCGTTCAGCGCCGCGTTGATCAGTTGGCCACGGACCTGCAGATGCAGCGTGTACTCTTTGTTGAGCTCTACCGGATGCGACGCGCGGCCCTCAGGGGGATAATGATAAGTCCCATTCTGGGCATAGGAGGCTTGGACTTTGGGATCCGGGCCGTGGGCGCTGACATAGACCATGACCTCGCTGTCCTGGGGACCTGGCATGATCGTCCCGTCGGCTTGGGTCGAGTCGAACGAGACCCCGACGCTGCGATAAGTGCTCCCGCCGAGAATGGTAAATCGCAAGGTCAAATCGAAATCGCTCGGAGGATTTTCCTGCCAACGCAAAACGCTGCGGCTCTGGCCGTCTTGAAGCTGCTGTAGCTTTCCAGACTCCAACTCCCACTTGCCTCCATAGGTTTTCCAGCGCTCGGGCAAGAGCGTCTCGAACTTGTCTTCGACAAGAACTTTCGCAGGATCGGTTTTCGGCTTGGGGTCCGTGTCGGATTTGGTTTTTCGATCCTCGTGGACTTGGAATTCGGCTTGAGCCGTGGCGAGTTTTTCCTTGGCCTTCTGGACCGCTTGGGTGAGCCCTGCGAGGGACCCACGAGCCTTTTCGATTTGGCTGGGGATCACCCATTCCCGGCGTTCGGGTTGCCAAGCCACCCCGGGGAGATCGACGGTTTGGATTTCTAAGGGGATCTGTGCGAGAAACTCTGGGATTGCCGGAGTCATGATCGCCGACTTGTCGGGCGAGGACTCTTGGCCTCGTTCAAAGCGATACGTCGGCAAATCCATGAAAGCGTCGAAGACTCGGGGGAGTCCGTTTTTGGCAAAGTCGCTTTCGCTCGGGACCGAATCGAGCCGAACGTGATAGGGTTCAAAGATCGCCCGCATCCGGTAGTAATCGGTCTGCTTGATCGGATCGAACTTGTGATCGTGGCACTTGGCACAGTTGATCGTCAGGCCTAAAAACGCCTTGCTCACATGCTCGATCGATTCGTCCATCCATTGGTTTCGATTGAACAGGAAGTAGTTGCGGGCCAGGAATCCGGTGGCTCGAAGATCGCTAAAGTCCTCGGGAGCGAGTTCGTCGGCTGCGAGCATCCGTTGGATCATTTCATCATAAGGTCGATCGGTGTTGAGGGATTCGATGATCCAATCGCGCCAGTGCCACATGTGCAGTTGGCTGTTGCGGAGTTGGTCCCCGAGTCCCCACCAATCGCTAAACCGCCAGACATCCATCCAGTGACGTGCCCAGCGTTCGCCGTGCTTAGGATCATCGAGCAATCGGTCGATGGTCGATTCATACCAAGTTGCATCCCACTGGCTCGGCAGGCTGTTCCAATCTTGGGCTTGGGGCGGTAAGCCGATCAGATCGACATAGAGCCTGCGCAGCAGCACGTCGTTTGGAGCTTGGGGCTGGGCAACGATACCTCGCTGGGTGTGGAGTTCGTGCAGGAAAGCGTCGATGGGATGTGAGGGCCCGTTTTGTGCGAATGGGACGGGTGGTGCAACCAGGGGTTGGAAGGCCCAGTGCTTGCGGGGATCTGGATCGGGCAGTTCGTTGGGGATGCCTTGGGCCCCCTGGACGATCCATCGCTCGATGATTTCGATCTGCTCGGGTTTGAGTTGTTCACCTTCGTGTTCCGTCGAGACTCGCTCGAGGATCCTGCTTTGGAGAGGTTCATTCGGGATGATAGCCGGGCCCGAATCGCCTCCTGCAAGGATACTCTCGAGGGTATCGAGCCTTAAAGAGGCTTCTTGGCGGAGCGGACCGTGGCAGGCAAAACAGCGCTCGCGAAGGAGTGCTTTGACTTGCTTTTCGTATTCGATCGTCGGGTTGGATTTGTCAGAGCCCTGTTCGGGGGCTTCCTGTTCGGGGGCTTGAGGCGCGCCACTGAGCGGAACAGAAAAAAGCAGGCACAGCCAAGCCATGAGCCCAGAGCACAAGATCAGGGATTTGGAGCTGTGCAATGGGATTGGCAATTTAGGTCTTTAGGCGAGGGAGTCAGGCGAAGGGAGTCAGGCGAAGGGAATCGGGTCCTCTAGTATAAGCCATCGGATGGTGCCGTCATGGTGCCGCACAGGAGGAATTGCGATGAAGACAGGTTCGGCGTGTTCCGGAGATTTTTTCAAACTCGGGAGCTTGTCTGCTACCAAACGGTTCGGCCAGGAAACTATACTCGGAGGACCTTTTCGAACTCATGGTGTTGGTTCGATGGTCGTTTAGTGCCTCTCGATGTTAGGGACTTTGGATCCATGCGATTTATTTACTCTCTGTTGGCAATGGTCTTGGCTATGGCATCACATCCTCTCCATGCTCAAACTCCTGCGACGCAAACACCCATGCGGACTCTTGGGACGATCGAACGCTTCAAACCGGAGTTTGACAAGCTTCTGCCGGTCGACTCGAAACTCGAGGTCTTGGCCGACGGGTTCACCTGGACCGAAGGCCCGCTGTGGATGGGAGACGACAAAACCGGGTACTTGCTCTTTACCGACATTCCTCGCAATTCGATATTCAGTTGGTCGAAGTTCCATGGGATCAGCCTGTTCATGGAGCCCTCTGGATACACCGGGGTGACCTACTATGGGCTCGAACCTGGTGCCAATGGATTGCTCAAAGACTCCGAGGGGAACCTTGTGATGTGCGAGCATGGAGACAGGCGCGTAAGCGTATTGACTCCCAATGGAGGCAAGCGGACGCTAGCCGATAACTACCAGGGCAAGCGGCTCAACAGCCCCAACGATGGGGTGCTCAAGTCCAATGGAGACATCTACTTTACTGACCCTCCGTATGGACTGCCACAACGCGAAAACGATCCACGACGAGAGCTCAATCATTTTGGTGTGTATCGGATCTCGAAGAAGTCAGGAGAGCTAACGCTGCTTTCAACGGAACTTGCTCGACCCAACGGGATCGGTTTTTCGCCGGATGAAAAAACACTCTATGTCGCGCAGAGCGATCCGAAGAAAGCCATTTGGATGGCGTTTGACGTCAAGGACGATGGCACTCTGGGTGCGGGCAAACTGTTTTACGATGCGACCGAGGAAGTCGGCAAGCGGCCCGGGTTGCCCGACGGTTTGTCGGTCGATAAGCAGGGGAACGTTTGGGCCAGTGGTCCTGGAGGGATCTACGTCTTTAGCAACGCAGGGGTTTTGCTCGGTCGAATCAATACCGGTGAGCGAACCAGCAACTGCTGTTTTGGTGAAGACGGCTCGACTCTATTTGTCACCGCCGATAGCAACCTGTGCCGAATCCGTACCAACGCCACTGGCTTATAGTTGGCTCGTCGCATACGCGAGCAGACCAAGAACCAACGGCGCAAGGAGCCAAAGGCACAGATGGCCCCAAGTCAACCGCCCGACAAGCTGACGATCAACAACAGCGAGGTCGGTAGTCCTTTGGACGGAAGCAGTGCGTAGAGAATCCACACCATCGCGCAGCTCCCGAGTGCCATCGCTCGGGCTTTTCCGCAATCGCTCGGGGGAACTAAATCGAGTTGCCCTCGACGATGGAGTCTCAAAGACTCCAGAACGATCAGGAGCCAGACGAGCCCTACCCCGAGGAGTATCCAACCGATGGGAATTCCAAGAGTCCGTTCGGGTATCGCCCCGGACTTGAGCCACGCTTCGAGGTTGGTCATCAGGTTGAAAATCGGTAGGAGTCCGAATAAAGAAAAAACAGCGAAGGAATTCAAATCGCCGGGCGGAACGTCTTCCTGCGGCGGCTCAAGTCGGCCTTGGATCAATCGCCATAGGGCCAAGCCTATCCCCAGTCCCATCGCACCACCGAAAATTTGCTCCATGATTGTCCAGTAACCGAATTCCTGGAGCATGGGATATTCTCCGATGGGTCCCCATCGCTTCCGACCGAGAGCTTGGACAAATTGCCCCAGAGCAAATCCGAGCCCGCCTGAGAGCAGGCCGTAGCTGCAAAGAAGAATAGCGGCTCGATTGCGCTGGGCGAAAAAGTAACCCAAGAAGGCGACCATGATCCCAACGCATCCGGCCCAAGCATCGGATCGTGAGGGGTTAATTCTCAGGCCCAGCAAGCCTATCAAGATCGTCATGGCCGCTAGCCATCCGGCCGACAAGAGCATCATCAACTGCAAGGGTTTTCGCCAGCTCCCAACCCATGGCCAGAGCGCCAGGCAAAGGGCCAGATTCGATACCGCACAGAGCCATAGCGTATCGTACAACCATGCGGTTACATCGGGCTGCGACGGGTCTTTGGCGAAGAGTTCAAGGCTCCATCGTTTCACACCTAGCCACTCGAGCAGTAGCCAGAGGCTGTAGGTCAAAAACAGTGGGCCAAGGGAAGCTTCTAAGAACGAGCGACGGGCAGTCAATGCAAGGGCCAAGCACGCCGCGCCGATGCCGCCGTAAAGGGCACCGACGATAAACAAACTCCCGTAGCCGTAGAGACTCGTCGTCCAGTCGGCTTGCATCGAGTAGTGGATCAAGCGTCCGTAACTGCTTGTCCCGCCAAACCCCCAACCGATCGCGCAGAGCAACCCGAGGATCGCGGCTCGTTGCCACCAGTCCGTGCGGCGCGAGCAGATGGCTAAGCTCAAGCCGAGCATGGCCCCGGGCATCATCGCACCTCGCGAATGGCCAAACGAGCCACGGATCCCCCAACCGGAGGCCATCACCAAGGTACAAACGATCAAGAGCAAACCGAGCTGACGCGAACGTTTCACTTTAAATCCCCTCTTGAAATCCTTGGTGGAATCTCTAGCGACTGCCCAAAAAACAAGAATCCAGCCAAACCAAGAAACAATGCAAAAATTTTTTCTAACGGGTTAGCCATTGTTGCAAAGCAGTTATCGAGCCACTATAAGAACAGCTCCTTATTGTTTCTTTTCTTTCACGAAGGGCTAGTCAATGAATATGAAAAGGCGGATTGTACGAGGCTTTACTTTGGTGGAATTGCTGGTCGTCATTGCGATCATCGGCGTGCTTGTTGGGTTGCTTCTCCCGGCGGTTCAGTCGGCCCGAGAGGCTGCCCGACGGATGCAGTGCTCGAACAACCTCAGGCAATGGGGGATGGCCAATCACAATTTTGAATCGGCCAATCGGCGGCTTCCATTCGGAATGTTGCGAGCCGACGGTAACGGTTGGGGGCATCCTGAGTGGGGCACACCGGGTCAGGCCCGACGGTTTGCTCTGATGCATCAATTGATGCCGTTTGTCGAGCAGCAATCGTTCTGGAACAATTGGAACCAACTGAATTTTGGTGCCAATACCCTTTCGAATCCCGCGTTTGGAGGGAGCACGGCCAACACGGCCTCGCCACCTTTGGATGGTACCTCGGCCGTCGGTCAGTTGGTAACGCCGGTACTCCGATGTCCTTCGAATCCTGGCAGCCCTTACAATGAAGTTCACCCGAATCCCACCACGGGGGTCAATTCGAGCGGTGGCTATGCGCGCGGCGATTACTTTGCTTGCGCTGGTCGACGTGGATATCCGGGTTTCAGCAATACACTTCCGAGTCTTTGGAATCCGTTCGGTCCTGGGACCGATTACCCACGTCCACCCGGATCGGTATCTTCGGCATCGCAAGCCCGAGCCGATGGGATCTTTAGCCGCAACATCGCTCGGAAATTCAATTCGATCACCGACGGCTTGAGCAACACCATCATGATGGGTGAACGGGCCTATTTCGATCCGGTCTTTGACCGTTGCGGTCCGGAGACCGGTTGGAGTACGACCAAGATCGGCAACTGGGGATGGGTTTGGTTCGGTGCTGAGGGGAACGTCTTTCTAGGCACCGGAGTTCCGATCAACTACCGAATCCGAGATTGCGTCGAGTATCGCGATCCTATCCGCTACGACGACCGAATCAATGCCTTCGGAAGCTTGCACGGTGCGGGTAGTCAATTCACGATGGCCGATGGTTCCACAAGGTACATCAGCGAAACGATCGATGCGATCACCTACAACGCCATGGGTACGCGTGCCGGGTCGGAAATCGTCACGATTCCTGATTGATTTTCTAATCTAAAACGATCGAACGGATCGCTAGCAGGCTAAAGCTCCTGCTAGCGATCGCTTGAACCAAAATGGTTTGGTTCCTTGGCCTATCGGGTCGACCGTCGACCCGATAGGCCAAGGAACCTACTGAGTCAAATGGTTTCTTATTCGCACAACTTCAAATTTAGGTAGACGCATGCATCGCACGATTCGCTCTGTTCCTAGCAAGTTCTCGGTTTCAAGGCTCATGGCATGGATGATGTCCATTTTTATGGTGACCTCGCTCGGGTGTGGACCTCAAAGAGACGTTGCAGAGGTCTCGGGTGTTGTGCTGATGGATGGTAAGCCGATGGATCTGATTCATGTTGAGTTCTGGTCCAAAAACGGACCGCGATCGTATGGGAAAACCGACGCGGAAGGGAAATTCGTTTTGCAAATCGACGACAAGAGTCGGCAGTCGGGAGTCATTGCTGGCGAACAACAGGTTTGTCTGAGAGATACTTGGCCAACCAAAGACGATTACCTCGACGAGGGAGGTGCATGGGTCGATATGTCCGATGGAAAAAGGAGTCGAATCGACACCAAGTACTACGATGCGGTCAAGAGTCCACTGACGGTCAAGGTAGAATCGGGCAAAAAGAACTATTTTGAGCTCAAGGTCGACCCGGCTCGCTAGCGATCGCCCTGGCCGATCTTGCCCTTTGCAAAACCGCATCTTTGTGCGTCCTCCATCGGCTTATCGATGGGCAAACATCGACCCCTAGAACCGTCGTAGAGTCATTCATGTCTGACGAGAAGTATTCGAGTTTGCCCACTGGAGCCAAAGAGCTATCCGGTACAACCCGCAACACGACCCGCAGCGCAGCGGAGTCGACCGAGCCATCCAAAAGGCTCACTTCCCTCGATCAATTTCGTGGGTACACCGTACTTGGAATGCTTATTGTCAATTACTTTGGAGGCTACCAAGCCTGTCCTCAAGTGCTCAAGCACACGCATGATTACTGCAGTTATGCCGATACGATCATGCCGCAGTTTCTCTTTGCGGTGGGATTCTCGTTGCGGTTGACTGTCGGTCGTCAACTTCAAGGCGGAGGCTCATGGCAGACCTACGGTCGGATCGTCAGGCGTCTGTTGGGCTTGGCCCTGGTCGCATTCGTGGTCTATTCGGTCTCACCGCGAGCAGCTTCTTGGGAAAAGCTCCAAGAGATTGGGATCTGGGGAGCGATCGCAGAACCGCTCAAGAGACAATGGTTCCAAACCTTGATGCACATCGCCGTGACCTCGCTGTGGATTGTACCGGTGATTCATCGTCCTTTTTCGACTCGACTCGCCTGGATGCTCGGTTCGGCCACCTTGCACGTGGTCCTCTCGTATCTTTTTAACTTCACTTGGTGCAACACCGATCCGAATGCGATCGATGGGGGGCCACTGGGGTTCCTCAGTTGGACGATTCCCGCGATGCTCGGCACGTTTGCATGCGATTGGTTTGTTCCGAGTCGATCTGCCGATGCCAAGCCGATCGTACCGAGTCGAGCCATAGGCTTTTCGGTCATCACTGCTTGCCTCTTGATGCTGCTCGGATATGCCTTTTCGTGTGCAACAAGGTTCTACGATGTGTCGTCTGCGAGCACCAATGGCCAGACCAATGCGATCGTGTTAGCGAAGATTCCTGCGGACCCGGTCGTACCGGATCGGTCGCGCGTGGCGTCCAAGATCCGAGAAAACACGATGACGGCCTGGTTGGCCGAACCCCCGTTTGTTAAACCCCCGGGGCGATCGGAACGGCAGTGGAATTATTGGATGATGAGTCAGCGGGCCGGGACACTTTCCTACCTGACGTTTGCTGCCGGTTTTTCGCTGGCGATCTTTGTGCTGTTTTATGTCTTGTGCGATTTGGCCGGGGCGCAGCTCCCCATTTTCAAGACCTTCGGCACCAATGCTCTAGCCGCTTATGTGTTGCACGATCTTGTTTCGAATGCCGTGCAGCCATTTTTTCCTAAAGACTCACCGATGTGGTACGCCTATTCGGGGCTAGCTTTGTTTTGCTTGATCACGTGGCTGTTTTTGAGAAGCCTTCAGCGGCAAAACATTTTCTTGCGGGTCTAGATCGTAGGCCGTTCGGGCTGCAAGATCGTTTAAGTCTCTTGGTCCAGTTCGGGGATTCGTTCCTGGTCGGCCTGTTTGGCGATAAGCGTTTTGGTCCGTTGGATGAAATCGGATTTGTAGTTTGCCACTTGCTGCTCACTGAGCTCTAAGGCTTGGGCGGTTTCTTTGTTGCTCATCCCAAGCACGATGAGCAATTCCATGCACTTGAGCTTTTGGAAATCACCCTTTTGTTTCCACTTGCTGATCTGGTCCTCAAGGGCTTGGCGCAGCACGTTCTCCTCACGATCTTTTTGCTCTCCGGAGCGAACGATGCTGCTTGCTTGCCGACCTCCGGAGGGAAGGCGTTGGATCGCATCGCTGGAGTTTTCGTGGGTGACAAGCTGTGTTGCATGCCGACGCCCTTCGCGGCGCAGATGGTCGGTCAGTTTGTACGAAGCGATCGAAAACAGGTAGCTCTCCAAAGGCCGAGAGCAATCAAAATTCGGTAGGCTGTTGAGGAACCCAATGAAGGTGTCTTGGACGATGTCCTCGGCATGGGCTCGGTCGGCGAGCCGAGCACCGACATAGGCCAACAGACGGCCTTCGAATCGGTCGATGAAATCCTGCCAAGCCTGAGTCTGGCCCCTGCGGATGTTTTCGACCAGTATGCTATCGATCTGCGGTTGGCTCATTGTTTAAGACCGCTCCTTGCGATTCCGCGATCGTTTGGCCAGCAACCCGGTGAGTCCCGAGGCGCTTGCGAGGATTGCAAGGGCACCTAGGGCCCCTTGACCGACCCATTGAACCCGTTTGGCCGTGACGGATTCGCGTTCCCATCGGTGGATTTGTTGGATTTGATCGGGGCCGATGTGCACCAATCGCCAAAGTTGGTGGTAGGTGCCACTGGGCCGATCGAGTACCAATTCGTACTGGGTATCGGCCTTGACCAATTGGGTGGTCAAAAACTCCGGTGTCAGTTGTTCGATTTGAGAAGCCTGCGTGTGGGTCAGGACATACTGATCGAGCACTTTTTGGACCAGTTCGACCATCTGTTGATCCATCGCAACGAGGCATTCCTGGGCTGAGGACTCGACGGAACTTTCGATCGCTACGCGCACGACTTCGTTGTCGACGACTCGGTCTTTGACCCAAGAGGGAGTTTTCGGATCCCAGATCGGGCTCTGGTTGCCAGTCCATGTCGAGTCGACTTCGGCTAGCGAGTCGGTCGAACTGCTCGTTGGGGGATCTGTGGGTGCTTTCCCTAGATTGTTGATCGATGCAGCCGGAAGGAAATCGGCAAAGGCTTCGCGCATCGCGCGTTTGACCTCGCGGTTGATCTCCTCCTCCGAGGCATTCGGATCGAGTTTCGCGGAGATCGAATCGAGTTTCTTGGCCATTTGCTGAAGCGAGTTGGTCATCCAGGAGAGGGACTGTTGGGCCGCCCCATAGGCACCTGGAACAGGGTTTTGGGAGTCCGTGTTGGGTTCGGATTCCTGGGCGAATCCCATCGAGCAGGCCAAGCCGACCAAGAGGGTCCAGGTAAGGGTCCAGTAACCTCGAGAGTCGATAGGTTCGTTGTTGGGAGCGTGATTAAGCATGTGCGTCCTTTCCTTGCGAGACCTTGCGAGCCAGTTGGGGTTGCGACGGATCGATCCACGGAGAGGCGATTTGGACGGCAAGCGAGGTTGTTCCAGCCATCCACAAGCACCATGGGCTCGGGAAATAGAAAACCGCTTGGACCAATCCTGCCATGAGCATACTCCAGACGATTGCCCACATTGAAAACTTTTTCTTTCTTAACGCGTCGGATTGCCGCCACCAACGCACGATCCACATCAGGCCGGCGAAAAAGGCCATATGACCAGCTAGATTCGGAAGCCGGTCGGCATCGTAGAAACCTTTCAACGAGCGATTGAAATCCTTATTCAACCAAGGCGTTTGGAAGGAAGACGAAGCATTGAGGATCGAGTTCCATGGGATTAGCAAAAATTCGCTGAGTTGAAAGCTGATGGCCCCGAGGATCAGGCCAGAGACCATCATGGCAAAGCGAAAGGCGATCGAATCCTCCTGCTTGGATTCCCAGCGTCTGGCAAAGGACACGACGGTCCAACTGCACAGGATCGACATGAGGGAAAGCCAAGCAATAGCGCCCAGGGCCTGAGAGTTCCATATCCCGTTGGCCGATGTGAGGTACCCGTTGGAAACAGCGACGAAGCCACCGGCGATCGATGTGACGGCTGCGATCAGCCCTGAGAAGGTCAGGGACTGCATCCAACTGTGAGTCGAGTTCCAGAAGTCTCTCTGGGCCAGGGTCTGCTGCTGCTCGGCTCTCCAGATCCGTTTGGCTTCTTTGTTCGATAGTGGTTTGCTGGATATTGGTTTGCTTGAACGGTTCGCATTGCCCGCGGTTCCAGGTCGAATGGTGGCGGTCGGATAGCCAACGGTTTCCTGCATGGCTAGGGGGCTAGCGATTGTCCTGGAATCCTTGGTCGATGGAGCTTTTCGAAGGTCATCGGCGGTTATGTGGCCGAAGAACCACAAGCTGTAGTAGATCGCATAGGCGCCGAGGATCGAGCCCAAGACGGCCGCGGCACCCGAGATGGCCAGGATCACGGCGATAGCGACCAGGGCGGCGATCGAGTTGCTCGAATCCTTGTTCGAGCTAACCCCAAACCACGATTTACTGCTTTCTAGACCGTCGCGGACTTGAAGAAAGATCGGCTCTCGTTGGAGCATTTCGCGATGACCATCGATTCCAATCGTAAAAAAAGCTTGGATCCTCTGCATCGGGCTCAGGGGCTCACTGGTCGTCGGGATGGCTTTTTTGGCTTTGGCCTGCTGCGCGTCGGCTTGGGACGTCCGCTCGCGGTTGATTGTAGAGGCGTTGTCCGGGGTTGGTTGGCCGATCGCAGGGCGGCCTGCTAGGAGCGGTGAAACAAAACCCGCGGCGGTCAATTCGAAGCCCAGGTCATGGAGCAACTCGCGACCATCGCGATAACGGTTTGTAGGATTTTTGGCCAAGCTCTTTCCGATCACATGCGCTAGGCCCTCGGGGAGCATCGAGAGGTCGGGGTCGGCCGTCAGGTGTTTGAGCAAGATCTCTTGGGTGCTTTGGCCATCGAAAGGGACCGTACCGGTGAGCATTTCGTAGAGGATGATCCCGAGCGAGTAGATGTCGATTTCCTTGCCGTATTCCCCTTTACCGATTTCGGGAGCCATGTAATGGAAGGTCCCGACGCTCTCGGTCTGGCCGGCTCGTCGCGAGGTGCTGATGTACTTCGACAGGCCGTAGTCGCCGATTTTGGCTAGCCCCTTGTCGAGGAAGATGTTCGCTGGCTTCAGGTCTCGATGGACGATGCCTTGATCGTGCAGGTAGGTCATTCCGGCGATGATCTGGGCGAAGACAGGTAGGATCCGTTCGGGTTTGCCTTGTTCGAAAGAGTGGATAGGGCCAGCCAAGGGATCGGTGCTTCGGTCGAGGTGGTCGCGAAGCGACTCACCTTCGATGAATTCCATAACGATCCAGCCTTGTTGCTCGTGATCGTATCGGATGTCGTAGATAGCGACCAAGTTCGGGTGCCGGAGGTTTAGGCAGTGGCGGACACCCCGTATTTCGACGTCGAGGTTTTTCTGGATGCGTTTGAGCGCGACTTCTTTACCCGAGTCGCTTTCGGCGAAGTAAACCTCGCCGAAGCCGCCGATGCCGATGCCGCGACGGATCACGTAGCCTTCGAGGGGGCTTTGACCGTTCCCGTATTGGAATTTCATCGCAGCGCCTTGACGTTCCATGATCGGGTTTATTGGAAAAGGGCTCGGTGGGCCGTAGAGTTTTTTGGTGAATATCATTTTGGTCTATTGAGCCTGGGTGTCGAGTGGCACGGACGCACTTAATCCCCTTTGAAGGATCAAAGCGGCGTGAATTGGACTGTTTTTAACCCTCTGTCAGGGTCCAACTGGCTACATCGGATTGGACTCTTAGGCCAGTCTCAAGCGTAAATGGGGCGCTGATCGGAGTTTGGCCTGCTACCAAACCCGGGCAAGCGATCCCTTTGCAGATCCACCCGTCTGCCTGTCGAAACCACACAAATCGTCCAGCCCAGTCGATCCCCCGCGGGGGGGGGCATACGACATGCGCATCGGGTGTCGGACCGATGATGCACGAATCCCCTAGGAGAATCACAGCGGTCAGGACCGGCTGCCAGCGATGGTTCGAGACCAGTTCGAGTCGGGCCGTACCGCTCAGGACGGTGGGCCTGGTGTAGAGCAGTTCGATCCGATCCGCGATCTTTAGGATGCACCCGGATCGCAAGATCGCCGGCCGCAGCAAAGGCTGGCCATCGAGGGTCATGGACTGGTAGGCTTGGACCAAGTGGTCTTCCCCCTTGCGGCCGATGATGCAGGCTCTTCGACTCAGATCCCCTCGGATCGCCAAATCGACATCGTTTCCCGGGAATGCTTGTCCAATCGCGACTTCGTCTGAGTCGCACATCGCATAGCTGCCGACGCCGTCGATCCAGAGTATCTTGGGTTTGGGCATCGGTGGAGCTATCGAGGGTGCTTGGAACAAAAAACCTAGGTTCATGATGGAATGAAATGGTCGATCCGTCTAGGGTGCCAAGGGTTCGTCAATAGCCGATTTACAGTGGCCGATCGGCGAGTCGATCGTTAAGTGGGTCGACTTGGGGGTCGGATTTCGAGCTAGGGGAGTCTTCAAGAAAGTAGGCTGAGATCCTTTCGGCAAGATCCTCATGGTGCTCTTGAGCTTCGACCGGTACCGAACCGATTTCATCGACAACGCTGGCGAGTTTCTCGGCCACATCGATCCTCGTGGCGATTTCGTCGAGGGCTTGACGAACCTGACTGATCGCACCGTCATCGACTGCAAATTGGTTGCCGGCTTGAGCGACCTGGACCATCGTCAATCGTGCTTGCAGGTTCTCGACTTGGACTTCCAATTCCCGCTTTGCAGCGAGCATTTCGTCGAGTTTGCGTCGGGCGGCGATCAGATTGCGTTCGCGAGCATCGAGTACCTTGACCAGCTTTTCGGAGGTCGCTTCGAGCGATTGGTGGTGCTTGAACCGGTCGCCCAAATCCTGTCGGACCTGTTCGATGCTGTATTTCTTGCCCTGGTAGGTCACATAGCGGACACCGCTTTGCAAGTCCTCTTTGAGCTTCAAAATCGAGTCCTTGGACTTCGACAGGGAGGTTTGTTTGGCGTTGACCTCACGCTGCAATTTTGCAACCTCGACCTCTTCGCGAGCGATGAGTTTCAAGTTGCTTGCGATCTCGGGCTTCAAATCGCTGATCAACTCCCGGGCGCGTTTGATCTCGACCTCGATGGGAATCTGATCCTTGACCGAGTCTCTCAGGGAATGGATCCCTGTTTTGACATAGCTGTAGGCCGAGGTGCCCAACAAGAGTCCTCCAGCGGAAGCTGTCAACGCCGAACCGAGCAAAATTTTCTTGAGCATTTTCTCTATCCCCTTTTGGTGAAAAACAGGAGCAATCGCCGCGTGGAAAAACGCAGGCCTAGAGGACATTTCGCGTGGGATTTCGAAATATTGTCCCCTCGGGAAGATTTTCTTGCTTTCCGGATTGAACCCCCGAGGGCTATCGGCAGTTGACAGGCAAGCGACTTATCGCCAACTTACTACTTCCAAGGCCCGTACCGAAGCGCCACGGCGCCCCAATCGCTGCTGTTTTGCCTGCTACCGATTGCCCAAACTCCATTCAAATAAAGCCCCTATGAACCAGATGCTTGACCTCGGAGAAACGGATTCGCTTGCCAAGGATGTGGCTGGTTTGGAGGATTGGTTCGAGGCCGCCGTGCAAACCTCCGTCCCGGAAATTTTGCCCAAACGCACTGCGATCCGAAGTTCCTGGGGGGACGATGACGAAGAGGTCGAGGACGATGATCTTCCCGAGGAAGCCACTCCCGAACAGGAAGACGATGAACCGGACCCCTTCGATGACTTCGACGAAGAGGATTTCGATGACGATTTCGATGACGATTTCGAGGAAGAACTCGAGGACGAATATCAAATCGAACCGGTCGACGATGGGATGCTCGAAGGCCACCCGGACGCCGAAGCCCTCGATGAAGAGTTGGACGAGAACGGCAACCCTATCGTATTTCCGGATGACGAGTGATCGATGTTTCGAGCTGTAAAGACCGACGTTAAGTTTCCTCAACAAGAAGAAGCGATCCTCAAGTTCTGGAAAGACAACGACATCTATAAAAAGTCGTTGTTGCTGAGGCAAGGCTCCCAACCGTTTGTCTTTTTCGAAGGCCCCCCGACGGCCAACGGCTTGCCCCACCCAGGCCACTGCCTGACCCGGGCGATCAAAGATCTCTTTCCTCGCTACCGAACCATGCGAGGGTATTGGTGCAATCGCAAGGCCGGTTGGGACACCCACGGTTTGCCCGTCGAGGTCGAGGTTTGCAAAGAACTCGGCATCCACTCGAAAGATGAAATCGAAAGCTACGGAGTCGAGCCCTTCATCGCCAAGTGCCAGCAGAGCGTTTGGCGCTACATGCAGGAATGGGAACGCGTCACCGAACGCTTGGGCTTCTGGATCGATCTATCGGAAGCTTACGTTACCTACCATCAAAGCTATGTTGAAAGCGTTTGGTGGTCCCTCAAAAATCTTTTCGATCGAGGTTTGCTCTACCGAGGACACAAGATCGTTTGGTGGTGGGCCCAAGGGGGTACGGCCCTAAGCAGCGGAGAGGTCGGGCAAGGGTACCGTGAGGTCGCCGATCCGAGCGTCTATGTTCGCTTTCCTCTGGTCGATCAACCCAATACCTCGCTCGTCGTCTGGACGACCACCCCCTGGACCCTACCGTCGAACCAATTCGCCGCCGTTCACCAAGGGATCCAGTACGCTTACTGCACCGATCCAGAGTCCAAAGACACCTTGATCGTCGCGGCCGACCTGGTCAAGGCTCTCGGGGAAAAGATCAAACGTGAATTGACCGTCGAAAAGACTGTTCCGGGAAGTCAGTTGGTCGGACTGAGGTATGTCCCGCCGTTTGACTACTATCACAAAACCATGGGCTCGCTGACGGCTGAACTCCTAAGCGGTGGCAAGCAGCACATCGCGTGGCGCGTCGTTCATGCCGACTTTGTCACCATCGACTCGGGAACTGGAATCGTCCACCTTGCACCCGCATTCGGAGAAGTTGACTACGAAGTCCTCATCGAGCAAAGAGGACGATTTGTCGATGGCCAAGGCCCGGGGTTGATCTGCGCAGTTGGCCCCGATGGGAAATTCAACGCCGATGCGACCGACTACCAAGGAGTCTGGGTGAAAGACGCCGATAGGCCCATCAGCAGAACCCTCCGCGAGAAAGGGTTGCTCTGGCACCAAGAACAATATGTACACGATTACCCATTTTGCTGGCGAGCAAGCCAAGACCCCCTGATCCAGTACCCACGCGAAAGCTGGTTCATCCGCACGACCGCATTCCGCGAGGCGATGCTCGAAAACAACTCGAAAATCGGTTGGTTGCCCGAGCACATCGGTCCGGGCCGCTTCGGTAACTTCCTGGAATCCAACGTCGATTGGGCTCTGTCCCGCGAACGCTACTGGGGAACCCCACTGCCGGTCTGGGTCTGTCAGTCCAGCGGGAAAATGGAGTCGATCGGATCCTACCAAGAACTCTTGTCAAAACCAGGCATCGATGGAACCGAAGTCTGGGCCAATGCCAAGGCGGCCAATCCCGAACTGGCCGAGGATCTCAAGGTCCACAAACCCTACATCGACGCGGTGACCTACGATTCCCCCTATGCCCCCGGGGCTCGCATGGTGCGAGTCACCGAAGTGATCGATTGCTGGTACGACAGCGGTGCGATGCCCTTTGCACAGTGGGGATATCCCCATACGGGAAAAACGGAATTCGAGTCGCAATTTCCTGCCGATTTCATCAGCGAAGCGATCGACCAAACCCGAGGCTGGTTCTACTCGCAACTGGCTATCTCCACGATGCTCTTCGGCCGACAACCGGGTCAATCATCGCTGGGTCAATCAGCAACAGACTATCCGCATCCGTTTCGAAACTGCATCGTTCTTGGGTTGATGCTGGCCGAATGGTACGAGAGCAAGGATGGCAAGCAGCGGTTCTTGACCGAAGAGGAGGCTCGCGCCTCGCTCGGTGCGGACTTCGTCCAAAAAACCGGCAAGATGAGCAAGCAACTGCGAAACTACCGCAGCCCCCAAGAAATCTTCGATCGCTACGGTGCC
>JAJTEK010000227.1 GCA_021299695.1 Pirellula sp. | reverse complement strand
GGAACTCCAGCGCGAGTTCCCGCTGCATGTGGTCTGCTCTTGGCTTGGCAACTCGCCACGCATCGCTCAGCAGAGCTATCTGCTGGTTACCGAGGATGATTTCGCCAAGGCGGCAGGCGTGGCTAAGGTGATGGTGGAGGGGTGAGAGAATAGGTGGTGTGGGAGGTGGGCGCGGTTCCCAATTTTAGGTGGTAAACGTTGCATTATTTGATCACAAGCCGTTTCAAAACGGCGTTGCCGTTCCGATCCACGGCGACCTCGGCCGAGAGATTTCGGCTACGAACTGCGCGCTCGTATCTCAACCCCTCGCCTTCCTGAACAAAATACGACTCGATGCCAAATTCAATCCGATTCCAACCCTTGATTTGGCCGCGAAGGAATTTTCCGGTGGACGGTTTTTGAAGACTGAAGTGGCTCGCTCGCCAATGTTTTCCATCTTCTTCGGGCACTATCGCGACGTACACGGTTTGGTCTTGGTGATCGGTGGATTGAAGCCCTGGAATGCCTTGTGGCGGGACACGACTGAGTTCATAGCCGAGGATAACATAATCGCCTCGGAACAGATCGCGCGGATCTACCGGCACGACGCGCAGTAGGATCGTATCGCCGGTGAGCCGCGTAGTTAATGGCGTCACTATCATCGTGATGAGGACTATCAGTTGGAATCCAATGCCGACGATCAGCGTGGTCCGTTCCCGGTTCTTGATCCACCCAAGTCCGCGGTCTAGCCACTCGACCCCGGCCAACTTTGCGTCGCTTGGTTCAGCGGTAGTATTAATCATGTTCCTTCGGCTTTCGGTTGTGCCAATACAATCCAACTCCAAACAGAGTCCCACCACATAGAAAAAACATCAACGCTGCACCCAGCATGCCGCCAAAATCACCGAAAAGGTCTACATACCGCGCAACGGCCCAAAGCAGAAAGTACATCACACCGGCCGCAAAAGGCTGGCCCCGGTCTTCTCGAAGTCCGACGCCCATCAACCAGAAAGCGAGGAAGATCATGGCGACGTTGGCCACGATGGTCGGGAGTAGTGGCTCGCCGATGATCAAGTGCCAGACGAGTAGGATGACCATGACCACTACTAGACCGATCGGCAGGCATTGCCAGCGCAGAATCTGTTGAATCTGCTGTGGAACTGAGAGCGGCGCGGGCGATTCACGGCGTTTGAGCACTGCAGCCATAAAGATGATCGCTGCCGAGAGGCTCAATATAACCAGCGGCGGAACTAGAGTTCCTGCTTCAAATCTAGAACGCAAAATCTCTTCGCTGAACTCATAGAAACTCATGGCCAGTAGCACGCCAGCCACCAGCAGAACTCCGAAAAGTCGATAAGGAATGGCAAATCGGCTGCCTGTAGGGTGGTTTTCGGCAATGATAAGCATCAGGCCGCCCACAGCACCAATGAAATAGACCGTCTCCTCCTCCAATTTCCAGGCAATGGGTTGCAGAATGACCCACCAAGCCAAAAGCGGGACGTAAAGGGTGACAGTGGCGACGGATCCCTTGCGATAGGCCCATATTAGACCAGGCAGCGCCAACAGCGGAAGCGAGTATGCGCCGTTTGCGATACCCCCCCAACGTCCAAAGAACCAAAATCCGGCATCACCGAAACCGATGATCTCCATTCCGCACCAGATCGCCAGCAGGGAGACGAGCAAGGCGTGAAGCAACAGCGTATCTAGGCAAAGTGCAAAGGGTATTACTCCGAGAGACCACCACCAGACGCCGGCAGGGTAGTGAGCGTTAAGATGAAAAATTTGAGCCACCAGAAAAATACCGGCGCCGTAAAAAAGGCAACCCAAGAAGAACACCACCTCCGACAACAATATTGCGTGACGCCTGAAACGCAGAAGGAAGCCCGCGGTTTGCGTTCCGGAGACAACAGTGAAGATGATAAACAGCTTCAGAACATCGGGCATAGCTTTCCAGTTGTAGCCAACCAACAACAGCGTTCCCAGGCCAACCAGAAAGGCTGCAACACCCATCAGCGTCAGCAGTGCTGTGGAGCGTTTTCGCTCGGCCAGTTCGGTTTGCGTCTCGTAGAGATCGAGGATCGGAGCCGTCTGATCGGCGGACAGTAAGCCGTGCGACTGCCAGTCACTGAGCTGACTAATAAGCCACGCACGCTGTTTGTCGGAGATGCCACGCTTGGCCATGCCTCAGACCCCTACCAACTAACTTGTTTGATTCGGATCAGCCTAAACTCTGTAGACCGCACCAATGCAGCCTATCACGCAAGCTAGCCTCGATCCGAAACTGAATGGTATCAGGCACTTGCGAGCCGAGCAATCATTGAATGGAGTGATAGGCTGATTCGGTCTAAACATCCTGTATCGAAGGACGACGCGAGCATTCCCGACATCCCTGTTCTGGCAATGAGTACCACTACGATTCGAACTCACCTAGTTCGAATCCTACCACCTCTGCTGCAAAACCACTTGTTTTCCCTAGAAAAACGAGGGTTCTGAGGCGACTCTGGCGACTCACTGGACGACTCACCAGGGGCCAAGGCAGCGCACTAGAGTTGTTGTTTTATTTGGGCAGCATGTGCAAGCATGCACGTGCATGGACGTGCAGGAAAGCCAAAGCAATTGGCCAGATATGCAAAAAACCCTGGGAAAACCAGGGTTTTGCAGCGGAGAGGACAGGAACCGAACTTTTGGGTGTTTTCTCAATGTTTCGGGGGAGTTCGAGAGGTGCCTATACGATTCATTCGATTTGAGCATCGTTGGGAACAGGTGCAAATCATCAACTGCGACTTGACTCACGGATTGACCGATGAGACTATTGGGTGTCAGTCTAACTGGGCCTGAGAACGAATGGAGAAGGTAGTCATGGTAACATCGATTGAACTGTCAGAACAGGAATTAGCCGAGCTACGTGATTTAACTGAGCAGAGTGATTCACTGGAGGCTATCCGAGTGGCGATGCGCGATTACATTCGCTACGCCCGTCGAATGCGACTCAAGCAACTTTCTGGTCAAGTCGAATTGATCGATAATTGGGGTATCTGGGTAGGTTTCTTCAACCGAAATGAGTCAGCCGAACGGATCACTGTTGATCCTTTGCTTGATGACGATCGTGCGGCAATCACTGGAATGATCTTGGCCGAAATCTTGCAAGGATTTCGTCGCGATGAGCAGGCCGATTGGGTTGCTTCTTCACTGAAGGGACTACATGACCTTGAACCTACTTGGGATGACTGGCGAGTAGCCGCCAAACTGGGAAGACAACTTGTTGCCAATGGACACCGCTTACCACTGACCGATCTTGCAATCGCAGCTATCGCACTTAGAAACGACTGCTCCGTCCTGACAACCGATCCCCACTTCGATCTTATTGCGGGGTTGAAACGCTTTCCACTTAAATCATGATGTAGCTTCAAGCAGTTATGCCCGAGGGAATCCCGATCAACCAGATCACTGCGGGCCATGCGAAGGAGTTTCACGAAAAGCTCAAAGCCCGAGGAATGGCCACGACGACGATCCACAAGCGGATCCAATTCGCGAGGCAATTCATGCACGATGCGGTCGATTGGAAGATCATCGACGAGAACCCTTTTTCTAAGGTTCGAACGCAGCGAAGCACCGTCAAGGTCAACGAGTTTGTCCCACGCGAAGTCGTCGACAAGCTTATGAAGAAGGCGAATCCAGTTTGGAAAGTGATCTTGGGCCTGAGCCGCTACGGCGGGCTTCGAACGCCCTCTGAAACGCTATCGCTACGTTGGGAAGACATCGATTGGGAAATGAACCGCATGAGCATCTCAGAGCCAAAGGTCGAGCATCACGAAGGTCGTGGCATTCGTAGCTGCCCGATCTTCCCGGAGCTTCGACCGATCCTCGACGAAGCGTACGAGATCTTCGGCGACAAGAGCGAATACGTGGTCGCCGCACCGCAGTACCGTGCGGCCGCCAACACGGCGATGGGTTGGAAGAACTCGAACCTACGCACTGAAATGACGCGACTGCTTCGCCGCACCGGAGTCTCGGGTTGGCCACGATTGTTCCATTCGATGCGGGCG
>JAJTEK010000111.1 GCA_021299695.1 Pirellula sp. | reverse complement strand
TCGCATCGATCGCCGGACGAGAAGTCGCTACGTTGGATAACTGATCCTCTGTCCCTTCAGATCCAAACCTTCAAATCTAAACCTTCAAAGGCTGCCTGCACACAGGCAGCCTTTTTTTTATCGCCGGCCTCGACCGAGCACGGAGCACGGAGCACGGAGCAAGACGAAAGCTTATGCGATGCGTGATCGCTAAAAGGCAGCGATGCGGCAGGTGTAATGGAGCATGATCCCGGCGGCGACACTGACATTGAGCGAATCGGTCCCCAAGGCCATCTCGATTCGAATCCCCTTGCTGCACGCGTCGATCACCTCGGCTGGCAATCCGTTTGCCTCGTTGCCAAAGAGCACCAGCACCGGACCTTGCCGACGGTATTGCTTTAGCTCCACACTCTTGGCCGATAAGCAAGCGGCCAACGACTCTATCCCCAGCCCCTGGGCGACCCGGAGCATCGGTGGGATCCCCCCAAGCGTGCTTTCTGGAACGCTGAAAAAAGAAAGCTTGAACGCATTGCCCATCGAAACCCTCAGGACACGACGGGCAAAGGGATCGACGCAGTTTGGCCCGAGCACCACATGGCGAATCCCCAAAGCCGCGCAGGATCGAAAAATCGAACCCATGTTTTCCGGATCCTGAACCCCCACGAGCATGACCCCTGTCCAGTCGGCTTCCATGGTCCCCAGAGGACCTGCAAGTAGGGCCGGATCCCAAGGGATCATCGGCGGTCGCTTACCGCAGGCGATAAAACCACGATGAAAATGGAATCCGATCAACTCGGCAATCGATTCGTGAGGGACCACCAAAATGGGGACCTCGTTCGGAAGCCAATCTCGGGCCTGCTCCAGATCGTCCTGATCGACCAAAATCGACTCGACCTCCAAGCCACTTGCCAGGAGCCGTTGGACCAGGGGCCGACTCTCGGCGATGAACCGCCCGCTAAAGCGGGTCAGATTCGTCGTACGAAGACTTCGATACGCTTCGAGTCGCGGGTCTTCCAAGGAGTCGATCGTCTCGATGTTCATTGGGGCTTGCGAATCGCTATTTTCTCGGCCCCAACACTCCAGTCGCGGTCTCCATAGACATACGCGCTGAGCACATAACGCCCGGCGCAGGTTTCGGGGATCGGAAAATCGATCTCGAAACCACCCGACTCGATCGGTCGTTCCAGGCGATGTACCACCAATTGATTGCTGGCCTGATAATTCAAATCCATCTGCTGATGGTCCTCTTGGGTTCCTCGATACGATCGTAAGGCCACGGCCGTTTCTGGGACTCTATCGCGGGCCATGGCCAATTCGACCACCAACCTACCGGCGATCTTCGAGTGACCCTGGATCGCAACCGACTCCCCACTGGTCCCTTTGCTCGGGACTTCGAGATTCAGCGGGACAGGATAAGGGATCTTCAGGAGCGGATCGCCCAGAAGGTTCATCAAGCGGACATGCTCGCGTCGTTCGAGAGTCAGGTCATGATCGCTTGGGTTCAAGGCCTGTGCCATGTCGGTGACGATCTTGCGATAACGCTTGCGGACATCCAAACCCTCGGCTTGCTTGATCGAACTTGCACTCTCCTCGTCGTCGATCCATACTCGACGCTTGGCCTCAAAGACCAACTCGCCGAGTGTGGGGACGCGATCCCGAAAACATCCGTTGATCAGCTCGCTTGCGAATTGGCTCAGACCATAAGGCATCGTCACGCGCGATCCGCCTATCACAGCGATGGGACCTTGAGGCTGCGCCATTAAATGCTCGGAAAAGCAATCGACTCGCGCGTCGTAGGCGCCGGTAAAACACGCAAGCATCAGAGCGATCGGGGGACGCGTCGGGCAACGAAATTTCGATGCATCGGCCGGCTGACCGATCGGCAACCATTGATCGGAAACCAAGTAATGATCGAGTTCGTTGACCTGACCATGCCCGATGTAAACCCAAAATAGCCCTCCTTGATTGATCCTGTCGATATAAGCATCCCGAAGCTTCCATGGATTCGGACAGTAAGTACTCGTGCAGCTTGCAACCGTTACGTTCATATGAAAGTGAGCCGGTATCCCCTCGGTCAGGAAACGCCGCGTTACGGTTTCAATTGCCGCATCGGCTAGAAAGCCAAAACCTCCGACCCCGGCCGTCACATGGACCATGTCATTCCAAGGCCCAGGTCCGATCGCTTCGTATTCAATGCTCCGTCGCAGCATCCTCGCTAGTTCCTCGGGAGTCTTGGCCGGCAGCCGTCCGATGGCCAGATCCGGACAGCCATCGTCGTTGAAATCCCCGTAAAGCGAATCGGTACAGAGCTCTTGGGTCGTCATCTCCCCGAGCCTTATTTGGGTGTCGATGAGCATCCCGGGGGTCAGAGCTCGCCATCGATTCGGCGAGACCTCCAGTGCCGCATCCCCGCAGAGCAGCAGGGCCGCTGGAGTCGAGCCGGCATCGGATGCTGCCGAGGCGATCCGCTTGCGCAACTCCTGGGCACTTGGGACCGAGTCGACCTCGATGAATCGGTACTGTCTGCTCCGATAAGCCTTCCACTCATCGAGCGATTCAGACCACTGGTCGGGCCGAACTAAGATCACCGCTGGCTTGGCACTCGCCGGCTCCTGCCCATAGAGCTCCTCATCGAGTTCGCAAAAGGCTGCTACGAAGTATGCGACTGCCTGCATTCCCATGAGGCACAGCCGCCCCAAGAGGCACAGCCACTTGTACCATACCCAACCCCTAGAGCCTGACGGCGAATTCATCCGGTTTTTCATCGATCGACTCGCGTGCGCTGTTGGCTAATGGTGCTTGGCCCTGGGCGAAATCCGCTGGACTCACGAACGGGTTTTTTGGTGCCGTTTTCAAGGTATCGATTCGGGTGGTGCGTTGCAAGATCCTCATCGACCCGAGCAGTCTCGAGGACAACTTCCCCAAAAAAAAAGAATTCATCCAAGATCCGGCCTCGAAAAACGACATGCCATCAGAGTCCACAAAGCACCGTCACGCTAAAATAGATGGTCCCTATGTTGCAACTGAATTGCCCCCACTGCCAAGCCATCTTATCGGTCCATCCATCGAGAGCAGGAGAAATCAGCGAGTGCTCGATTTGCCGAGGGAAGTTTCTCGTTCCTGTTCCGATGGCAAAGACGGCCGGCTCGTCTTCCTTGGACTCTTCGAACCAGGACCGGATGGATCCGGAATACCGGGATTTCGTCGACAAGAGACTCGCCGCTGGAATCTGCGGAATTCTCCTAGGTGGCTTTGGAGTTCACAAGTTCCTCCTTGGACTCAACAACGCCGGCCTGATCATGCTGGCTGTGAGTCTCTCGGGGCTCGTCGTCGGTCCGTGCTTGATCCTCCCCCTTTTCGGACCGGTCATCATGGGGTTGGTCGGACTGATCGAAGGAATCATCTACCTGACGAAATCTCAGGACGATTTCTACCAAACCTACGCTGTCGAGAAGAAGGATTGGTTCTAGCCAGGCGATCTTAGCAAAGGGCCTCGATCATGTCCAAGGTTGCCTTGCGCACCGATTCGGTCCACCGGGTGGCTTGGTAGGTAGAAGTCTGGTATCGAGTCTGTTCGTAGGCGAAGATGATGCCTCGGGAGCTGTTGACAATTGCCCCGAGCCCTCGCGCATCGAACCCGAGCTTGACGTCCTGAGCTGATCCACCTTGAGCCCCATAGCCGGGAATGAGGATCCAGGTGCTAGGCATTCGAGCTCGCATCTCTTCGAGCTGTTTGGGATAAGTCGCCCCGACAACCGCTCCGATATCGCCGTAACCTAGTTCACCGCGCGTCGCAAATGACAACGACTCGACCGTGTCGGCAACCTTCTGGCTTACTGTCCGCCCTTCTTCGAGTGCTTGATCCTGCAAGAAATTGCTTCCGGGGTTCGATGTCTTGACCAAAACGAAGAGCCCAGAGCCGCTCGATGCACAGCGCTGCGTAAAAGGTTCAAGGGTATCGGCACCTAAGTACGGGTTGATCGTCAAGGCGTCGGCACCCCAAGGGCTGTAGGCAGGACTGCCCGGTGCTCCGGAGCCCAAATAAGCATTCGCATAAGCCACGGCGGTTGTGCCAATATCACCGCGCTTGGCATCCATGACCACGAGCAGTTGGCGCTGGCTCGCGTAGCGCACGATTCGGTGCAGGGCAAGCATCCCCAAGGGTCCTAGTTCTTCGAAGAATGCGGCTTGGGGTTTGACGATCGGTACCAAGTCGGCCACCGCATCGACAATCTCAAAACAGAATTTCTCGATCGATTCGATGATCGTCTCTGGGCTTGCTCCAGACTTGGGCTTGAGCGACTCGGGCAGGGAACTTGCACGGGGGTCGATCCCCACGCAAACCGGATTCTTCTTTTGGCCTACGGCCAGGGCCAGTCGCTGTCCAAACGGGATCATATCAAGACTTCTTCGGTGGCAGGAATTCCAGGAGTCGCTTCGGGACCGGTTCGGTAAGGTGCTTGGGCAATTCGGCATGATCCTTATCGCTATCGCTGGTTTGGTCTTTTTCGTCGGTTTGGGCAGGTTTCGCTTGGTCGTTCGAGTAAGGTGCCTGGTCGCTTAGAACCATAACCAAGCGGATCGGGGTAAAGCGTTTTGGGATTTTATCGGTGTAGGCTTCGAAGACCAATCCGGAGTTGGCCGCATCGCTTTTAACGGCCACATCGAGGGTGGATGTCATGAAGTTCGCTACGCTGACGAGTTCACCTCCGTCGCCCAAATACGATTCGTTTCCCGTATCGGGGTCCTTGTAGATTTTGCTGCCGGCAAAGACCCAATCCCAAAGCATCGGTTTTTTGGTACCGGTCTGACGGATCCAGTTCTGTGCCAGGATCGCTTGCGTCTCCCCTTTTTCGTCGTGCCAGAGTGCATAGACGCGAACCGTCGTGCCGCTAGCCGGGGTGAATTTGGGCTCGAACGCAACGGGCTTACCCGGAGAACCTCCGACGGCCAAAAGCGATGCATGAACGAATCGAGATTTGGCAAACACCGCGACGATCGACTCGTGCTCTTTGGTGCCTATGGGGCAAGCGAACATCTCGAGAGGGGCATTGCGTTGGCAAACATATCCATCGACGATCACTGCTTGTTCGTCGCGATGGATCCAGATCCTACCGTCCTCGACAACCTTCTTGCAATCGGGAGGATCGAGAAAGCCCTTCTCGATGCGTTTGAGGATTTCTGGCTGTTCGACCCAGCCTTCGTCTTGCCCGAGGACCAAGCTGCAACGAAAGGACACGAGCCATGCAAAGAAAAAAAGTGCAAAGATTGTCGACAAGACGACCTTGGATCGTTTGAACATCGGATAAACACCTAGGATAGTCAACATACAGCAGAGGTTCTTTCGGCGATGGTGCACCCAAGCAGGGGGTATGTCGATTCCAGGAATCATCCGAAATGAATCTTGCATCTGAAATTTCTGGAACAACAATTGGGCCTTGTTGTCTCCCGATATACTAACACGTTTTTCTTCTTTGGACGAGATCCTATGGACTGGGTAAAGCCCAAGCATCGTGCAAACCGCGCTAAAGACGAGACCCTTGGCGATGTAGACAATCAATCGGCCATCCAATGGCTCGAAAAGCTCTGCGTCGACAACGTCGCCTTGTTGCAAAGTTCCCTGCCCGTCGAGACGAAAAAGTCCAAGCACAAGCCGTCCGACTTCCCGATCCACCAATACCTCCAGGCCATGCTCTGGGGGATCGGCAATTGGGAAGTCGCCAAACCGGCCCATCGAGAGTTCCTCCAAGACCTCGTCGATGCCTTCGGCAAAGAGCCCTTCGGCTACAGCCTCGATTCCGACTCGCGGAAACCCAAACGCTCCAAGCAAGCCCAGGTCGTGCCCGATGAGATCCGGGCACAGCAGGTCGCTCAAGCGACCAAAATCGGCAAATGGATCACCCAGCAACTCCCCAAATCCAGCTATGACCCCTACGTGGCACTGACTGCCACCGGATGGCTCTACGCACTTCCCGAAGTCGGCCGAGATATCCCGCCGGCTCTGTGGCTCGAAGTCCTCCAGTCGACACTCACCCAAGTCGATCGAGCTTGGGAGCAAGGCCCATCCGAAGGCCTCTTCCCATGGGTGATCTGGGCCTGCGAAGTCCCCTTGGCTCTAGCCAAGCAGATGTCGCACCTGGGAGGCAAAGATCGTATCGTCAGCGAAACCCTCAACCGACTCGCTCTGTTGATCGAACAGACGGCCGAAGATCCCCAAAATCTCCTGGCCTTTGGCGCTCAAGACCTCCGAGCGTTCGTAGCCTCGTTGATCCGCAGCCGTTGGGCAGCAGACAACGTCGGAGCCCGCAAATGGTATCCCCCACAACGTCGAGGCCTAGCGAAACTTCAATCGATCATGCTGCATCTGACCGACCCCACCGGTCATGCCATGCTCGATCACACCGATGCGAGTCGCTGCGAACCAGAGTTCTGGACCTCGCTGATGAACTTGTCCAAAGAACATAAGAAAGTTCAACTCGCTACGGCCGTCGCACTCCCCGATGAAATCGGAAAAGAACAAGGGTTCAAACCAGCGAAACTTCGCAAAGATAAAACCAACGACGCGAGGCTTCCGAAACCCAGCCACTACTGGGAAAAAAACCAACTCGTCTCGATGCGTCGAAATTGGCGCAAAAAAGACTGCCAACTTGCGGTCGACTTCTCCCGCGATTCGATCTGGCTGGATCTGTGCGATGAGGACGGCAATCGAATACTCTCGGGAGACTGGGATATCGGCCTTGAGTACCGTGGCAAGCCCGTCGATGTCGATGTGGCTTGGAACGAAGTCTGCTGGTTTTCCGACGACGATGTCGATTACCTAGAACTCGAATGCGACCTGGAGGGGACTTGCACGATCTACCGACAAGTCATGCTCATGCGACACGAAGGAATGGTCTACATGGCAGACTCCCTGCTGGGAAACCCCGAGGATCTCAAGGCCGATTGGAAGACCACCTCGACCTGGACCCTCGACGCTGCTGCAAGCTTTGTCCCAGAAGCCAAAAGCAACGAAGGGCGAATCGAACGGCACTTCCATGACGAAAGCACCGGTGAGGATCGATCCGAAACCGTCGCGCTGCTTTTGCCCCTGAGCCTGCCCGAGTGGCGACGCGGGAGCACCCAAGGATCCCTCAGTGGCCAGGATGGTAAAGTCACCCTCGAAGCACGCACCACTCGAACCCGACTCCTGAGCTCGATACTCCTAGCCGTAGGACCCAAAAGCCGATCTCCCAAATTCACCTGGCGAGCACTCACCGTCGCTGAAAATCTTCACAAGGTTTCCGACGATATCGCCCAAGGCTGCCGCGTGCAGATCGATGACGACCAATGGGTCTTCTACCGCTCCTTGGCACCCTGCACTCGCCGCACCCTTATGGGCCTGCACCTAGGCATGGAGTTCTACGCCGGCCGATTCCTCTGCGACGATGGGACCTACGAACCATTGGTCGAGGTCAGCCCAGAGTAAGCCAGCCCAGAATAAGCCAGCCCAGAGTAAGCCGACCATGTGCGGAAGACTGACCCTTTACACCCCACTGCTCGATTGGCTCGCCGAGCTTTTCCCCGCCTACAGGGACCTATGGCCGACTCGAATCGCTCGACTAGCTGACGAGCGACCCGAGCTTTTCCAAGCTCGCTACAACATCGCTCCAACCCAAGCCGTCCTGGTCATTCGACAATTCTCCCCCCACGTCGAACCAAGAATCGAATCCATGCGATGGGGACTCGTTCCGGCCTGGGCCGATTCGCCAAAAATCGCCTACAGCATGATCAACGCCCGCTGCGAGACGATCGAAGAAAAACCCACCTATCGGCCCCTGATCGACCATGGACGTTGCATCCTCATCGCCGATGGCTACTACGAATGGAAAACACTCCCGGGCCCAAAAGCCAAACCGATCAAAGAAGCCTATTGGATCCACCGACGAGACGATCAGCCCCTGGCCCTAGCAAGCCTGTGGACATCGAACTCCAAAATCCAAGACCCTACGACTAGCTCTCAGGAGCTTCTCTCGACGAGTATCATCACGACCCATGCCGGAGCGGATACCTCCGCTGTCCACGATCGAATGCCCGTGGTCCTCCAGCATCCGGTCGATGTGAATCGGTGGCTCTCTGCCGATGCAACCTGGAAATCCATCAGTGACCTTGTCGGTCCGGCTATCGAAGGAACCCTCAAGTCGACCCAAGTCTCGAGCAAAGTCAACTCGGCTCGAAATCAAGGCCCCGAGCTTATCGAGCCCCAAGCCATCGGCCACCCTGAGAGTCTGTTTTAACCCTGGGACTCATCGGCCGATTGACGACGTAATTCGGCAAACGCCTGTAGGACGCCAAATAGGTCTTGGGAGATCTCCACGTCATCGTCACTGAAATCCTCGATCCAAGCCAAGTCGTACGCTAAACATGCTTTGAATGCATCGAGCAAATCCGACATCGGAACTCGAGCACGGGACTCCGATGACGAAGGTCCCGAATCACAGCCCGCTTCAAGAGATGCCCCAGCATGGGGAACGTCGCGAATAGCTAACCGGGTGCTGCAGGCCGACCCAAGTGCATTGGCCGGACGCGAGAGGGTGAAGGAGACCGGAGCGGCTGGCTCGACGGTAGACATACTTGCGTGGATCGAATCGACCAGACTGGACGCAGGAGCAGATGGAATCATGGGGACTAAATTTCTGATGAAAAGCGAAAAACAAATATCAAATGTTGTCATTTCAAGCCCGGATACCGGCGTCCCCTGCCGCTCCTTGCTCACTCGCTCGATCGACCAAAAGTTGCAGTTCACTTGAGCAAAAAAGACCCCCAAAAGCCGAATCGTTCGCGGGCTTGGCAAGACAGGTAATCTGAGGGGCTACGAGAATCCCCCAATCGGCTTTCGCCTAATGCTTGACAACTACCCCCCTCTGCCCTAGATTCCCAAGTTCCCCCACTTGGCGATTGCGGTTCTCGTGGCGGATTTCTGTCCCAGGTTACGGTCCAGGATTGACTTGCATCGACCTTCATAAGGCATTGACTGCCCCCACAATCGACTCCCACCAATCGTCTATGAAAGATCTACCCGCGATCGCTCGTTACATGCGGCTCCCAGAAGAGCAGCTGCGGTTCCCAGTCGAGCTTTTTCATCAAGGGTTCGAGCCAAATTATTTGGCAACCTACAGGCCCGATGAACTCGGTGGCCTTGATGCAAAAACCCTCGCGCGTCTCAAACGATCGGTCGTCTACGAATCGAACCTGTCGGATCACAAAGATCAAATCGTCATCGGTCTCCAAAAAGATGGACACTTTAACGATGCAGTCGCCGATGCCCTCGTTCAATGCACATCGATCTCCCAAGTCGATGCAATCGCCAAAAATCTTCGCGGAAAAAAAACCGCCAAAGCCTTCGCCGACTCCGACCCCAATATCGAAAAAGTCGGACAAGCAATTCTGCTCTACCGTGGCGACAATATCCAAGACCTCCAAGCCTGGGTTCAAACCCAAACTGGACTCGATCCCCAAGAAGCCGATCTGCTGATCCCCAAAGTCAAACGCTGGTTGCAACTCCTCCTGAGCGAAGACGCTCAGTTGATGCTCTCGCTCCAACGCACGCTCCTTAGAAATGCAGTCGTGAGCGTCAAGGTCCTGCCTGAGCCTTCGCAAACCACGAACCAACCAGCCGAGGATCTGCCAACAGCACCTGAAGCACCGGCCATCGAAGCACTGAGTGTTGAATCGCCAATTGTTACTTCGCCAGTTGTTACATCGCCAGTTGTTACATCGCCAGTTGTTACATCGCCAGTTGTTGCATCGCCAGTTGTCGAATCGCCAATTGTTACTTCGCCAGTTGTTACATCCCCAGTTGTTGAAGCGGCAAGTGGCACCTCGGTAGATGCCTCCCAAGAACCATCCGCAGAACCCATCAGTCCAACGCTCGAATCGCCAGAAACGATCGCCTCATTCAAAAGCGATCGCAAAAAGCCCCGAGAGATCCGAACCAAAAGCCTCAGCGACAAACAACTCTCACCCCGACAACGTCGCCGACGTTGGTTGAGGGGGATCCTCGAATCCTACAGCAAACTGCGCAAGCCCGTCCGAGATCTAACCCCATTCCAGGTCTTGATGCTCTCTCGCGGACTGCGATCCCAGATCATCCAACTCCAATTCCAAACCGATTCCAAGCACCTTGTACAGCTTTGCCGTGATTCGCTCTGCCCTGGCCGGCATCCCATGCACCCACTGCTGATGGAAGTGGCCGACACAGGACTCAAAGAATTCCTACTGCCTAGACTCCAACAAGATGTCTTGGCCATTCTCGAAGAAGATGCCAATCAAGCCCTGATCGAATCGGCTGTGGAACACCTCGAAACGGTCATGCTCCAACGGCCTGTTCGAGGTCACCGGATCCTGTTGATCGACGCAGTCGGACAAAAAACCGCCGCCGTCTCGGTCGTCGATGCGCAAGGCAATTTGCTCATGACCGGCGATATCGTATGCAACTCCTCAAAATCGGATGTTGTCTCCCAAAACGTCGCTCAACTCGGACAGTGGGTCCATGAGCATCAAGTCACCCTTGTGGCCCTGACCAACGGGCATGCCCGTCGGTACCTAGTCCACTCGGTCGCCGAACTGATGAAACAGTCGGCCGAAGGAAGTTTATACTGGACTTTCGCGGATCGCCAAGGCGCCGACGCATTCTGCACCTCGAGAAACTCGCTCGTCGAACTTCCAAAAATCTCCCGCCGTCACCGAGCCGCAGTTTGGCTCGCTTGGAAACTCCAAGACCCATTGCGTCAAATCCTAAAAATCGAGCCCGCCCGATTGCGTCTCGGATCCTACCAAAGGGAACTGCCCCAAGCCGAACTTGAGGCAGCACTTCAAGAAGCCATTTCCTCGGCGATCACCAAAGCCGGCGTCGACATGTACCACGCCGACGTGGAAGTCCTCAAGCGGATCCCAGGAATGGACGATGCCACGGCGAAACGGCTCGTCGAGGAACGCCCCAAGGGAAATCTCAACGATCGCGACGCACTAGGGAAACTTCTCAAGGAGTCTCTCTCCGAGAGTCGAGCTCGACAAGCCATAGGTTTTCTCCGGGTCTACCAAAGCAACAACACTCTCGATGGTACCATCATCCATCCAGAGGACTACCGACTTGCAGAACGGCTCATCGAGCACGCCCAATTGCCAGCCCCCGCCTCGGCTCCCGAAGGCTGGTCGAAACCCGACTACGAAAAAATCGCAGCCGCTATCGCTGCGGCGCAGTCCATGGCGCTCGATGCCCCAAGCTCCGAACTGGTCGAAGCCTTCGGGTTCGATTCCCATGCCGACGAGATCAATCCCAACTTTGGAGTCATCGATTCCCAATCCGATGCAGTACAACCCCCCGCAGAAACAACAAGTCCAGAAGTTGCACCAGATCCGGAAGTAACGTCAACGAACCAAGCATCGGAAACCACCGAAACCACCGAAGCTCCTCACTCGTCGGAATCCTCTCCAACTCCGGAAAATCCTGAGCCGGCCGAGGTTCGAGCAGCCCTCGAGGAGTCGGTAGAAACTCCTGCCTCGAACGAGTCGACCCCCGTAGCTACCAGAACTCCGGTTAGCATGCCTGAGATTCCAGAAAAGCCAATGGAACGCCCTGCCTTGGCCATCGATGCGGATAAATTGGCCCGAAGTTGGCAAGTCGGACGTTCGAAACTGCTCTCGGTTTCCCGCGCTTTGCAGTTCCCTTTCGCCGATGGGCGCGACTTCCAGTATCCGGTTCCACTCCGAAGTTACGTCCCCACGATGGAACGCCTCGAACCGGGTTCCATGCTCTCGGCCCTTGTCATCGGCATCGCTAACTTTGGCGTGTTCGTCGAACTTGGCCCAGACTGCACAGGGCTGATCCATATTAGCCAACTCGGGCCCTCGTTCATCGAAGACGCCCACCAGTTCGTCCAGGTAGGCGATGTCATTCCTGTCTGGGTGCTCCACACCGATGACAAAAAGAAGCGTGTAGCATTGACCACGCGTGCCCCAGGCTCCGAGATTGAGGCCAATCGGCGCGATTCGGACATCCAACGTCCCCAAAACGACTCGAGAAACCGCCCGGATCGACAGGCTTCACCCCAAGACCGCAGAGGCCCCGGTCGGCCAAATGTTGCCGGAGGATCCGCTCAGTCCCGAGGCGATCGACCCAATAACAACCGCCCCGATAATCGAGGCTCTGATAATCGAGGATCCGATAATCGCGGTGCCCGGCCTTCGGGAGATTCTCGCGGATCCTACCGTAAGCCCGATTCGAACCGACGGTCCAATTCGGGCCAAGGTTACAACGATACCGGCGATGGGCGTTCCAATCGGCAAGTGAAAATCTCCCGACCCGTTCCCGAAAAGCCCATCACCGAGGCAATGCAGCAGGGCAAAGAGCCCCTTCGCTCCTTTGGCGACCTGATGCAATACCTCAAAAAAGGTCCAACCACCCCAGAAACTCCTCCTCCATCCTCGTCGCCTGCGGACCCTGTCCCCAGCAACGAGACTCCAAACGGTACACCGGAAGGAGCTAACAACCCAAATCCCGGGACCGATGATGTCTGAGTTCGAGGAACGTTTGAAGAAAGCCGTCGCTCGTGGGGCGAGCAAGGCCGAGTCGCTCTTGTCCGAAGAGCAACGCAAAAAGCAAGAGGCCGAGGAGCATAAGCGACTCCACGGCAAGTACCGCTTGGAACTCTCCGAGCGTATCGAATCGGTCGTGAAGAAACTCATCGACCTGTTCCCAGGCTTCCGCTACCAATCGGTCTTCGGCGAGAGCGGTTGGGGAAGTGCTTGCACCCGAGATGATCTAGTGATTGAAAAGGGGATGCGATCGAACAAGTACTCCCGGTTCGAATTGGTTGTCCGCCCGGTCAACGAGTTCTTTGTGCTTGATGTACAAGCCAAAGGGACGATTGCAGACCGCGAGCTACTGACGCGTGCTCTGTATCAACCGCTAGGTCAAGTCGACATCGAGCGTTTCAACAAAGCCGTCGACGACTGGGCGATCGCCTACGCCGAACTCTACGCCACGAAGCGAGGCTAGTGGGTCTCAGTGTAGATCGATTGTCCCCAAGTTCCCGCGAACCGCCTCGATCAACGATCGGCATCCTCGCAGTTAGAACAGCCATCGAGTACGAGTACCGTTTCACTGAGTACCGCTTCGCTGAGTACGAG
>JAJTEK010000110.1 GCA_021299695.1 Pirellula sp. | reverse complement strand
GTTGCTCGGTCTGCTAGCGGGGGAGGGGCTGTCGGTGGGGTGGGGGGGGGAAACGAAAGCCTTCTCGGATCGATCCAAACGTATTGGCTGACGACCTTGTTGTCTTTCATCCAAGCCTCCAGATCTGCAGGGACTGGAGTTCCCGAAGATTGCGCCATCTCCCGGAGCGACTTCTTTTTGTAGAAATTCTCCAGGGATTTTTCCAGTGGACCCTGCATGTAGGTTACCACTTGAGTGGCAAGCATCAGTCCGAGGATCATCCCTAGGCCGAGCCAAATCGAGGATTTGACCAGTGCGATGCGAAGCTCCTCGAGGTGCTCGCCGAACGTCATCGAACTTTTTTCAAAAAGATCGTCACCTTTCATCGGGTGCGGATCCCCTCTCTTGCCGGAACTGTCGCGATTATAATCTTCCTAGAATTCTAATCAGCTTCGATGCTATCCCTCAATTTGGCAATCCATGTTTCCCGCATTTCCGCCGCTAGTCTTCGAACCACTTTACCGGTCGTACCTTTGGGGGGGACGCAGACTAGCCTCAAAACTGGGAAAAAACCTGCCTGTCGAGGGCCTTTGGGCCGAGAGTTGGGAGATCGTCGATCATCCCCAAGGGCAATCGGTCGTCCAAAATGGCGATTGGCAAGGCTGGACATTGGGTCGATTGCTCAGCGAGCATCGAGAAGCGATTTTGGGCCAGAAAAGTCAGGCAAGCCATGAAATATTTGAGGGCCGGCAGCACCTCTCCCGCTTCCCATTGTTGCTCAAATACCTCGATTGCCAAAATGTCTTGAGCGTCCAAGTCCATCCCGACGATGCTTACGGACTGCAGATGGCCAGTCCGGACTTAGGCAAAACCGAGGCTTGGTACATCATCGACGCGGAACCCGGCTCGGTATTGTACGCAGGGCTCAAACCCAACCTTTCGCGAAAGGACTTGGCCGATGCGATAGAGGCTGGCAAGACCGAGGAGTGCTTGCACGCGATTTACCCGCAGGCGGGCGATTGTATTTTCATTCCGGCCGGTACGGTCCATGCGCTTGGAGCCGGGTTGCTTGTCGCGGAAATCCAGCAGGCTAGCGATTGCACTTTTCGTCTCTACGATTGGAATCGGGTCGATGTTGCGGGCAAGTCTCGCCCGTTGCATATCGATCAGGCGCTCGAGGTGATCGACTTTGAGCAAGGTCCTATCGAGCGAGTATCGGCACGAGAGGTGCCAGATCGCAATACGCCAGAGTTGGGCTCTCCGGAGTGTGGGCCGCAGGAGTTGGTCGATTGCGACAAGTTCCGTTTGGTCCGTTTTGACCGACCATCCCGTTATGCGTTGGATTTGCCGACTTGCCGGATCGTGACGGTACCCAAGGGGACTGCGACGATCGAGACGAGTCATGGGAGCATTGAACTGAGCGCCGGGGATTCGGCGCTGATTCCGCAAGCTTGTGCTCAAGCGAGTCTCGTCGTTGGCCCAGATACAACCGTGCTAGCTGCCGAGCCGGTCTTTGGGGAACGGTAGTATGAGCTCACTTTCGAGAATCGTCGCACGGGCGATTGCCGGTCCGAACCGCTGGGAGCAGCACTGGCATTGTATCGGTCTTGCGCCGATGCATCGGGCGTTGGTCTATCGGCTCGTTTTGGCCGAGTTGGCAAAAACCAAAGAGCCGGGTCATCGTATCCTTTGGCGAGCAAGCGGGGTGTTCGACGCAGGCAGCCAACGGTTCGATCCGGGCCCCGGCAGTCAAATCAGCGGGCAAATCGAGTGGATCGACGTCGAGTTGTGGTCGAGTCAGATCGGGCCCCGAATGGCCAGAGATCCAGGTTCGCTCAGGATCCTTTGGTGCTGGAACCAGCCGAATTGGCGTGAATTCCTTGGCGTTACTCCTTGGATGGCCACGGGTGTTGTTTACAATCTTTCGTCGTTACAAGTTTGGGTTCGTCAGAGCCTGCGGCTTGGCAAGTGGCATTTAGCTTTGGGTTCCAGATCGCTTCCGATCGAAGTAGCAACACTCTGATGGCAATCAAAACGATCCTCGTGACTGGGGCGGCGGGTTTTATCGGCTACCACTTTGCTCACCGTTGTTTGAGTCTAGGCCATCGTGTCATCAGCGTCGACAGCGTGAACGATTACTACGATGTGGAGCTTAAGAAGAGCCGTTTGAAGCTTTTGACGGCGCAAGCGAATTTTGAGTTTCATCAAATGCAATTGGAGGACCGCGAGGGCATCGCGATGTTGTTTCGAACTCACCGATTCGATCGCGTCGTGCACTTGGCCGCCCAAGCCGGAGTGCGTTACTCGCTCGAGAATCCTTTCGCATATACCCAATCGAACATCGACGGAACGCTGACGATTCTCGAAGGCTGCCGGCATCAGCAAGTCGAGCATTTGGTTTTTGCCAGCAGCTCGAGCGTTTATGGGCTGAATACTCAGCAACCTTTTTCGACCCAGCATCATACCGATCATCCGGTGAGCTTGTACGCAGCGACCAAAAAGTCCAACGAGATGTTCGCCCACAGTTATGCACACTTGTACAACTTGCCATGCACTGGTTTGCGATTCTTTACCGTCTATGGGCCTTGGGGACGTCCCGATATGGCCTTGTTTAAATTCACCAAAGCGATCTTCGAGGGGCGGCCGGTGGAGGTCTACAACCACGGCAAGATGAAAAGGGACTTTACCTACGTCGATGACATCATCGATGCGATGATCCCTCTGATGGATCAGATCCCCGAGTCGGATCCGAACTGGAACAACGCCCATCCGGATCCTTCGACCAGCTCGGCTCCTTATCGTCTCTACAATATCGGCAATAACCAACCGACGGAGCTTTCGCATTTCATCGAGGTGCTCGAGCAAGCGATCGGCAAAAAAGCCGACTTGAAGTACCTGCCGATGCAGCCCGGAGATGTGCTCTCGACCTATGCCGATGTCGATTCTTTGGCAAACGCTGTAGGCTTTCGGCCCAAAACCGATATCCAAGATGGCATCGCGGAGTTTGTACGCTGGTACCGTGAGTACTACGGCGTTTGAATTTCGCCAAGATCCGGAACGGTGGCGACTACCGAGAGGGGACCGAGTTCCATCAAATCGTCGACTTGAAGCAATTCACCGATATCGACAAGACTCTGCCATTGCGACTGCAGGATATCGAGGTACTGGTTGAGTACCTGCGCGACGGTCTGCTGTGCGACGATCACGTCGTTGAAACTCACGCTCGAGGGATCCGTCAGGTAACGTTGGTAGACCCCGCGGTAGGCTCGGACCTGGTCCCGCAGCGCATCGGCTTGGAAAGATTCGGCCAATTGGCGATTCGCCTCGTAGTTTCCGAATGCGGTCGCTAGCTCGGCGGTCAATGCATTGCGAGTGTGCCGGACCTGCTGGCTGGCACGCACGACTTCGGCTCGCGTTGCGATGCGATTGCCTTGATTGCGATTGAGCACCGGCAGATCGCCACCTAGGGTCAGATTGTAAGTCGTCGTGCCGGGCTCGAAGGTGTAGTCGCGCTGCAAGACAAACCCCACATTGACATCCGGGATGACTTGGCGATCTGCAAGCTCCACGAGCGTCTGTTGTTTGCGTACAGCATTCTCTGCAATTTCCAGGTCGGTATGGACGGCCGTCATACGCGCTAGAGCTTCGTCAAAACCGATCGCAGGGACGCTGCAATCGATTCGGCCATCGATCGCCGTAGCCGGTAGATTAGGGCAACCGACGGCAACGGCCAGTCGCCGCCAAGCGGCGATCGATTCCTGCTGGGCTTTGACCACCGATGCTCGGGCTTGGGTCAAGATCACCCGCAATTGCAAAGGTTCATAAGGGGCAGCTTCGCCCGCGGTGACCAGTTGGATTTGGGCTTCATAAGCCCGATGAGTCAGATCATAGAAAGCGCTGGCTAAGACCATGCGTTGACGCGCAGCCAACACATCGAAGTAGGCTCGCCTGATTTCCGTCATCACAGAAACCCAAGCTTTTCGTTGCGCGACGGTCGCGTTGGCAAAGTCGACGGCGGCAGCCTCGGCGCCCAATCCGAGTTTGCGCGCCGTGACAATCGTCTGTTGAAGATAAGCGCCATGATAACCCGGTGTATTGACGGTCCTGACCGTGTCGGACTGGTAGCCCACTGAGGGATTCGGCGGCAATCCTGCTTGGACCATCAATCCGCGGGCCGCTTCGATACTCGCCGACGCAGCCTTGAGACCTGGATGGTTCTGCCTGGCCAGTTCGTGAAGGGACTCCAACGTCGTTACGCTGAGCGAACGTTCGGGCATAGCCATCGGATCGGCCGCTACGGATTCGAGATCCGGATACAAACGCTCGAGTTCCTCCCGCTGCGACTGCGGGTCGAGCTTCTGTCGCATCGGCGCGATCAAGTCGGCCGCTTGTGTGCCGGGCAATTCCGAAGGGAGCTTCAGAGGGTCGGACGAGGTCGACGGCTCGCTAGGCGGTAGGCTCGATTCACCGCAGGTTTTCAGATACTCGGTCGCCACGTTATCGGCAGTCGGCGGTATGCACTGCAAGGAGCGGTAAGCCCACCAATTCGGAGTCTGGCAGCCAGCAATCGAGCCTGAGGCGACGCCCACGAGCAATCCGATCCGGAGTTGAACCCCCCATTTCTTAGCTCCAGCCAATGCTGACATGCCTCGATGCGAGAGCAAGGGCTTGAGTTCTTCGGTTGTAAACACCCTCGATTGAAGACCGATCCTTGCGGGAGCGGCGCTTCCAGAGTCGGCGAGAATTTCCCTTAATGGTTTTCTAACAGAACGATTCATCGCGATTGCCGCAATCCTACACGAGTCTGGCCGGAATAACGCGATCGTTATATTTGATACAATCGCTTCAACTGCTCCATCTGTTGCGTTGGATCGTCCAGGAGCTCAAGATCCCATGAGCTCATCCGATTCGAAGAACCAAAACGGCTTGGTTTTGTCGATTCTGGCCAAAAGACTGGTGGTTTAGGGTGACTTTGCGGTTTGTTTGAGTCGTGCTGATTGCGGGGGCTTTCCCGGTACGATCTATCGTGGGAATAAACAATTTCTTGGAGAACTCCTGAGGGCCCCTTTGCGATGCGTTCAACCTCGAAGTTATGTGCCCGGATGCAGTGGGCCCGGATTCCGTGGGCCAGGGCGATCTATGCGAGTTTAGCCAGCTTGCTTTGCTTAGCTGGAAACGTCCAAGGGCAGTGCGATGAAGCGTCGCCGGGTTTTTATTTGCCATCATTGCAGACGCTCGTCATGATGCCGCTGAGCCAAGCTGGGGATCGCTTAGAGGCACATTGGGCTAGCCATTGGTATTCAACCAAACAGACCACGATTGGAGTCTCGAGAGTGCAATGCGATGTCTTGGAGGAGCCATTGCGAAGGGCGCAACCCAGTGGGGTTCGCCCTAGCTATGTACTTGAGGATCGTTCGGTTCCTGCCAATCGGCTTTCGGGCAAGCTAATCTCGAGCGATCCACTCTCGGCCAGTGGAGTGCTCGATGTGGGGCGTCGCGCGGTGCTTGCGGACGATAAGGACGAGCAAATGGCCAAGGATTTGAATGAACCGGTCCGATTCAAGAGGCCTGATTCCAAGGCCGAGGCATTCACGGTTTTGGCTTCAAAGCCTGTTTCGAATTCGAGGGCCGGGGAAATCAAGGACAGGCACCAGCAGCGCAAGCGGGCGGAAAATTTCGGCCAGAAGCTCTAGGGCATCGCTGATGCTGGTGACGAAAATCCTCGTCCTCGGTGATCTTTTCGTTCGTGCCCTCGCATCGGATTTCGTCGTACTCGTACTCAGTCCGCCGCGGCGGACGGTACTCAGTGAAACGGTACTCGTACTCGATGGCTGTTCGCACCGCAGCGGGCGCCTAGCTCCGACTTGGCAGCAGACGATTCGGGTCACCGGCCGTAGCCACCTGTCGCCAGACGGTGGAGGCTTTTCTAACCCCGCCGCAGCGGATGCCTGGCACCGAATCTCCAAAAACCGGGGAAACGAGTGACTTTGGTTAAGAAGTGATGAACCTGCGCCTTGGTCTAGGATCGATCCTGCCATGTACAATAGAAAGAAAAATAGGAAAACAACCCTCGGTTCCTCTTCTGGTGAAAGGAGCTTAACGAATGCTCGAACAAGTGCTCGCTCACGGTGGTCTTTGGTTGCTCGATCCGGTCATCCATCTTCCTGGACCGGAATTCTTGTTTCTCTTTAGCGTTTTGGTCGTGATTGGTCTAATCGCAACAAGGATTCTTGTGAATCGGTCGACCCGCTCGGATTTGCCCCGGTTGAAAATCCCTGAACTCCTGGACCCGTATGCGATCGCTTACCTTCGCGGGGGCGATACGGAGGTGATCAGAACGGCGATGGTCGAACTGGTAGAGGAAGGTTGGATTGTCCAGGAGTCGGCACCGACGGGGCTATTGAAAAAGGTGGCGGGAGCCACCCCCAAATGGAAGACAGATCTGCAAGGCAAACCCATCGAGAACTTTGGAATATTGCAGCAGGGCCTGCTGAAACATTTCCAAGTCCCTCATGATGGGGCCAGTGTTTTTCAGGGTTCGCTACGATTGAGCGTCAGAGAGGCAAACAAGATTTATCGCAAGTGGGTAAACGACGAAGAACTCCTGAACAATCGACCTATCGATCCAACGGTTCGGCTCTCGATATGGTCGACGTTTCTAGCGATCGAAGGACTCGGAGTCTACAAACTCTTGCACGCGCTATCTGAGCATCGTAGCAACGTCGCTTTCTTAGGGTTTGGCTTATTCATCCTCGGTTTCTTGTTCTATCTGGTGACGCTTCGGACTCGCTTGAGCAGTCGCGGCATTCAATTCCTAAAAGACATTCAGACCGCTTGTGTTTCGGTTCGCAGTCTACGCAACACCGTACCCGAGCCTGCTCATTCGAGATACTCGACTAGATCAGGGGTCTTGGCGTTGGCTGGCGATGCATCGATGCCCCTGTTGGCGATGGGTGTCTTTGGAATCTCCTCGCTCCAGGGTAGTCAGCTCGATCCTCTTTTTGTTTCTTACCGCAAGTCGGCTGCAAACGGCTCGGGGTGCTCAGGCGCAGGTTGCGGTGGGAGCAGTGACGATGGTTCAAGCTATGGCGATGGTTCAAGCTGCGGCGGCGGTTCTAGTTGCGGCGGTGGAGGTTGTGGCGGAGGCGGCTGTGGCGGTTGTGGCGGAGACTGAGGCGGTTGTGGCAGCTAGCGGCTGTGCTAAGCTGGCATCGGTGGATATTCCAATGAGGGAGTTACTTGGTGAATTGGTCTGAATTGCCCGAGCTGGGTGTTGGAATTGGTTATCGAGAGCCCTTTTTATCGAAGTTGTTTGATTGCCGCGATTCGATCGATTTTTTGGAGATCACCGCAGACCACTACTTTGAACCGATTGACGCTAAAGCGGCTGAGCTCGATCTGCTCGCAAATAACTTCCCATTGATCCCGCATGGGTTGGCGATGTCCCTCGGGAGTGCCGAAGGCCTCGATGCAACGTACTTGAAACTCTATGCAGATCTGGTCAATCGGTTAAAGCCGGCTTGGTGCAGCGAACACATCGCCTTTACTCGAGCCGGTGGAATCGATATCGGTCATTTGACCCCGCTACCTAAAACCGATGCGACGCTGCGAGTGCTCCACAACAACATTGCGCGATTGCAGGATGCAATCCAAACCCCACTGATCCTGGAAAACATCACTGACACGATCCGTTATCCCACAGAGAGTTATGATGGGGCAGAATTCTTGGGCGAGCTTTGCGATCGGAATGATGTTGGATTGCTCTTGGATGTAACAAATCTTTTCATCAATTCGGCAAACCACCGATTCGATCCAGTAGAATTCCTGCATCGTCTGCCCAAGGATCGGATTGTCCAATTGCACTTTGTGGGTGGATACATCGAGGACGGTCTTTGGGTCGACAGCCATAGCCGAGCGACCCAAGACGAGATTTGGGAGCTTTTAGATCGGGTAGTCCGCTTCGCAGAGGTCAAGGGGATGATCCTGGAGCGAGACGAGAACATCCCAGACCTACAGGAACTGACCACTGAGCTGGAGCATGCAAGAGCCATCGTCGAACGAGTTCGAGCAACGCCAGGAGCTTGAGCGCCTCCAAGTTGCACTTGCCAAGCGATTGGTCTTCTGGAATCGATCGCTCGAATCGGGCTCGGCTGAGTTGGCCCGCGCTGAGCTCGACTCGGCTGAGCTGGATCGGGCCAGCGAGACGCTTTTGCGCAAGCGGATTTCGCAGACTAGGTCGCTACTGCCTGAGAGTACCAAGCATTTAGGTCGAGAGTATCGACGCGAGTTTCGCGAGTATGCACAGAGCCATCACTTCGACGGCCATCGAGCGATCCTGCTCGATGCCATTCACTTTGCCGATTGGAAGCTTTATCGTTTGGCAAGGGAGCAGGAGGGCAAGCCGGATCGCCACAAGCTCCGAGACGCCTTGCGGTGGGAGCAGGAGTTGTGCCGCGCGCGACTGAGTCGTTTTCGGTTGCGACTCATGAGGATCGGCTCGGAGGTGCGATGGGTGTTTCGGTGTGGGAAAACCATGAGGATCTGGAGTTGGTAGATCGGGCCGCTTGTCAAATCCCAATCTCTGAATTCCCAAAGTTAGTTCCATGGGCCCACACCGCCACAGGTGCCCTCTCATCGGATTTCGTCGTACTCGTACTCAGCGAAGCGGTACTCAGTGCAACGGTACTCGTACTCGATGGCTGTTTGAACTGCGGCGCTGCCGATCAATGATCGAGGCAGTTCACAGGAACTTGCGGACCAATAGGCCGGATAGCTATATTAGGGCGCTTCGAGTACGAGTACGAGTACCGTCCGCCGCGGTGGACTGAGCACGAGTACGAGAACGCCGCAGCGGGTGCCTGGCACCGTTCTAGACCCCTAGTCGAAATAGAAGCGGGGCCCACTACGATGAAGAAAAAGCAAAACGTTGTCATTCATTACTATGAACCCTTTGACGATGAGGATCCGTTGATAGGCATTTACGGCGATCCAGATGGACTCAGAGCGCTCGCAGAGGCATTGCTTGAAGCCGCCTCTTTTGATCAGAGCAAAAACCTCGTGCCCTCCGAAGGGGAGTATTGGAAAATTCGAGCGACAGAAGATGGGAGCGCTAGTTTTTTTGTCCTTCATGATCTTTCATTGCGTTTAAACATTGGTCGGTTGGATTGCGCCAAAGACAGCTCGTTTGATTGGTTCCTTGGTCCAGTCGAAGCAAGACGGGCTAGTGATTCCGAAATGAGGGCTGCGACGACCAAAGAAATGGAACCCAGCGATGGACCTAAGCCGCCGGACGGTACGTTTTAACGATGGTGCGATTAATCCGGCGGCTAAGTGATCGCAAGCGTTCTGGCCTACGCGACCACAGGATCCCATCGTGCTCGTGCTCAGTCCGCCGTGGCGAACGGTGCTCGTAATCGTAATCGAACTCTTCGCGTGCATGGCATCAACGCGACTTGCGTTACGGCCCATAAACCGCCGTTCCCCAACTAGCGGATCATGCTCCTTATCTCCATGAGCCTATCCATTACCGAATTCCTGCCCGAGCATCGTGTTGACCCGGGATGTGATGATACAATCGCATGCTCGATCGAGCACGAGCACGAGCACGAGCACGAAAAACAGCCAGAACAAAACCGTGTGCCGAAATGGCCGGTCGGCCGCGGTCAAGGTTAGAAACCGCTTTGGCGGCTACTCGTTGATGGTTGCCGTTCTACCCGTGAGAAACACAGTGTCATTTAAAATTGCCAATCGACTTGCAACTGTAGCGTTCTCAGGCTTTCTCATCGGGTGTGACGCATCCACCACGCCACGTCCAAAACCGTCCATTGCACCAACTACTGAATCGTCCGTTTCATTTACACAATCGGAGAAGAATGCCATGAGTGATGAACCGACCGTCAAGGTTTACCTAAATCCGTTGATGACTTTGCTCGCTGGCAAGGAGCGACAGAAAGGCTCGCCTCTTACCGAGGCGGAGGTACTTGCTGTTCGCGATTCCGCTGTGTTTGTGCAAATGACCAAAGCTCAAGCCCAGAAATTCTACGAATCGCTCGACAGTCAGGTGCCGGTTTACAGGATGGATCCCGATCGCATATGGGAGGAGTGGCAAGAGATTCGAGACAAGGTTGAGTTCTAGACCGCGTTCTGGCCTACGCGACCACAGGATCCTCTCGTGCTCGTGCTCAGTCCGCCGTGGCGGACGGTGCTCGTAATCGTAGTCGAACGCTTCGCGTGCATGGGATCAACGCGACTTGCGTTACGGTCCACAAACCGCCGTTCCCAAACTCGCGGATCATGCTCCTTATCTCCATTAGTCTATCCATTACCAAATTCCCGCCCGAGCAGCGCGTTGACCAGGATGGAATACTACAATCGGACGCTCGATCGAGCACGAGAAGCACCGCATCGGCTGCCTGGCACCGATCTAGACCCCTGGTGCGGCACGAGTAAAGCCTCCACCGTCTGGCGACAGGTGGCTACGGCCGTCTGGCGACAGGTGGCTACGGCCGAAGACCCCCGCTGCCGCAACGGGTATCAACACGCGTCGTCTTGGGAGACTCAAGGTTCTAATCTATACTTGTCCTGCCGCCGGGCTTCCCCAAATTTCCGAACCCTGACCCCCAAGCCCCCCAACCGATGCTCGGCTCGCTTGTCGACGTACAAACTCAAGATGGAATCAAACTCCATGGTTTCCTCTCACCGAGTCAATCCAACCATGATTGGATTTGGATCATCGTCCACGGGGTCAACGGGAACTTCTACGGCTCAACCCTTCTGACCGAACTGGCTCAAGGAATGGCTGGACTGGGCCACTCCTGGCTACTGGTCAATACCCGTGGCCATGACCTTGCAACCTTCGGCTCTGCCGATCAACCCGCTCGCATGGGGTCGATGTTCGAGACCATATCCGATGCCCAGTTCGATCTCAACGCCTGGGTCCAGTTCTGCAAAAATTTGCGATACAGAAACATCGGCTGCATCGCCCACTCGCTCGGTGCGGTTAAATCCTCTTTCGCTCTTGCGCAATCCACACTCCAAATCGATCGCTTTGTAGCCCTCTCGCCCCCAAGACTCAATACCGAGCTGCTCCTGAACGATCCAGCCAAACAAGAGGTCTTCGACGATCACCTGCGCGAGGCCAACGAATGGTGCGCCAAAGGTTTCCCCCACCACATCATGCGAGTCCGCTTCCCGCTAGCCAATCTCCTCTCGGCGGCTACCTTTATCGATAAATACGGAAGTGGCGACAAATACGATTACTTCGCTTATTGGTTAAAAATCCAAATCCCAAGCCTGTGGGTATTCGGCCAACAAGAGGTGCGCCACGGATCGGTTAATTTCCGCGATGTGGATCTAGCCCTCGAAGCCAAATTTGCCGATCATCTCGACTCAAACCACGCTTTGTCGGTCGTTGCCCAAGCCGACCATTCCTACCGAGGACAACGCAAAAGCCTTCTCGAAGCGATTGCCGCCTGGTTGAACCAAACCTGATCATCGGCCCAAAGCCGACCGATTCCATCGGCTAATACTAGCCTGCCCTGACTCGCCAACCCCGACTCGCCAACCGGGAATCAGGAGCCTTTGTGTATTCGCCCCTTGAAATCTGGCTACAATCTTACTCTGCGAAGTTTGCTTCTTTTTTCCACCTCACTACCTTCGATCGATCCTCATGACTGCCACTTCACCTGCTTGGCTCGCCAATCCTACCGATGTCTCCGAAGCCAAGAAAAAACTTGATCAACACACCTACGAGACCGTCCAGTGGCACTTCCACGAATCGACCGGGTCCCCTTTCTGGCTAGGCAAGAAAGCCGAACTGGGGTTCGATCCGCTCAAAGAAATCAAGACATTTGATGATCTGAAAAAATTTCCAATGTTCGAAGACGAGTGGCTCCGTGGCGGACCGGTAGAACGCTGGATCCCCAAAGGCCTCGCCGGCAAACCGACCTATGTTTTCGAAACCGGCGGGACGACCGGGATCCCCAAAAGCCGAGTGGTCATCGATGACTTCCGAATCGATTACGAACTCTTTAGCCACACCCTTCCGGATCAGTACTTTCCCAAAGGATCCAATTGGCTGATGCTCGGGCCATCCGGCCCACGCCGTCTGCGGTTGGCCGTCGAGCACTTGTGCCAATACCGGGGCGGTATCTGCTTTTGCATCGACCTGGATCCTCGATGGGTGATCAAGCTCATCAAGAAGGGGTGGATGGAACATCTCGAAGAGTACAAAAAGCACTGCATCGACCAAGCCATTACGATCCTTACGGCCAACCACAACATCAAGTGCATGTTCGCCACCCCTAAGCTCCTGGAATCCCTCGCCATGGGCTTGGCCGAAAAAGGCACGACGCTTCGCGAATGCGGCATCACAGGGATCTTCTCTGGCGGAACCGAATTCACCCCACAATGGACTCGTTTTTGCGTCGAAGAGCTCCTCGAAGGGCTCCCCGAGCAGAGCGGTGTGTACATGACCCCAACCTACGGCAACACCCTTATGGGGCTAGCTTGCTCTCGCCCGATCACCGACGAAGACAACTACACGATCGCCTACTACGCCCCAGAACCTCGTGCGGTCGTCGAAATCGTCGACTTCGAGGACTCCAACAAAATCGTCCCTTACGGACAAACCGGGCGGGTCAAACTCTACACCATGACCAAAGAGTTCTTCGTCCCAGGCTTCCTCGAGCGAGACGAAGGCGAACGCGAACTGCCCTACTCGAAATACCCCTGGGACGGTGTCTCCGGAGTGCGTCCCTACCACGGATTTGCCTCATCGACCACCGTCGGCGTCTACTAAACTATCCGCTTCTGAAAATTCGCTAAACAATGCTTACTATCCAACCGCTACGCTGGGGGAAACCCTACAACTCCCTCGATACCTTCGATGTGATCCACTTCGATACCGGTGAACCGATCGCCAAGATCGGACAAGTCACCGGCGGAATGGTTCAACTCGATATGAGGAAAGCCGACCAAGCTCGCAAAGCGCTGCGCAAGTTCTCCTGCGACGACTTGATCCAAAAGTGCCAAAAAGCTGCCCAGCTTTTCGAACACGAACCGCTGAGCGTCGGAGATGGAATCCAAACCGTTAGCGATTTTATTCACCAGCAATCGGCTAGCACCGGGCTCCCCGAGCACATGTGCCAGAGCAACATGAAGAAAAATTGCTTCGTGCTGAGCAACATGGCTAAAATCCTCGATTGCTTGACCCGCGGTCTGCCCCTGGATGTCTATACCCGCGGCTACGGAGAAGAAAACCGCGGCGTGACTGTTAGCTACCAATGCCAAGCTCCCGTCCTCGGTGCGGTCCTGCCGAACAACTCCCCAGGGGTCCACACCCTGTGGCGTCCATACCCTGTGGCTTCCGGCCGTCCCACTCCAAGTCGGATTGGTCCTCAAACCAGGTTCCCAAGAACCCTGGACTCCCTACCGCATGATCAGCGCCTTTATCGCCGCTGGAATCCCCGCCGAAGCCTTCTGCCTCTACCCCGGTGGCCACGATGTCGGATCGACAATCATGTCCAAATGCGAGCGAAGCATGATCTTCGGTAGCGCCCAGACCGTTCAACAGTACTCCGGCAACCCAAGGGTCCAAGCCCACGGCCCTGGCTTCTCGAAAATCCTCATCGGAGATGACGTTGTCGATCGCTGGGAAGACTACCTCGATATGATGGTCGAGAGCGTTGCGAGCAACTCAGGTCGCGGATGCATCAACTGCTCAGGCATCTGGGCATCTCGGCACACCAAGAAGATCGCCGAAGCGATCGCCGCCAAGATTGGACCCATGGAAGCCCTGCCACCGCAGGACCCCAACGCCCAACTCGCAGCCTTTACCAACAAACAGATGGCCACGGGAACCTGGTCGATGATCCAACAGGATCTCGCCGAGTCGGGGGTGACCGACATGACCGCATCGTACGGTCCTCGACTCGTCGAAAAAGAACGCTGTGCCTACCTGCGACCGATGGTCCTACACGCCGACTCGCCAACTCGTGGGGTCGCGTCCAAAGAGTACATGTTCCCGTTCGTCTCGGTCGTCGAGTGCCCTCAAAAGGACATGATCAAATCGATCGGCCAAACCCTCATCGGCACGGCCCTGACCGCCGATCCCTCCTGGATCGATGATCTGACCAACGCGGTGAACATCGATCGCCTCAACATCGGCGCCATTGCCACGAACCGCTTGAATTGGCTCCAGCCTCACGAAGGAAATCTCACCGAGTTCCTCTTCCGAAACCGCGCCTACCAATTCGCTAGCTAGGCGTAGCTGCAGCTACCAGAGTAAGCCTACCGTCGGGCTCGTCCCGGCGGCGTAACTCACAGCTACAGGGCAAGCGCTCGGTGGCCTTGCGTAGCTGCAAGTCTCGGCCCCGCTGGCATGAAGCCAACGGAGGCCAAAAAGACCATAGTAAGCCTACCGTCGGGCTCGTCCCGGCGGAGGCGTAACTTACAGCTACCAGGGCAAGCGCTCGGCGGCCTTGTGTAGCTGCAAGTCTCGGCCCCGCTGGCACAAAGCCAACGGAGGCCAGGAAGATCCTCGGCCTAGAGCCCGCAGCTTGCGAGCAGCCGGTCTGCGCCCGACCGGACGACATCCTGCGTCGGCAATCCTGTCTCGGCCTCGATCCTTTCGACCTCGTATCGAGCTTCCGCGTCGCTCAAACCATGCGTGTTGATCGCGATGCACACGACCCTCACGGGAGCCAAAGCCCCTCCCGCACTGGCGATGCTCTCATACATCGCGACCACATCCCGCAAAGGCGGAATCTTCACCCACTTGAAATCACGAAGATGATGCATCTGCGCTCGATGCACCAAAACCAAATGACTCGGCTGCGAACCGCGTAAAAGGGGTAATGTTGCCGTCGAAGCCGGATTCAAAAGCGATCCTTGCCCCTCGATAAACACCACGTCGCGGTCCTGCGCACAGGCGATGAGCTCCTGCTGCACAGCCCCAGATGCGAAATCCACACGGATCGCATCGAGCGGAATGCCATCCCCCTCGAGCATCACTCCCGTCTGGCCTGTGGCCATGAACTTCGATCGCACGCCCCGGGCCACGGCCGCGCGATGGAACGCGATGGCCGCCGACATCTTTCCGATCGACATGTCCGTCCCGACAAACAGCACCCGCTTGGCTGCCAAGAGCCGCGCTAAGCCCATCCCGGAACTCAATCCAGCAGGCTCCTTGCGTATGTCCCAAATCCAGTGGCCTTCTTGCACATGCGGTGCCAACCGAGAATCGCTCCCTAGCGATGTATGCAAACCATTGAGAATATTGAGCCCGCCTTGCAAAGACGCTTGCAAGTCTGGAATCCAGTCCTCAGGAAGCTTCCCCCCAAGGGCTGCAAGTCCAAGCGCCAGGGTCTGCGGCCCGTAGACCATCGCTTCGCTTGCCGTCGCTACGATCGGGATCGGACGATCCATCGGAATGCCCGTCAACTCTCTAAGGTCCCCACCTGCGGTCTGACGATCGATCACCACGACGCATCGCTCAGGAGCAAATCGCAGCAACGCCAGCCCCGTCTTGCCATGGATGCCGGTGATGCCACCGTGCAAGAGGATCGCTAATCGGTCGGTCGCATCGTATTGCGGATGTCTAGGCATGTATCACTCCAAGTCCAGGCAGGTCGCGGTTGATCAAATACCCGTCGTCGAATCGGCATCCGACAAACGGATCGTCCTTTAAATTCAAATGGCTGTCCAAGTCGATGTAGTCGACCAGAGACCCCAAGCTATTCGCGGCGGTGTTCCCCATACTCGTTTGGGAGTAGCATCCTAACATCAGCTTGAGTCCATGGGCACGGGCCGTGTGGATCATTCGCAACCCTTCGGTCAATCCGCCACACTTGAGAATCTTGATGTTGATCCCGCTGCATCGACCGACTAATCCCGGTATGTCCCGCGATGTCCGACAACTCTCGTCGGCCATGATCGGCAAACTCGATCCGCGATGGACCTGTGCCAAACCCTTCGGGCGAACCCATCTTGACCTTCACCGCTCGGACCACCCCAAGCTCTAGCCACTGCATCCACCTGCGTTGGGCCGACTCGGGCGATTGAATGCCGATCGTCACCGATGTGGGTACCGATGGGCTTTGCGAAACCCCAAGCAACTTACAAACGGGCAATCCCATGGCCTTGCCACACCAATCCCAGATCGCCATGTCGATCCCCGCAATCGCCGACGAGGCGATGCCCTGGGCTACCAACGCCCCGTGGATCGATTCCCGCTGCCAAGGCTCATACGAAGCGACAATCGACGCAGCACGCGATAGCTCGATCCCCAAATGATCGAAAGTCTGCGTCGTGTGCGGAATCGAAAATTCAGCCGATTCACCAAACCCCTCGAGCCCATCGCTCTCAATCGATATCTCCCAGTTTCGAGAACCAGCTTGTGTCCCTCGGCTAATCGCTAACGCGACGCGTTTTTGAACTTCAAAGCCACGGCAAATCAGCTTTATCAAGGCGACCTCCACTCCATGCGAAAATGAGGACCAATTCCGGAAATGTCGAACTCATCGCCGACGATACACCATCGGCTGGCTTGATAGAAGGGGACGGCCGAAAGCCTCGCGTTGCACCAGAGCTCCCAGCCTTGGGACTCAGCCAGTTGGGCGACGTAATCGAGCAGTTGACGACCGATGCCACGCCCCTGCCAAGCCTGCAAAACCGCCATGCCTCGCAACTGAACTCGGGCGGCAAAGCCGCTTCGTAACTCCGGCGGCATCAAAGTCAAGCAACCGATCGGCTCGGTATCTCGAAAAGCCACCACGTGACGCGTCTGAAGGTCCTCGTCGCCAGCGAACAACGTCGCGTCAAAACCCATCCCAAGTGGCCTGCGCAATACTTCAAAGCGGACCTGACGGACCGGTCCAATCCGCTCGAGCCCCCGCGACTCATCGATTCGAATCAACATAGCTAACTCTCAAGACCAATCATCGCCCAGGGCCAATCATCGCCCAGGAATCGGACGCCACTGATTGGAATTTCTCGGATCGCCTGGCCCCAACGCCGAACTTCCCGGACTGAGATTTCCCGGAGATATATTTCCTGAGGAGAACCGTCCGGATGTACCCGGCCGGGCGTCGGGCAAGCCACCGCCCCCCGACATCGATCCCGAGGACAGCCCCGAGAGAGTTCCGCTTGCCCCTGGGTTGTTGGCCATCCGCGAGCTGGGATTGCGCCCCTGCAATTTGGCAATCTCCCGTTCGCTCTCGCCGAGTCGACGCTCTAGCTGCACATTGCGCTGCTCGAGCTCCTCGGCTCGCTTCTTTTGACTTCGGTACTCCGAGAGCAAGCGTTCGCTCTCGATCTGGTACTGCCGCATCGCATGGTTCCCCGGCCATTGCTGGCAACCACTGGTGCTTAGGATCAAGCAAACCACGGCCCCATAGCCCAACGAACCGCCCATCCGAACCCAATGCGATCCACACAGCGAAAATCGCCAAGCGGATCGCCGAGTGAATCGCTGCGGGGGAACGGTTTTTTGAGTTCCTGCAAGCATCGAGGGGTTCCTGAAGACAAACAATCGGGACAGCTATATTGCCATGGGTCTTACCAAGTCCCTGTCCTGGAGCGGAAGAGCACTTCCAGGAAAAATTTGCAGATCAAGCGATCCAATCGGGGATGACTCGCCCATGGACGTCGGTCAATCGGAAGTCGCGCCCTGCATAACGGTAAGTCAATTGGGTGTGGTCGAATCCCATCAACCGGAGCATCGTCGCATGCAGATCGTGGACATGGACCCGATTCTCAACCGATTTGAAACCGAAATCGTCGGTCGCACCGTAAGCTTGGCCACCCCGGACCCCACCCCCTGCGAGCCAGACGCTAAAGCCGTAGTGGTTGTGGTCCCGGCCGCTGATGGTCCCTTCGTTGGCACCCTTCTGAGGCAACTCGACCGTCGGTGTTCGTCCGAATTCGCCACCCCAAAGGACCAGCGTCTCGTCGAGTAGCCCGCGCTGCTCAAGATCGCTCAGGAGGGCCGCGATGGCTTGGTCGGACTCTCCAGCAAGCTTCTTGTGCCCCTCGAAGATCTTGTCGTGGTTGTCCCAAGGTTGGCCTTGGCCATGCCAAAGTTGCACGACACGAACGCCGCGCTCGATGAGCTTTCGAGCGATGAGCATCTGCCGACCCTGAACACCGGGCCCATACATGTCGAGGATATGCTTGGGCTCCTTCGATACGTCGAAAACATCCATCGCTTCTTCCTGCATGCGATAAGCCAATTCCATCGATTGAATTCGGGCCTCAAGCATCGGATCGTTGGTTCGGGTGCGGCTATGCTCGGCGTTCATCCGTTGGATGATGTCCAGCTCGCGACGCTGCGCTGGCCGAGATAGCTTCCGATTCACGACATTTTCGATGAGCTTCTCGACGCTCTCATGCTTGGTATCGATGTAGGTTCCTTGGTAGATCCCCGGCAAAAATCCAGCTTGCCAATTCTGCGATTCCTGGATGGGATACCCCCCAGGACACATGGCGATGAAGGCTGGCAAATTTTGGTTGTCGGTCCCGAGCCCATAAGTCAGCCAGGAGCCAAAGCTCGGACGGACCTGCCGTGGCTCTCCGCAGTTCATGAGCAAAAGCGATGGCTCGTGGTTCGGAACATCGGCGTGCATCGAGCGGACCACACAGAGCTTATCGGCATGGGCGCTTGCGGTTTTCTCAAAGAGTTCGCTGGCCCAAAGTCCAGACTGACCATGCTGCTTGAACTCGAAGATCGACGGATACAGGTTCCCGGTCTTGCGTTCGGTCCGGGGGGTCTCCCCAGGAAGCTCCTTCCCCTCAAACTTGGCGATCTGCGGCTTGGGATCCCAGGTGTCGATATGGGAAGGCCCACCGTTGGCGAAGATATGGATCAGATGCTTGGCTTTGGCCGGAAAATGAGGAGCTTTGGGCAAAAGCGGATTGGGCGAATTTTCGCTCGCGGCCAACGATTGCATCAAGCCGCTCAAAGCCACGGCGCCGAGCCCAAAACCGCCGCGTTGAAGCAGCTCACGACGAGAGAGCATCAGGTCGTTCGGATCGAATGGAAGGTCGCGCATCGGAGTTGGTTCTCGGTCGAGTCGATGAAACTAAGGTGTGTTTAGTCGATGAAACAAAATTCGTTCGTCAGCAATAGCAACTGGGCCGCTTGTTCCCATACGCCAAGCGGCACGGATCGATCGCCCCGAAAGTCCCTTTCGCTGTTGCCTCGCGATCGGGTTTCATCGGTCGAAACGATGCGAACCTTCCATTCAAACGTATCGGAATCCGCATCGGAGTTGCTATCGGTCACGAAATCGATCGTATCGCCAGGCTCAAGATGGATATCGTCGGCATGGGTCGGGCTGCTGGTATTCAAAACGGTCCACTGTCCGATTTTCTCTTTTTCCCGCAAGACGATCGTCGCTCGCACTCCGTTGCCCTTTTCAGCCGGATGCCGTACCAATCCGCGTATGCGAAGATCGACCGACTCTTTAGCTGTCCAGCGACGGACAACCGTTTGATCGAGTTGCCGCCCCGGATGGCCGCCTGTAGAGCTCAGGAAAGCCCAGTCGAGGGCCGGATCGGGCAGCTCGTCTTGCATCCCCTGCCATCGCTTTTGGTGAAACCGCGGAAGGGGCTTGAAACCCACCACCGCCCCGGTCTCGGGGTCCCACGTCGCGGTCCCATACGTCCAACGGCTCTCGGGTAGATCGGGCCCCTGATCCCCAGTTGCTTGCAAAATCTCAAGCATCCAAGCTTTTTCCTGCGGGCTTGGAGATCGAGCCAAAACGCGATGAAACAACGCCTCGATTCCCGCATCGGACCCGAGCCCCTCGGCCTGCTGACCGACCGTTCCGAGCATCGAAAGGACCAGATCGCTGTTCATCAGGACCAAGCCCTGCTGCGGTACGGTCGTCTGTGGACGGGTCGGTACATGCGCATCGGGACTCGCGAAATCAAACGTGCGGAACAGTTGCGGTAAATTCTGACGGTCGATGTAAGCGTAAACAGTTCGTCGCTTGGGAAACGGTGCCTCGGTGATCTTGACGCTCGGACCCCCGACGGCCGGATCGAGTTGACCGGTCGCTCGCAGCAACGCATCGCGCAGCGATTCAAAGTCCATCCGTTTGCGCTGCGCACGCCACCATAGTCGATTTTCAGGGTCGATCGCAAACGCATCCTCGCGGTGGTAGCTCTGTTGGCGATACGCGCGACTCAGGACCATCCGCCGAACAAGCTGCTTGGTCGACCAGCCTTGCTGGATAAAATCCCAAGCCAACGAGTCCAGAACCACCTGTTGCACCGGTACCTCGCACCGGACCCCAAAGTCGCTCGGTGTGTCGACGAGCGGTACTCCAAAGAGCCAACCCCAAAGCCGATTGACATACACGCGGGCCGTCAACGGATTCTTCGGATCGACGATCGCTTCGGCCATCTCGAGCCGGCCGCTGCCGGTCCCCATCTCGATCGGCACATGACTGGCCAGGAACCCAAAGAACCGACGAGGAACATCAGGCCCAGGGTTCCCCGGGTTGCCTCTCAAGAAAATCTTCGTCGGTCCCTGGTCGGGCTTATCGACCATCCGCATCGCCGATGGCTCGCCACCCGGCTCGACGCTCCCGAGCATCGCGCCATGGAGCGAGTAGTAGTCGGCCATACTCACCGGATCGAACTTGTGATCGTGGCAGCGGGCACAACTGGCCGTGACCCCCATCAAACCGCGTGTGATCAAGTCGATGCGATCGTCGGCGATGTCGTGCGGGTTGTTCAGAAAGCGACGACCTAGGGTCAGCATTCCCATCGCGTCGAGCTGCGAGTTTTGATTCTCAGGGTCGAGCCGATCGGCGATCAACTGATACCGAAGAAACTGGTTATAAGGCATGTCCGCATTGAAGGACCGGATCAACCAATCGCGATATTTATAAGCGTGAGGGTATTCGCGGTCTTCCTGGAACACATACCCTTTGTTGTCGGCGTATCGGGCCACATCCATCCAACGCCGCGCCATACGCTCCCCGAAATGCGGGGATTGCAAAAGCTGATCGACCAGTTGAGCGTACCAATCCTCCGAAGTGTTCGTTGCGACTTGCTCGATTTCCGAAAACGTCGGCGGCAGACCCAGCAGATCGTTGTAGACTCGGCGCACAAGCGTCCTGCGATCGGCTTCCGCAGAAAAACCTAGCCCTCGTTCAGCAAGCTTCAATCCGATCGAACGATCGATCGGGTCGCTCGTGGGTCCAAGATCCCCGACAACCGGGATATCCGCCGGAGCGACCAGGGGTTGATAAGCCCAATGCGAGGCGGCCTGCTGCGCCTTATCCAGAGTCGGTTCTGGAACCATGCTCGGGTCCTCCTGGCGCGGATCGATCGCCCCGTCGGCGATCCATTGCTTCAAATCGGCAATCTGAAGTTCCGAAAGCTTCCCATCCGGAGGCATTTGGAAAGCCGAGTCGGTGTACTCGATGGCTTTGACCAGCAGGCTTTCGGCGGGCTTGCCCTCCAGAAGCGCGGGGCCAAGTGTTCCACCCCGCCGGATCGCGGCGGACGAATCGAGCCGGAGCCGTCCACCGAGCTCTCCAGGCTTGGTCGTCCCACTGTGGCATTCATAGCAGTGCTCGACGAGGATCGGACGGATCTTGGACTCGAAAAAATCCAGTTTGGGATCCTGTGCCAACACCGGGCTAGCCAGACAGCAGCAAATCATGCATCGCAATGCCCGAGCAGTCGAAGTCGCAAGGCTCATGAAAGTTTTTCTTCTGGAGGGGGAGGGTAGCCAAACCGCAGGTAAGTACACTGCATATCGGCCAGTTGCTCTGGATCTCCGCGACGAAGGCTCAGAAAGTTCTTTTTTTCCCGAGCCGCGCAAACAGAAAAACCGGATCGCAACCTGATCCATTGTAGCTCTAAATCCAAGGAAAACCAAGCCAAAGCCAGACCAATCGAGGACCCATTCCCCACGGCATAGCAAGCTTGGGGATAGCCCGTTTTGCGTTTCCAAGGCTAGGGATTATTGGCTAAACTAAGGTCCCTCGGACGAAGCGAGACTTGTCGCTGTGGCGAAATGGCAGACGCATTGGACTTAAAATCCAAGGACCTTTGATCGGGTCGTGTGGGTTCGACTCCCACCAGCGACACTATAAGGCAAGCACCTCGGATGTAGGGTTAGGCAAGTCATTCTAGGCGGCTAGGGCAATGAAGCGAATCGCGGTCGTCGGGTCAGGCATCAGCGGGCTTTCGACTGCGTGGTATCTCCAGCAGCAAGGCCATCGGGTTGAGATCTATGAGAGCCAGGACCGCTTCGGTGGCGTGATCGACACGCTCGATCCGCGCGAGTCACCTTACTTGATCGAGTGCGGCGCAGACAACTTTGCAACCCTGCTTCCGGACGCTTGGGAGCTGGTCAAGCAGATGGGGCTTGAGTCAGAGTTCATCCATCCGAACAAAGATTATCGCATGGCCCAGGTCGTCCATCGAGGTCGGTTGGTTCCGATCCCCAACGGCTTCTCGCTGATGCAACCGACGCGGATCGGACCAATCCTATCGACACCCATCCTGAGTCTCTCAGGGAAACTCAGAGTGCTGCGCGAGTATTATGTTCCAAAGCGTGAAAGTTCGCAGGACGAGAGCGTCGAGTCGTTTGCCGTAAGACGGCTTGGACGTGAATGCTTCGAGCGGCTCATCGAGCCCATTGTCGGAGGGATCTTCACTGCCCAGGCCGACAAGCTGAGCATGCAAGCGGCGATGCCTCAGTTTGTGCGGATGGAGCGCGAGCATGGGAGTTTGATCCGAGCTGCGTTTGCCAAGCGGCGCGAGGATAATGCGGAAAACCGTTCGGCGAGAGAAGCATCCGGTGCGCGGTACGATCAATTCACAGCCCCGAAGTTAGGGATGAAGTGGTGGTTGGGTCAAATAGCCAAGCCGCTTGAGGATCGACTGCATTTGAATCACAGGGTCGATCGGATCGAGAGGGTCCAGACCGGGGGCTGGTCGGTAAGGGTAACCCGGACCAAGGATGCAACGACAAGGCAGGAGCATTTCGATGGGATCTGTTTAGCGGTCCCGAGCTATATCGCTAGCGGATTGCTCAAGGGTGTGGATCGGGAGTTGGCCGACGGATTGGGATCGATCGAGTATGCATCGTCAGCGATTGCGGTGATGGCGGTACGTCGGGATGAGATACGACCCGATGCGTTGTGTTTTGGGGCGATCGCTCCTTCGAGCGAGAAGCGGAATTGCCTAGCGATCAGTTTGACCAGCGAGAAGTATCCGGGACGCAGTCCGAGCGACACGGTGGTGATGCGTGCCTTCATGGGAGGTGCTCTCAGGCCCGATTTGATGGAGTTGAGCGACGATCGGCTATTGGAATTCGCATTTCGCGAGGTATCGGAATTGTTTGGGGTCCGTAGTCGACCGACTTACGAGCGACTGATACGTTGGGAGCGGGCGATGCCTCAGTACCATGTGGGGCATGTCGAGCGGGTCAAGAGGATCCGGGAATTGAGTGCCAAGCTCCCTGGTTTCGGATTGGTGGGCAATGCGTACGACGGGGTAGGCATCCCGCAGTGCATCCGAGGCGCGAGGCGTGCAGCCGCCGCGTTTTGAGCCCCATTCGAATCCTCCTGACATCCCCAAGGCCACCGGCTCTTGGAAGAAATGAACGCAAAAGAAATGAACGCAAAGGCGCAAAGACGCAAAGGTAGGGGATCTCGCGCAGAGATCAGGCTGCTTGGCTATTCCCCCCATGCTCGGTGGTGGGTTGCGCGGCAAAGCCCGCTTCACCCACCCTACGGAAAACCTCCAAGCCGCTTGGCCATTCCCCCCATGCTCGGTGGTGGGTTACGCGGCAAAGCCCGCTTCACCCACCCTACGGAAAACCTCCAAGCCGCTTGGCCCCCCCTCCCCTCCAGGGCTTTGGCTGGGGGGGAGGGGGCGGGGGGGGTGAGGGGCGACCGCGCGTAAGGCTGTTTGGTAGTGGATCTCCCGTAGAGATCCGGCTGTTTGTCTTCAGCCCAGTCGGCGGCACTTCTCTGCCATTAGTGCGTCAGCCACCGGACCCTGGCGGATAGGCTCTTTAGTCACGCCCATGTCGCGTTGCTAATGCGCGCAACACGTCATCTGAACCATAGGTAACAAAATGAACAGACCCATCTGCGTGAAGAAAATTCGCTCCCCCAGGATGAAAACTCCAAAAGTTCATGCCATCACAATCTGACGAACTGACTCGCTCAGGAAACACAAACTTTCTAGCATTGCAAGGCATCCAAGGATTTGTGGGATCAACTTCTTCGTACACACCGAGCGTATGATCAAAAGCCCCGTCAACACCAACACCGGCATACCACCAACCGAAATTACTGCCCCCCGATATTGGCCTTTCACCAACCAAAATGGTTTGAGACAAACCATCTATGATTTCACTTGATTTGACTCGTGAATCAAAATACAGAACCCCATCACGATCTTTTGAATTTATCCCAGAAACACCCAAAAATGACGTTGGACCAACGAGCATGCTATGTCGTAAGGAGTACTGAAGACTCGAGCTATGTGGGTCAGAGGGGCATCCATAATGATGATTAATCCTCGCTAAACTTGGGTGGGGTACTGGGCGAAAGGGTGAGTTTTGCAGTCTTGAATGCATACGAATTTTCTCAAACCAAGCTAACTCTCCAAGTTGCGGAAGGATCGAAACCATCCAGCTGGTGTATTCCAGTTCCTGAAAACGTGCGACGGTACCGGCAGGGAACCTGCGAAAACTTATCTCATGTTCGATCAGTGCTAAACCGATTTGTTTCATATGATTGTTGCAGGAAGCTCTTCTCGCTGCTTCGCGGGCCGCTTGTACGGACGTCAAAGTCAGTCCAAGCAAGATACCGCTGATCGCGATGACCACCAACAACTCAACCAACGTAAATCCACGGCGACACATCACAACTCATCTCTACCGTCTAAATTTGAAGTATATAAACACAACAACTGCTAAACCAAATGCACCGATAATGAACCAACCCCATAGTCCGAGGCCGCTTCGTGTGGGCATCCCTGTTGGCTCTGCGAATCCCCAGTGAGTCAGGTACGCTTTGCCATCGTTATAAACAACATCCGCATCCGTTCTCACAATGCTGTAGCGCGAGTAAGTGTTCCCTGAAACCTCAAGCTTCTGTGGTACCAAACCCCTACCTTCAGCGGAGTAAGTCCACTCAGCAATTAGCTTGCCGTCATCCATCCTTTGGCCAACCAGCGACTTTGAAACAGGCTCACCATCCGAGCCTCTGACCCCTGACTTAATCATCATTTCAACCATTTCCTCAGAGATAACTTCTCCTTTGCGTATCAACTCCATTCTTGAAGGCCAATACGGGTAATCTTTTAGAAGAAGTAGCTTCCCTTCCTCAAATGGGAATCGACCGCTGGCATACATATCTTTGTTTATACCGAAGGTTACCTCCAAAAAGCCTCCACTTTGCTGCATCTCCAAAGATGCAAAATTACTGGCTTCCGTCATGAACAGCAATTCCCGCCAAACAACGGGTAGGCAGAGTAAGTTTGCACCGGCTCCATATCCCTCTCGGCAGAGAACCTCCCATGCTTGCGATTCGATCTCGCAACTTGGTTTAACAGCAGTGATCGACCATTCATCTTGTCCTTTAATGCGTCCAAGTTGAAACGAATAGCGAGGGTTATTTCCACTAACGCTAACAAACGTCCCATCACGTTTTTGAATGGAATAGAAACTAAGCCCACTTCGCGCAATTTCACATTCGACTGTTGTTGCGGTCTTTTCGCCTGAAGGGAGAACCTCGATTTTGTATATCCCTGTGCAACGGGAAGCAACCGATCCGACTTCGGCCTTCCATGCAGCCGAAATGGCATCCCATGTTTGAGCGCGTAAGGTACTACTGGAAATGCAAATCAACAGTATCCATAGTCCCCTCATGTTTTTCACCTTCCGAGTCACGAATCCGGCCAACCGACGCTCAGCCCA
>JAJTEK010000015.1 GCA_021299695.1 Pirellula sp. | reverse complement strand
GCCTCCGCCGGGACGAGCCCGACGGTAGGCTTACCCAGCGCCCATCGAGCTCTTCTTGGCCTCCGTCGGCTTCATGCCGGCGGGGCCAAGACTTGCAGCTACAGAGGCCATGTTCCGGGTCTGTTCTCTTCCGCCGCAAGGCGGCGGAAGAGAACAACGGGCTGGGGCAGATCGCACGAACGTTTCGAATTGACCGAGTGCGATGAGGGGACTTTACACAAATCAAAAACGCCCGATCGAGCACTTCGGTCCAATGCTTTGTTCGTACTTCTTCTCGTACTCGTACTCAGCATCGCGGTACTCGTACTCGTACTCGAAGCGACCTAATATAGCTATCCGACCTATTGGTCCGTAAGTTCTCGCGAACCGCCTCGATCAACGATCGGCATCGCTGCAGTGCAAACAGCCATCGAGTACGAGTACCGTTTCACTGAGTACCGCTTCGCTGAGTACGAGTACGACGAAATCCGAGGCGAGGCACGAACGGCAACCATCACCGAGTGGCCGCCAAAGTGGTTTCTAAAATTGAGCGCGGCTGACCGGCCACCTTGGTGGATTGTTTTGTTCTGGCTGTTTTTTTTCGTGCTCGTGCTCCGTGCTAGTGCTCAGTACGCCTTAGCAAAGATGGCTTGGGTGCTGGTCGGTTTGCCCGTCACAAAACATGTACCGGTGCCTTGGGCAGCCTCGAGCGGAATGCATCGGATGGTGACCTTGAGTTCATCGAGCAACCCCTGGACCTCTTGCTCGCTGCTGAACCAGCATTTGGCAAACCCACCACCCACCGAGCGACCTTGCTCGTCGTCGGGTTGGAAATAAGCCCGAAATTCCTTTTCGTTCGCCAGTTCGACCGTGTTCGCCTCCCGCATAGCGAGCGCTTTGGCGAACAGATGATCTTGGATGCCTTTGAGTTGCTCACCGATGCTCTCGACGAGCGTCGCGATGGGCATCGACCGGCTCTCGCCTGTATCGCGCCGAGCCACAAAAGCCGCTTGATTGGCCATGTCCTTAGGTCCGACTTCGACTCGTATGGGGACACCTCGCTTGACGTGATGCCACTTCTTCTCGCCACCGCGCAACTCGCGGCCGTCGATCTCCACACGCAGCGGTTCGTCGAACGCTCTTTGGGCTTGAAGCTGCTTGCGGAGGGATTCGCAGTAGGCCATGACTTCGGCCTTCTGCTGCTCGTCGCGGTAGATCGGCATCAAGACGACTTGGGTCGGAGCCAATCGTGGGGGCAAGACCAAACCGTCATCGTCCGAGTGGGTCATGATCAACGCACCGATGAGTCGGGTCGAGACACCCCAAGAGGTTGTCCAAGCGTATTCGATTTGACCAGCTTGACTTTGGAACTTGATCTCTTGAGCCTTCGAAAAGTTCTGACCCAAAAAGTGGGACGTGCCGGCTTGCAATGCCTTGCGGTCCTGCATCATCGCTTCGATCGAAAGGGTCGTGACTGCACCGGGGAATCGTTCTCCAGGTGTTTTCTCTCCGCGGATGACCGGCATGGCCATGAAGTTCTCCGCAAAGTCGGTATAGACGTCGAGCATCTTGCGAGTCTCCTCCATCGCTTCGTCAGCCGTGGCATGGACCGTATGACCCTCTTGCCAAAGGAACTCGGCGGTCCGCAAAAACAACCGCGTCCGCATCTCCCATCGCACCACATTGGCCCATTGATTGATCAAGATCGGCAAATCGCGGTAGGACTGAACCCACTTGGCATACGTCGCCCCGATGATCGTCTCGCTCGTCGGACGGACAATCAAAGGCTCCTCAAGTGGACCGGCAGGTCGCAACCCCCCCTTGCCATCGGGCTCGAGCCGATGGTGGGTCACGACCGCACACTCCTTGGCAAACCCCTCGACGTGCTGGGCCTCTTTCTCCAAAAAACTCATCGGTATAAACAACGGGAAATAAGCATTCTGATGCCCCGTGTCCTTGAACATCCGATCGAGCGCTTTTTGCATGTTTTCCCAGAGGGAATACCCCCAAGGCTTGATCACCATGCAACCGCGAACCGCGCTATTTTCGGCTAAATCCGCCCCCTTAATGACCTGTTGGTACCACTCTGGATAATCTTCGGCACGGGTAGGGGTGATGGCAGTTTTCGCAGTGGACATATCGAGTTTTTGAAAAACGAGAAAATAAAGGTCGCCAAAACAGGGCAAAAAGTTCGATTTTCACCTATGATATTGACGGGCACGACAGGAAGTTTAGACGATTCACCACCGCCTACCAGTCCGCTCCAAACAATCGGATCGACAAAAAAATCGATTCACTGCAGGCCGAACTCCATTCCAACCGGTTCCTATCAACGGGGTTTTTATCATGCGATCGACCAGGTCCAATAGCAAGTTTGACGGCTCCCAACGACGTTCGAGCAATCGCCGGTTGATCCTCGAAAACCTCGAAAACCGAACCGTGATGGCAGGCGATTGCTTCCACAACTTCATGCTTCCCGAAGACGCAGACGCAAACGGCTCGGTCACCCCCCTCGATGCGTTGGTCGTCATCGATCGAATCAACCAATCGTTCTCCAACGGTCCATCGCGACCCAACGAGACTGCCATTCTCTCCCTTGTCGATGTGGATGCCGACAATTCGCTCTCCCCCCTCGACGCACTCGGCGTGATCAACCACCTAAACGCCCAAACTTCGTTGGGCTCCGGCACCCAACGCGCAAGCCGCGTCGAACTCGATCGCCGAATCGAACGCATCGAACAAGCCATCGCCTCGAACCTCCTACCCCCGAACTTCTCCCTCCACGACGCGCACGCCGCCCTCGATACGCTCCGCTCTGGTGGCCGACCCGAACTAGGTGACCATGTCGTCAACGGAATCCTGAAATGGAGACAAGACGATAACCCATCTTCCGACGATCCGTCCGAAAACGAATCGGAACAACCGCAAGAATCCCGAGAACTAAAACGTCTCGAAAAGTTTATCGACGCGCTCTCGAACCGACTCGAAGCCTTCAACGTCTCACCGAGCACCATCGCTACGATCTCAAACGAATTGCTCTCGGCCCACCAATCCGGCTCCCCGTTGGATCTCATGCAAGTCCGTGATCGATTGGCTCAGTTGGGGGTCGACGTCGATACGATTTTGCCCCAAGCAGCCCGTCCTGAGATGCCAGAGCGTCCTGAAATGCCAGAGCGTCCTGAGATGCCAGAACGTCCTGAAATGCCAGAGCGTCCAGAACGGCCGATCATGCCGACAATCGTTGTGACCGAACCGATCGCCGAGTCGATCCTCTCTCGACTCAAAAACGCGGGGGTTTCCACAGAGATCCTCGAAACGATCCGCAATGAAATCTACGCAGGCATCGATGCCGGTTTGCCTCTGGATCTTCAAGTGGTCCGAAGCCGCCTCGAAGATCTCGGAATCGACTGGGAAAGGTTGCACGCTCCGCCTGCAAACACTCTCCCCGTGGTACGACCAAGGCCCGATGGTGCCGCCGTCCTTGAGCAAGTGCTACCGCTCCTTGGACGTCTCGGGATCGATCGCGATGTCGCATTGAGGATCTACATGGAGGCAAAGGCCGCCCTAGTAGCGGGCAAACCCCTGTCGATCGACCAAATCATCGCTAGGCTCAAGGCCCTCGGCGTGTCGCTCGACTCGATCAACAAACCGGTCATCTAGAGAAACCGCTAAGCAAAGCGATCGGCTCCTTGGACCCAAGCATGCAACTGTCGATGGACCAATTCCGTTGGCAAGTACTCTTGCTCAAGCCGCCGCTTGTCCTGCCCAAGCAAGAATCGATAGAGCTCAATCTCTTGGGGCCCTAATCCCACCGGGGGCTCTTCACCGGCGCTGACTGGCTCTTTGACCGCTGCGTGTCGGTGCGATTCAAATACCTCTGTACCCATCAGCAGCGCATCCAACCGGGGGGCAGCCAAGCGAGCTTTGGATAGGAATTGGAGCCCCCATGTATCGATGTCACCCCAATATCCTACCTGCCTTTCGGATAGCCAAGCAGCCTGCATCCAATTCAGATCGAAACCTGCTCCCAATACCGCTAGGGTTTCCGGCAAAGAGCACAACTGATGCTGGGAGGTTTCGTTTTCAACGACAAGTAATCTTTTGCCCGGCAGCGGCCTAGCCGCCAGCTCCGAAGATTTGACCCGTAGCTTTTCGAAGGGTAACAGGCTTCCATCCAAATCGACCACCAAGAGCCAATGATCTGCTTGCTCGGGTGCACCCAAAAAGGTCTCTAGTCCAAGTCGGCTCGGTTCTTCATCGAACCGAGCGTCGAGCAGTGCGACGATCAATGCGAGGTTCCTTTCGAAGAACTTCGTGTCGATCCCTTCGATCGCCAATGTCCTAAGGGGCCGGCCCCTGGCGCAGCCGGGTTGCAACGCCAGCGCCAATCGGGTCGCTTGGAGAACTTCCTCGGGTGCTTTCGAGCTCCAGAGCGATCGCCTGCGGATCAGCAGCGAACGGAAAACCTCTGCGGAATTGGCGACCAAGAGTCCCATATCGCGAAACTCAGCTCGAATCCGAGGATCTCCGATGGCTTCGATCCACTCGGATGGTTTATCCAATTGCCAAGCGACCGGAATACCAACGGGTTGGCTTACGTGTCGATACACGACCTGTTCCCAATGGACCTTGCCTACGTTGACTTGCCTCCAGCGCTCGAGGTGACGCTTGACATCATCGAGCTGATCTCGGATCCTGCGGGAGCTGGGTTTACCGATCGAGAGGGTCCAGGGCCAAGCACCAGCGAATCCGAGCAGACGCGATTCACGCAAGGCGGCGTGTTCCCAGTTCCTTCGCAGTTTGGATTGAAGCTCCGCGGGCGATCTCATTGGCTTTGCGCGATTTCTTCGAGTTTCTCCCAGGAGATGGAAGCCAAACTGGCTTCTTTTCCTGGCCTTTGCACGCAGACGACTTTTCGAGTGTGTTTTTTCAGCAGCCCGATTTCCTTATTGGGGGTCACGAAGATTGGATGCAGGCTAAAGATTCTTAACGCTTCGATGATTCTTGTCGCGGCTGACGGAGAGCTTTTCGAGAACGCTTCATCGAGAACGACGGTCCCATAGAGTGGTCGGGTCGCGGCCGGAGGGCACAAGGCGTAGCTCAATGAGGCCGTCAGGATGTGGCTAGCCATCAATTCCTTTTCGCCGCCGCTACCACTTTGCGACCCGGTGCGAGGTGGAGAGCGGTCACCGGTCTTTCGATCGACCTCGACGACAAAAAACTGCAAACGAAATCTTGGATCCAGAAGCGCTTTGGATCCTTGTAAACGGCGATTTTCACCTGCATCACGCAGGATCGCTACCATTTCCTGCAATGCCTTGAAGTGGCTCTCACCACCATCGTCTTTCAAGGCAGCGTGCCGAACTTTTTGCATGGCGATGTTGAGCGTTCGAAGTCGTTCGTCTTTCATGCGCTGAGGCAGTAGTTGCAGGTAACGCCCGGAACGGAAATCGACTTTGACCAGCGTGTGGTTTAGCTCTGCGATCCGTTCTTCGATCGCATCGACCTCTTCGTCGATGCTCGCGAGCAATTGCGTGACCCCTTGGTCGGACGAGCGGTTGAGGTACTCCAGGAATCGCGTCCGTTTTTCAGGCAGCGCTTCCTCGGTCAAAACCCTTAGGCGTTCAAGATAGACCGGAACGTCGTCGAGGACCGAACCGACTTCGACCAGCGCGCCGGTATCGACACGTTTTGCATTTTCCATTCTTCGGACAAGCTGTTGTTCGATATCGGCATCGCGATTGCGTTGGTCATCGAGTTGGGATTCGATCTCTTTGGCCAAGCGTCTTTCGGATTCGATCAGTCGCTGCGGGGGGACCTCTGCTTCGACCCTCAGGTGCTTGGCCGCCAGGGCTTCTTCGTGATCCTCGAGACGACTTTCCGAGCGTATCCGAGCGTCCTGGCAAGCTTGCTCTGCCGAGCTACGCTTGTCGTTGAAAACGGCGATTTCGGAGCGATGGTCGGAGATTCTCTGGCGCAGCGTCTCGAGCTGATCGTTCTGGTCTTCGTATTGCAATTTCGCGTGGCTCGCATCGGATTTCGGATCGAGCAAACCGTCGAGGCGCAGAAGCGATCCCTGCATGAGCGACTCGGCGTTTGGCAAGTCGATCGTGGAGAAGTCCAGGTTCAGTAGAGCGTCGAGGATACGGAGGGTTTCTTCGATTTGCTTGAGTTTCAGTTGCGCCGATTGCACGGTTTGTTTTGCGTCTTGGGCCAAGGCCGATTCCTCGACGCATTGCTTGGCAAGCGCATCGAGTTGGTCCTTGTTATCGAAACCTGTCATCCAGTCTCGATCGAGTCTGCGCTGGTCTTGTTTCTCAAATTTCCCTTGCCGACCTGACATCATCCCTTCGATCGTCAGAGCGTTTTCGGTCTTTCTCAGAACATCGCTCGTCGGTACGCAATGCAGATCGCGAGCAGACAGCAATCGCACAGCAGCATCCTTGAGCGCATGGGGCTTGATGTTTAGCTTTTGGACATAACCATCTTCGAAGAAACTGACACGTTGCGTGGTAGTCTCGGCCGATTGAAGCCGAATGTGCAAGCGGTTATCGCGTTGATTGACCCAACGCAAAGCGTCTTGGATACTGTTTGCCGGAACGAGGATTCGGAGGCGTTCGGAGCCGATGGCTCGTTCGATCGCACCGCGCCAGGGTGCCTCGGAGGCTTTGACCTCAATCAGCTCGGCTAGGAACGGAAGATCCGATTCCAAGAGTGACAATTCGGATGCCAATTCGGAGCGAAATTCCTGGTAAGGAATTTGGATATTCGAGCCAGGTCGCTGCTTGACCTTTCGGATCGCTTCGGTCAATTCTTCGACGCGTTGTTCGTGGACTTGGAGCCTGGACATCGAACCGAGCGTCATCGATTGCTGCGACTCATGCTGCGCTTGCATGGCTTGCTGCTGCTTGCGCAGTTCGATCTGATTGGCTCGAAGCATGTCTTCTGAAAGATCGTCGTTCAATCCGAAACGGGATACCATTTGGCGATAGAGCACCGCTTGTTTTTTCCGTTCGTCGACGAGTTTCCGCTGGGCAGCGATGGTGTTTTCCAATTCACCGATGATGTTTCCACCGAGTTCCAGGTAACGTTCACGCAGGGAATCGACCTCGGATCGCGCCAGCGAGGCTCGCTGTTCCATCTGGGTCAATTCGCGCTGGCCTTGGTCGATGACCCCCGAGAGTCGCAGAATCTCGGCTTCCCATTTTTGTTGGCTGATTCGCGCAAACCAGATCGGCAGAATGCGTTTGAGAATCCGGAGTTTCTCGGTTTTGCGTTGCGATTTCAGAAGCCTCTGATGTTCCTCAAACACAGGCAGGAGCGACTCTTGTTGGCGCTCGGCCAATTGCAGTTCGGCGTGAATGTCCGAGAGGTTATCGAATTCCGCAGCGACCTCGACGGCCCGATCGAAAGCGGATCGATCCTCGAGGACCAATTCGCGAAATATTTCGTCGATGCTGTTAAGTTGCTTCAAGCCCGCGGCGCGGTTCAGAAGGGTAAAGGCATTTTCGCCAACATCAAAGAACTTGCGAATCCGCTCAAGATAGGATCGTTTGCTTTCAAAGAACCTGAGATTGGCCGTTTCTCGACCTACCTTGAGCAACTCGCGGATCCCGTCCTCGTGGAGCAACCGCAGCCAAACGTCCAAGCTTTGGTCGGGAGCCATCGAAAAGACCCAACGCCGCTTCAAATCATCCGCAGCATTGCCAGTCCCCTCGGTCCAGAATATCCCTGCGATTTTGATCGTCTGCTTGCCCCCGGCGTAGGTTGCGCAAATACCGCTGAGGGTCTTGCCGGGCCGTGCGACCTCTTGGCGACCATCGGCACCATCGCCCCCCAAGACGCCCCGCACGTATTCGATCAGTGTTCGATCGCTTTCATGACCACCGGTCGATGCGAGGTTATAGCGAGGGGAGGGAACCAGCAGCGTCATCAGGGCATCGACAAGCGTTGTTTTTCCACTGCCTGTCGGCCCGATGATCGCCGTGCCACGAGGATCGAATTCCGCTCGGTGCATTCCACGAAAGGGTCCCCAGTTGTAGACCTCCAGTCGGCTCAATACAAACGACGCCTCATCCTGGGCGATGGGCATCGTCTCGCTATCCTCTGGAGATTGGATCTCCGCAGTTTTGGAGCTGGCCTCGGCAGATTTGGCTCGCTGTGGCATCATTCGTCTCCTTGGTTTGTTGCAGTCGCCTTGGCTTCGGTTAGAACCGACAGGAGAGCCGAAAGGGACTCCGGGTTGGCGAGATGCGCGATCAGAGGTCGAATGACGACCTCCTGTTTCGAATCGAGCTCCGATACAATGCCGTGCGTCTTGAGTTGGTCGAGCAGTTGCAGCAATCGATTTTCGTTCTTTGCATCGCTTCCGGTGTCGCCGAAGTAAGTCAGGAAAGTCGGTAGAAGTTCGTCGATCGAGAGTTTAGAGGCCGACTGGCCAACGCCATACTCTTGTTCATGCATCGCAAAGGCTTGCCGTAGAATCGCAACCAGCAGAGATTGCTCAAGGGTCAGTCGTTGTTTGCGGACCAGCGGATGGCTCCAGCCATCCTGTTGACTCGACTCGTCTAGGTCGGATTTAGCGATCTGCAGGAAAGCCACACCTCGATGCGAGTCGACCCTGAGGGTCAGATCCAGGGGTGCGAGTGTTTGGTTGATCGCGTCGATTTGAACGCTGACGCTACGGAACAGATCGTGGCGTTGGCTTTCCTCGATGTAGCCTTGGCGAAGGAGTTCTTGGACTGCGATCTTCAATTCGCGCCGGATCGGTCCTGCGGCGAGGGTCTGGGCAGAGACGCTTGGTTCGACGGATTGCGAATAAGCATTGGCTTGGTTTTTCTGTGGATCTTCGTCCGGGATATCTCCTGCCAATCGATCAAAGATACTGTTCATTCCAAAGACTCCACCTTCAAATCCTGGACATCTTCGATAGCCATTTCCACCCAAGGTACCTCGAACCGCGTGTCCCCATCGCGTTGGTCATGCAGGTCGATGGACTGGGCTCCTTGGCCGAGTTCCACGCCGGCTTGTCGGGCCATGGCGAGCCAAAAGGAGAGCGTTTCGAGATCGTGCGTAGGAGGGATGGCTTTTGCCAACTGACCGATGGTGAGTTTTTGGCCGTCTCGCTCAAGAATTTCCAGGGTATTCCTGAAGACTTCCTCACGATTCATGGCGCGATAGGCGTTCCAGAATTCGTCCCCCATACCGGCCGGATCCGCATGCGTTTCCTCGAGTTCGAGTCGGCTCTCCGAGTCGTTTTCGATTTGTTTCGGGAGTAGACGCTCGACCAGGGGCAGGTTTCCCATGGAGATGGCAATCGGAGGCAACGGGCTATCGGTCCTGCGAATTTTTTGCGATTGCCAATCGAGCTCAAGGGCGGCTTGAAAGATTTCTTGGAGCAAGGCCCCGACGCGGAGTTGTTCGTTGGCCAATCCTGACTTGAGGAAACCGCGGACGTCGCGTTCGCTGTGCGAGCGCGCTTGGATGACGCGTTCGGATTCATAGACGAGTCGCGAGACGAGTTGCTTGAGCTCTGCTTTTTGCTTTCTGGAAAGCGCTTTGTCGGAATTCCCATTTTCGAGAATGGACCGGATTCGGGACTTCATGTCATGGAGCTCCGAGGACTTGACGAGCTGGGCGTAAAAGCTCTCGAAGACTTGGCCTTCGACGGTCTGGACGAGTTGTTCATGTCCGTTGAGAAGCTCGTCGACGATTTGTCCTCGGTTTTGGTTTTCCGAAATGATGCGTTGCCTCAATTGGCGATCGGCTTGGCGATAGGAGTCCTCGACACGTCGAAAGTCGGCTTGTAGGCTCATCGCCAATTGGTACACCTCTCGGATCCCCTCTTCGGCTTGTTTCCCATCGAGCACATCGAACACGCCGGTTCGGACCGCTTGGAGTTCGATAGCTAGAAGTTCCATACGAGCTTGGATCGCACGCTCTCGGTCCTTTTGGCTGCGGCTGAGTTGGACTTCGAGCAACTCGATGGCACGTTGAACAGTAGCCAGCCGCGATGCGGTGGAGGTCATCGAATGGTCTTCGAGCGAGTCGAGGAATAGCAACGCTCTTTGAAATGCATCGGTGGCAAGAATTTTGCCGTCGCGCTCGACGATTAGACCCCGTTTAATCCATTGCCGGATTTCGCGTCGGGCAGCCAAAGGGTGATCCTCTCCGAGATCGAATTCCGAGTCGTTGGCATAATCGGCAAAGACCGTAGCCAGGCGTTCGACGGCCTCCTCAAGGACCACGCCTCCTGGGCTCGAGTCGATCAAGCTCTTGAGGCTTGCGAGAATCAGCGGGCCCTTGGGGGAAGCTAGTAAGGACCAGGCCGGATGGTTTCTTCGGAGCGAAATGTATTTCGATACGGTTTCTCGCGCCATGAAATTACGATACGAACAAGTGAGATATCGGTCGTGTGGTGGTTTTTCGGTCTCTTATCAGATTCCTACAGATGCGTGTTGATTTCAACAGATCGCTTGGGGGATAGCCGATTTTTAGGTCGTTTTCAGGGAAATTTCTCGATCCGAGGGATCATTCCCAGCGTTGGCCTCGCCCCTGTTTCTTCTCGCCTGTAAGCTTCTTGTCGGACAGACGACGGCGTCGAGCCCCAGCACTGGGCTTAGTCTCCTTGCGCACCACAACAGGCTTCATCGCTTCGAGAACCAAACCCCGAAGCAGATCGCGACAAGCTTGCAAATTTCGGGACTGCTCGCGATGGACTTGGCAGTGGATCTTCAAGAAACCTTCATCGTTGATCCTCGAGGCAGCCAGGGCCTTCAGACGCATCAGAGCCATCGGAAAAAGGGCCTGCGTTTGATTCAAATCCCAGATCAGCGTCGCCTTGGAGTTGACTTTATTGACATTCTGACCCCCAGGCCCGCCGCTACGCGAATAAACCGCTTGCAGTTCGGTTGCAGGAATCGTCAAATAGTGGGTGATGCTAAGGTCTTCCATGGTTCTTCATAAGGTAACGGTTCATGCGAGTATTGGCGACAAGTTCAGTCCGAATTTTAAGCCCCAGGCTCGCCCTAGCGGTGCTGGGAATCTTAGGCGCGCTGGCCAATCCTTGGGGACCTCAAAATGCCCGGAGCCAAGAGACTCTGAGCCAAGAGGTCCTGAGTCAACGGTCCGACCCAACCGAGAAACTCTCGTTGTGGACTCGTACCAAAGGAAAAGATTGGCCTCGTATGCTCGGGGTTCACTACGATTCGAAAAATACCGAAACAGGGATCCTGACCCAGTGGCCCAAGGATGGACTGCGAATCGTCTGGCATGAAAAAATTGGAACCGGATACGGAAACGGCGTTGCGGCCCTTGGCCGTTGGCTCCAATTCGATCGTCATGGAAACGTTGAACGACTCTCGTGCTACGAAGCCCAAACCGGCAAGTTTCTATGGAAGTGGGAGGCAAGCGTCGTCTACCAAGACGCCTACGGATACAACGATGGGCCTCGATCCAGCCCGATCGTCGATGGGCGGTACGTGTATGTCTACGGTGTGGCCGGCAGGATTGCTTGCGTCGATATCGAAACAGGCAAAGAGCTTTGGCAGAGAAATCTCTCCAGCGACTATAGCGTCGTACCAAACTTTTTCGGGGTTGGGGCCAGTCCCTTGGTTTATAACGACCTGCTCATCGCCATGGTCGGCGGAAGTCCCAAACGAGGTTTCTTTTCGCGCTCTGCAACGATCAACGATATGCCCAGCGCTAAACCCGATGGAACGGGGATGATCGCATTGGACAAACGGACCGGCAAGGAGGTCTATCGCGTTGGGAATTATCTTGCTAGCTACTCAGCTCCGATCATCGCGAAATTGCACGGCGAGGATTACTGCGTAAGTCTCATGCGAGAGGGATTGTTGATTTTCCGCGCTAAGGACGGAACGGGTGAACAGTTTTTTCCGTTTCGGGCGAAAACGCTCGAAAGTGTCAATGCAGCCAGTCCGGTAGTGCACGACAATAAGATCTTCATCTCGGAAGCCTACGAGATCGGCAGCGCCATGCTGGAGTTTACCGGCTCGGAGCTTAAGCTCCTTTGGCGCGACGAAGGGATGCGATCGAATCAATCGATGCGAACCCACTGGACCACACCTTTACTGCATGAGAATCGGCTTTATGCCAGCAGCGGACGCAATCCGACCGATACCGATATTCGCTGCATCGAGCTTCAAGGAAACCAGCCCCCGAGAACCGTCTGGAGCCAACGCAATCGTGACCGTGGTACTGGCATGATCGTCGACTCGCACTGGCTCTGGCTCGGCGAAAACGGCAAATTGCATCTCCTGAAGCTCGGTTCCGACACGCATGAGGTCGTCGCGGAGATGGACCTCCAACTCCAACCGCAACCGGGCTCGAAAGAACCTTTATTGACCCCCCCGAGCTGGGCCCCTCCGGTCCTCTCGCATGGGCTATTGTTTGTCAGAGGAAGCGACCGAATCATCTGTCTGGAACTCATCCCTGAATCGAATTGACCAAAGACTATGAGACCACCGAGCATCGGACTGACACGACGTAAGGTATTGCAAACGGGAATGTTTGCTGGCATGGCAAGCTGCATCGGGCTGGACGCAGCAGCACAGGACCGCCCTCGTGAACTCTCGCTGCAGAATTTGCCCGAAGGCTTGGAAAACGAGGATGTCATCGCCTACGTCCATCGCATCGCAGGGGGCTGGGATGTCGATTGGTACCGTCGCGTTCTGGGGGCAGCCAACGAATACAAAGAAGGGGACGAAATCCTTGGAGTGTCCGCTCGTACACCCGCTGAGCGTCAACTGGCTCGCAGGCTTCTCGAGCAAACCACCTTAGAACAGATCGATTCCCATCGTCCCTTTGAAGACAAAATGCTCTCGGTGCTTGGATTGGCGCCAAGCAAAACGCAGACCCAAGAGATCCAAGCCTGGAAACTGGCAGAGCTCAAGGCGTTTCTACTCGAGCAAAGCGAGCAGGAAATCCACGCGATTCGCCCCGGTTTGTCCAGCGATTCGATCGCATGTGTGGTCAAGCTCATGAGCAATCAGGAGTTGATTGAAGTCGGCCGCAAGGTGTTCAATCCACTTCCTGGCACTCAGCTAGGATCCCGAGGGTACATGGGTGCTCGAATCCAGCCAAATTCGCCAACAGATCATCCCGATGATATTCGCTGGCAAGTGTTCAATGCATTCGCATACGCTGTTGGCGATGTTCTTGTGGGAACGAATCCCGTGTCGAGCGAACCTGAATCCGTCGCCCTCGTCGAATCGACGCTGAAAGAAATCCTCGATGCCTTTGGAATCAGTTCGACAATTCCTCATTGCGTTTTGGCTCATATAGACATTCAAGCGGCATTGGAACTCTCGCAACCTGGATCGACGGCACTTTGGTTTCAGAGCATCGCGGGATCCGATGCAGCCAATGCGACATTCGACGTGACTGTCGATAAACTAGTGCAACACGCAAAGAACAAACAGGGTAAGTTCGGTTTGTATTTTGAGACGGGCCAAGGAGCCGATTTCACCAATGGCCATGGGTTTGGGACCGACATGCTCATCCATGAATCTCGTAAATACGGACTAGCGAGAAGCTTGAACAATACTTTGGCACTGTCCAGGCAGCAGCGAGGTGAGAGTTCCGAACCATGGGTCCACCTCAACGACGTTGCGGGTTTCATCGGACCAGAGGTGTTTCGCAACCGCGAACAGCTCGTGCGATGCTGCCTAGAGGACATCGTCATGGGTAAATTGCATGGATTGATGATCGGACTTGATATCTGCACGACACTCCACATGGATGTGACGCTCGATGATTTGGAATGGTGCATCGATCAAATCATGCCCGCGAATCCTGGATATCTCATGGCCTTGCCAACCCGTATCGATCCCATGCTCGGATATTTGACGACCGGCTATCACGACCATGTCCGGATCCGCGAGAAATTTGGTTATCGTGTCAACGATGCGATGTGGGACTTTTATAAGCAGTTAGGCGTGATCGATCCGCAAGGACAACCCACCGAACATTTTGGCGATCCAGCTTGGGTCTATCTGGCCTACTGCCGACGACGTTCTGATAAGCGACCCGACGAAGAGATTCTTGGCGAGGCCAAGGATCGTATCGCGCAGGTTCGTCAACGAGGTGTGTTTATCTCCGAAGGCTACGCGGAGAGTGCATCCGAGCTTCCCAAGGATTTAGACCTGCACATCCATCGCATTTACGACGACGCAAAGAAATGCATTTGGGCGGAATTACCCGAAGGCTTCGAAACGACAATCCAAGGAGCGATTCCGATACAAACCCTTTCGCTCAATCGTAATGACTACATCCTACACCCCGTTACCGGTGAGCAATTGCATCCGGATTCTGTTCGCAAGTTGGAGAGATTAAGGGACCAACACGCCGATCGATACGACACGCTGTTGGTTTTATCCGATGGACTCAATGCATTGGCCAACAGTTCAAGCCAGCAAGCTAAAGAGCTCATCGATCATCTGCGAAACGCGCTGGCTAAAGACGGCAAAAAATTGGCTCCCGAGGTATTGGTCGTCCGATCCGGACGCGTTCGGGCCGGCTATCGGATTGGCGAAAGGATGTTTCGCTCCAGAGAAGGTCGGATGCAGATCCTTCATATCGTCGGGGAGCGACCCGGCAGCGGACATCGTACTCTGTCGATCTACATCACCAGTGCTCAGGGAGAAGACTGGAGTGTCGAGTCGAGGGTCGACCACAACATCACTCGGGTCGTATCGGGCATCGCGCACACGGCTCTTGAGCCGAGTCTCGGCGCCCAAGCCGCTGCTAGGGTTCTTCGCACAATGGTTTAATTCTAGGAGGAATCGCCGAGCCGCCAAAAAACCTCCTAGGATCAAAAGGTCAGCACGACCCAGCCTGAAGCTGCTTCGATTCGTCGCATTGCATTTAAGCCTTTTCCGGGAGATTCCATTGGATCGGTAGGCCTCGGCTTCGATAGAATGGATGGTCAGCACACGATCCAGAAGATCGCCCAGAAGATCGCTTGCGGCAAATCACTCGAACCTCGATAGGGAGGGTAAGAACCATGCTGCGGATGCTCCGTTTTTGGTTAGGTGCCGCGATTTTATCGGGCCTAACGGCCCTCGATGCGCTCGGCCAGGATAGTTTCGACCTGCCTCCAATCCGATACTCCGATAGTATTTCAAAGGATCCTGTCGCTCACTTGGAGCGAAAAATACAACGCGGCGAACTCGTTCTACCTCGGGACCCCCAATTCGGGGTACTGCCCGGCTTGCTCAAAGAACTCAACGTGCCCGTCGAGTCCCAAGTGCTGGTGTTCTCTAAGACGAGTTTGCAGATCCACAAGATCTCTCCGTCGAACCCGCGAGCTTTGTATTTCAACGATTCGGTTTACGTCGGGTATGTTCCTGGCAGTTCCATCCTAGAGCTTGCGGCGAACGACCCAGACCTAGGCGCGGTTTTTTACACGTTAGATTTCGCGCCCCTCGCAGAAGCGAACCAGGGGGTTCAATTGGTGCGGGATCGAGGCCAGTGCCTCAGTTGCCATGCAACGAGCCGGACCGAAAACGTGCCTGGATACCTGGTCCGCTCGATTTATCCAGATGCATCCGGCAGGCCTCGCACAGGGACAAGCAGTTACACGACCGATTACCGAAGCCTCTTTCAGACGCGTTGGGGTGGCTGGTACGTCACCGGCACGCACGGACAAATGCGTCACCTAGGCAACGCAAATTGCCCTCAAGGGTTCAGCGCGAACTTCATCTTCAACCCCATAGCGACCTGGTCGCACTGATGGTACTCGAGCACCAGATTCGCGTCCATAATCTGATCACCAAAGCCAATTACGAAGCCCGCCAAGCCGTCGCCATGGATGTTTCGATGAACCAAGCTCTCGGACGAGACTCGGGGTATCGCAGCGAAAGCACACAAAGACGCATTCAAAGCGCTGCGAGTTCACTGGCCGATGCCATTTTGATGCGAAACGAATCGCCTCTTGAACAAGTCGTGCAAGGAACCAGTTCCTTTGCCGAGACGTTTGCTGGCCAAGGCCCCTTGGACTCGCAGAATCGCTCGCTCCGGCAGTTCGATCTACAGACTCGGCTGTTTCGCCATCGGCTCTCGTACTTGATCTACACCCCAGAGTTCCAAGCGTTGCCCAAAGAGATCCTCGTGCCGCTTCGAGCACATCTTCAAGAAACGCTTCGAACCGACGAGTATCGAGCCGAACGAGAGATCCTCGAAGACACCCTTCCAGGATGGCTATCGGCTAGCTAGCGATCACTCGGGCAAAGGACGATCTTTGGTCTCAGGCAGGAACGCAAGTGCGATCAGTCCGACAAGGAAAAAGACGCTCATCCACGTGCATGCATCGCGGAAGGCTTGGAGCTTGACCTGCGCCGTCGCACCTTGAGGTATCAACCCATTTTGCAACGCCCCGAGCGTGATCGGTCCCGAGGCGGCCACATAGCGGCCGACGTTGTAGCAAAAACTCGTGCCCGTGCTCCTTAGTCGCGTCGGGAACAGCTCGGGCAAATAGACGGCAAAACCTGCAAAGAGAGCCAATTGAAAAAAGCCCATCACGCCGCTAAGCCAGATCGTGGACCAAGTGCCATCGAAGGTCCGGAAAAACAGAATGGTCGCTCCCATTGCGGCGATGAACCCGATGGCGAACGCCTTCTTGCGACCGATGCTTTGGCACAAGTAGGTGAAGGCAAGCATTCCGAAGAACGCACCGGTGTTCTGGATGATGCCATTGATCCCGCGAAACGTCGACTGAGCGGATTTGATCACCGCAGGTTCGACGTCAGGATTCTCATTTTTCATTTTCAGCTCGATCACGCCGTTGATGAGTTCAGGCGCGAAAAAGCCGATCCCCCAAACACCCACCACGCCAGCGATGCACAAGAGCAGTCCACCAATGGCCGACTTGCGCCACTTGGTATCTCCGAGCAACTCGCTGTAGGAACCAAACTTGACCCCCGTGAGTTTTCCTTCTTCTCGAGCCCTGACCCACTTCTCAGGCTCTTTGAGTCGCCATTGGATAAACACGCACAAGAATGCGGGCAAGGCTCCAAAGAGGAACATGATTTTCCAGCCCAGACTCGGGTCGATGGTGCCTGCAGCACCGAGTTTGCCAACGGCGATACTCATGAGCCCAGCCGTGATATTCCCAATTGCCGAAAGGGCTTGAAGCAATCCTAAGGCAGGTGTTCTAGAACGCTCGGGCAGACTGTCGGCGACCAAGGCGACTGCCAATCCAAACACACCACCTACCCCCATGCCTGTGATGAAGCGGTAGATGAAAAAGTCGACCCAGCCAGTCGAAAACGCACTCAATCCCGTACAAAGCGAGTACATCAGCACGGTGATTGCCAAGGTCCGAGCGCGTCCGATCCGATCGCCGATCGCTCCGAAAATCAGACCTCCAGTCGCCCAACCGATCATGAAGACTGAGGTCGAATAGGCAGCATACTGGATTACAATCGACATTTCCGTCGTTTTGGGAAGGAGCGCTTTGAGCGCATCCTGACGAGCCAGAATGAAGACTTGTTGGTCCAGGCAATCGAAGACCCAAGCCATCGAGGCCATGGCAAAGACGAACCAGTGGTAGGACGTTAAACCTTTCCACCATGGTTGCTGGCCCCCAGATTGCTGGTCCAGGTCGGCGGAGGTGTGACTGTCCATGGGCTGATTCCGAGTGCAGGGAAGGTTACGGAGAAGTTACGGAGAGGATCCTGAAAAGCCGCGGCAAAAGCGAATTGAGGAAGGAGTATAACCCAAAAAACAGGTTCCGTTCGATTCGCGGGCTGTGTCCTTGCCAAAGTTACTTTTTGCCAAAGCTACTTTTTGATCGCATAGAGAGCTTGGTAGGACCGGATGTAGAGGACTCCATCGGCTACCACAGGCGATGCTGTGATCGCTTCTCCCATCGGGATCGTCGAAACGATTTGGAAATTCCTGCCGGCCTTGACCACTGTGCAATGCCCATCATTGGATGCGAAGTAAATGTGTCCATCCGCATACGTGGGACTCGAGCGATGCTGGCCAGTGTAGGTTCGTTGAAAATAGATTTCCTCGCCTGTTTGATGATCCAAACACTGGAGCTTGCCATCCTTGTGCAATACATACACAAGTCCATCGACAACCAAGGGGATCGAGACATCGGGAGTGCGTGGAAGGTTCCAAGCGACGACATCCGACTTCTCAGAGCTGTTGCCCTGCAAGGAACCGTTGACCTTCAGAGCTACCATCGGTCCCTCCTTGGCCGTCGGCAGGATGATCGAGCCTGGGATAACCAGCGGGGATGCGACGAACCGGAAGGTGGGATCATTTTGTTTCGGATTGATTTTCGTTGGCCCATTGAGCTCACCGAATCGCCACAACTCCTTGCCGTCGGCAAGCTCGTGACCGGTGGTGCAATCGGCGCCGTGCACGACGAGAAACTCCTGTTTCCCATCCCGATAAATGAAAGGGGAAGCGTACGAGTGCTTGCACTCGAATTCGGCTTGGGTCACCCGGTCGATCGACCAGATCGTATCGCCGGTTTTCTTGTCGAGTTTGATGACCTTGCCCGTCCGGGTGTTGTCATCGCGGCGCATCGGACCATGGAGCAGTTGAAGGTAAAGCGCCTCTCCGTCGAGCACCGGAGTGCTGGTCATCCCGAATTGAATGTCGAGCTTGCCATAACGTTCGTTCACGTCGATCTTCCAAACCGGCTGGCCATCGACGGTAAAGCAAGCAAGGATGCCGGTTCCGAAGAAACACCAAACATGCTTGCCATCGGTGCTCGGAGATGGAGATGCTGAGTTGCCCTCGCCAGCCCGGGCGTCTTGATTGCCCGACCCGACCTTCTGCTGCCATAACGGCTTACCATCCTTGGTGCTCACAGCCATGAGAACGAGATCGTCTCCTTGGGCACTGGTAAGGAAAATCCGTTCGTTCCATACCACAGGGGTCGCGCCAGCTTGTCCTGGCAACTCGCAACGCCACAGAACGTTCTCCTTGGTCGACCACTGGGTTGCGATGTTTTTTTCGTTCGATACTCCATCGTTCTTTGGTCCACGCCACTGCGGCCAGTTGTCGGCCAAGGTGTCACTGATCGTCCCACACGCCACTACGGCGCTGAGGAACATGCTAGAGATACGGACGGCGTTTAACGATCGTTGCATAGGAAATTTGCTCATGTTCATCAGACTCATGCTCGTCGCACAAGGTGTCTTTGAGGCTAAGGGGTTTATCGCGAGGGGATCAGACCGGGAGGAAGTCGACTAGGCGATTCGGCTCTCCGACTATATCCAGTATAATCGGTCCGTTGGGTTTTTGTGCGTCGATTGCATCTCCATAGGTTCCCAGGTTTTCATGTCTCAAAAATATAGGGCCTTGGGCCCACGGATCTGCTCCTCGCAAAAACTGGTGTTGCTTTTCGCTTGCGTGATCATGCCCCTGCAAGTGCAGGCCCAAGTTTCGAGTCGAGCCGAATCGGCCAAGGATTCCGAGCCCAATGAGCAAGCTCTCGAGGATCGTTTGGTCGTCACAAAGGTCGATCCGCCTTCCTGGTGGACTGGCTCGAGCGCCAATCCCATCCGGTTGCTCCTGGCAGGAAAGGGGCTCAGCAAGGATCTGGTCTTGACCGCCGATCGCCAGGGACTGCAGTTTACGAATCTCAAGGCCAGTCAGAACGGACATTACCTCTTTGCCGATCTGCATATCGCCCCGGATTGCAAACCCGGTCCGGTCCAATTCGAGTTGTCCCAATTGCCACAATCGTCCCAATCGTCCCAACAAAACCCGACGACCAACCCCCAACGAACAGCCTTGACTTGGGAGGTCCTCGCACCCCCGGCGCATCACCCCCAAGGATTCGGCCCCGAGGACTTCATCTACTTCCTCATGCCAGACCGATTCTGCGATGGCAATCCTGCGAACAATCGCACGACAAAATCCCCAGGGCTCTACGACCGAAACAAATCGCGGTTCTATCACGGTGGTGACATCCAAGGCATCGCGAGCAAACTCGATTACATCCAAAGCTTAGGAGCCACCGCGATCTGGACGACTCCGATCTACGACAACAACGACGCTCCAGACCTCAAAGAACTCCATCCCGAGCCTGGCCAATCCGAGCGTGTTCCGACAACCGGATACCATGGCTACGGTGCAATCGATCTTTATGCGGTCGATGAGCATTTCGGAACGCTTGAGGAACTCCAAGCATGGATCGCCCAATTGCACCAAAGGGGCTTGAAGGTCATCCAGGATCAAGTCGCTAACCACACCGGTCCCTACCATCCCTGGGTCCTAGACCCACCGACTCCAACTTGGTGGAACGGCACGGCGACTGAGCATCCGAAGAACAACTGGCAAAAATGGACGGCCATGAATCCAAGAGCCACCCGGCAAACCCAACAACTGAACCTTGATGGGTGGTTTGCTGATGTGCTTCCGGATCTCAACCAGGACGATCCCGAGGTCGCCAAGTACTTGATCCAACACTCGATCTGGTGGCTCGGTGTGGCCGGCTATGACGCGATCCGTATGGATACCCTGCCGCATGTGCCTCGCCGTTTTTGGGAGCAATGGGCCAGCGAGGTCAAACGGGAATTCCCAGATACCAAAGTCCTCGGCGAACTGTACGACTCAGACCCAGTGCTGGTTGCCTATTACCAAGGTGGACGGCGGGGGCACGACCAAATCGATACGAAAATCGATACCCTTTTTGACTTCGGGCTTTTCACTCCGATCCGAAACGCATTTGCCAAGGGCAAGCCACTGCGGGAGGTCCATCAAATGTTTGCTAGAGACTGGATCTATGCCGATGCGAACCGTTTGGCAACCTTCATCGGTGTCCACGACATGCCCCGTTTCATGCACGAAAAAGGTGCGACGATCCAAGGGCTCCAATCGGCGATGACACTGATGATGACAAGCCGTGGAACGCCAATCCTCTACTACGGCGATGAATTGGCCATGCCCGGAGGTGAGCACCCAGACAATCGAAGAGATTTCCCAGGCGGCTTTCCAGGGGATACTCGCAATGCATTCGACCCATCAGGTCGCGAACCGTCCGAACAGGCCGTATGGAAACACATCGCAAATCTCGGCGCGTTACGCAAGAAATATCCAGCACTTGCGGTCGGTCAATCGCTCGATCTAATAGATGCCGAACAGCAATACGCTTATGCCAGAATAAGCGATCGCCAGACGCTCATCGTCTTATTGAACAACGACACCGAACCTGCCACCATCGAGTTCAATACCCAAGGATTGCCTAGCCAAGCGATCCTAAAAGGTTGGTCCTTTCAATGCGATGATTTGTTAGGTGGACCGAATCGGCTCTCGGTCCAGGCCCACTCCTCAAGTCTCGCCCCAAATCTTTCCGACACGGAAACGCCCCAAAACGCTGGGACTCAAGCTGCTGCCAGCCTGACCCTACCGGCTCGCACCAGCGCGGTGTTTCTCCTCCCAGAGTGATCTCGGGTGATCGCTGGTGATCGCTGTTGATCGCTGTTGATCTCGGGGCACGGGCTCGGGCTCGGGCTCGGCTACCAACAAATCTCGACACTCGCACCGGATCGAACGCCCAACATCATCGACGCAGAATCGTCGACCAAATGAAGCTTCAGCGGACTCTCCCCATCGGCGATCGCAATAAGGGTCATCGCAGGTTGCCCATGGTCGTTGCCAAAAATCCCAACCGTCTCATGCTCCTGGTCAACCTTGACCCGAGTCTCGTTCGAACGGGGTATATCCCTCCAATCTCTGGGCTCGATGTCCGTGATCAAGTCTCCGTTAGCAGAAACCTCAACGACCTTTCCTTGTATGCGTCTCGACACGTAAACTGCTCCTGGGATGTGACTCTAGCGGCAAATTCGACTCGGATCGAGCATTGCAAGTTCGTTTGCAACAACAACATTCTATACAAAGCTGTCAACGGATGGGGTCGCTTTGAAAGATTAAGAAACCCTCATTAAAGAGGTGCCCTTAGAGCAATAAGCCAACCGCGGGATTCCCTTCGCAATACTCCTAGCCAGCGGCCTTGCTGCACGTCGACGACAAATGCTCCATCGAGTTCGTCGGGAAGTTCGATGGCTTCCTCAAGACGCAGGCCCCGATCGTTTTTTTCGAACCGATTGCTGTCGACCAGAATCGATCGATCGGTTTCCGAACCGATGATCAGCAAGTCTTGGGGAGCGCTCTCGATGGGCTTGAGAAACTCCTGCGAGTCAAGCAACGGTTCGCTGATCGAAGGCTGTGCGGTCAGACGAATACCAAGCACCTTGCTGCCGTCGGAAAGAGGTAAACTCTCGATAGGCTCGAATGTCGCTTGGGAAACCCCCGCAACCTCAAGCTGTCCAGATTTTTCGATCGCAGATTTCGAAAGGGTCGCAAAATCCTCACGGCACAAGAGCATGCCGTCGTCGAGCAACAAACCCCACCCAAGTTTTTGCTTGGTGACCGCAAAACCGAAGGAGTTTTGTTTCCATACAAGACTGGTTCGGTAACTGACGGGCGATTGCCGCTGTAGCTTGTCCCAAATCGCTCCATAAGGTAGCGATGGTTTCCATTCGTTCCATTCCTCTTCGGGTTTCTCATAGAGCATGAAATGAGCGCCCGTTCCGACGACCTTGCCCTTCGAATTCGGTGTTGCAAACTCGATGCCCCCATAAAGCACCTCGCTCAACGAGTCGGCCTCGAGCTTCAGCCCGGTAATCCCTAAGTTCACTCGCCATCCGCTCCGCAACCAGAACTTGGAGTTGCTGCGAACAAGTTCGTGATATTCCGGATCGATCGCACAGCGCACCAGGACGCTGCGAGCATCGCTCGCGAGGCTCACTGCCAAGACATCCCCTACGTGAAATCCTCGGTGAAGGATCGGAGTGCCGCTGTCGAGCCCATAACGTTTGGGCGAATCGAGAATAATCTCGACCGAGCCCTCCTTGGGGCGAATCGGTGGGGCTGACTCAAGTCCCTGAAAAAGCTTGACGTTGTATTTGGTCGATGCCCCCGGCTCCATTGCGATGTACTTCGGACCGACAATCGTGTCGAGCCCACGGACCGAATCGAACGAGACGATCGGCCTTGCAATCCAAAAACTCGTTCCGTCAGTCACGATGCGCCTTGCCGAGGGATTCAATCGGACCGAAACCTGTATTTTTGGGCCCTTGTGACCCGTGGTCGAATCCTCAGCCGACGGCGCTTGCAAGGGGGACTCCTGCAGGGCGATTTTTTCAACTCGGCCAACATCGATCCCCCGATACCGAAGCGATTCGCCCGGTTGCAAACCATGCCCCTCCTCAAACTCGATTTGGATCAACTCCCCCTCGTTCTGATACGCCCGCACAAACAGAACCAAACTAAGCAGTCCGCATAACGCAGTACCAATCCAAAGCCATGAAAGGCGGCGAGGATTCTTGAGGATTGGGACCGCTAGGGGTACAGATTCTTCGATCGGCGAAGGTTCCATCGATGGTATTCTCGGTTTTCAACGCTTCCGGGGTTCTGCCAACAGTCCAAGGATTGTACGATATTCCCTATCGAAAAAACTCCACGCACAAGACGGCCTGGGCCCAACCCTACCTTCGGTAGTCTAACGCAGGCCCCATAATGTCGGTCAACCTAATCGCGATTACAACAGGATAGCCATCTTCATGACACTCTACGACATGGCAGCTAACAACATGCCCGCGATCCAAATGCCCGCGATCCGTGCTTTGGCACCTCTGCCTCTGGCCCACGCTGGACACGGACCGATCGACGCAAGCCATCCGGCTCACTTCCTGACAGCTCCCGAGCACTCGGCGGTCATCCTTGCAATCCTCGCCACAGTCGCCTGCCTAGTGTGGCTAGCCGCCCGACGGGCCTATCGGATTTCAAAACCGACCTGAATTCCGACCGAAAGGACCAAGTCGTTGGGATTGACCTGAAGCGTCCTGCGCTCTGTTTTCTCCTGTGCGTCTTGAACGCCGTAAGGCGAACTGACCAGAACTCCATTGATGTAGCTCGGGCTGTTGCTGTTGACACTCGGCGCCAAAGGCTGAATCGTCGAACTGATCATTTTCACATCGCCCAACTGCTTGCCAGCAGCCTCGGCCAAACGCTGTGCCTGAGCCTTGGCCTTCTCAAAACATTTTTTCAACGCCGCTGCTTCCTGGGAATCGGTCATGACTCCCACGTACAAGACCTGGGTTTCGTTGTTGGCCGCCCCAGGGTTCGACGAGGATGCATAAGCACTCGCGCCCATCAAAGGCATGATCTGCTCGAGTTCTTCTTCGGTCAATTGAACCCGAAGCCTAGTCCCGCGGAACTCTTTGGCTTGTGCAAGCCGCCGAAGTTTCGCACCGAACTCCGCACTGCTATCGAGATTCGAATCGGTAATAGGCCACTCGGCAATCAACCGATTGCTCGCCGAATGGATCATCGGAAGGGGCTCGGATTCCCCGTCGAGCTCCTCTTCTTCCTGCAATAGCATTTCTCGCAGTCGGCCCTTCATCTGCGGATTGTTAACCTGCATCTGTGCCGCTTGACGACGCATCCACATCCGGGCAGATTCCGGGTTCTCGACAAACGGGACCGTATGGTTCAAGACCGGGACGGTCCACCGGTAAGCTCCATCGCTGCGCCCTAATTCTGCGAGCGATTTCTCCACGGTCGCACGGTGCTCTCGCAAGGCGGCTACGGCCTGCTGAGCCTCCCGGTCCTCGACTCGAAACGCCGCCCGCAATTGAATGGCCACCGGTTGCAGAGCGATCGACTCCTGAGCCGCAACGCTGAGCAAAGGTGCACCTTGCGAAGCAGGCATGAAGGTACCCGTCGACTGCGCAAGGCCCATGGAAGCACCCAAGAACCCAAGGATACCGACCGAAAGGACTCTTTGCGCAACGGACAGAGGAGCGAACAACCAATTTCGTAGCACGATGGAGCCTCCAGTACCACTCGGGAGCGTCAAATAACCGCTCGATACATGATACAACGAAGCCGTCGGCCGATGGCCGCCAAAGTCCCGAAATTCGCCCGCACCGATCCGTCCGATCCGTCCGATCCGTCTGATCCGTCTGATCCGTCTGATCCGTCTGATCCGTCTGATCCGTCTGATCTTGGCCGAACCGGCCTACGCCTAGGCGTAGGCCGGTTCGGCCAAGATCGGGGCTTCAATTGACGCACTCGGTGCAAATCGATAACCTCGACGCTTAGGTCTTCGGAAAAAAACAGATATTGCTTACAATCCTCAAGGTCCCGACGTCATTGGATCCTTGGTTCGTCCCTTCATTCGGCATTTGAAACATGGAATTTATCGAGAAAATCTGGGAAGGCACCACCAATGCGGTCAATGGGGTTCTGACCGGGTTTGACCGTGGCATCACGGTCCTCTTCGGATCTGCAAACTCCCGCCAGCTCAAACGTTACGGCGAATTGGCCCGGCGAGTTGGTGAACTCGAACCGCGTATGATGGCCCTTTCCGACGGGGAACTTCAAGAACAAACCGCTCGTTTCCGCCAACGGCTAGTCGACGGACAAACTCTCGAGGACATCTTGGTCGAGGCCTTCGCGGTTTGCCGCGAGGGTGGCCGCCGATTCCTTAAAATGCGTCACTACGACGTCCAACTCGTCGGCGGGATGGTCCTCAACGGTGGAAATATTGCCGAAATGATCACGGGTGAGGGCAAGACGCTCGTGGCAACACTTCCTGCCTACCTAAATGCCTTGGAAGGCAAAGGCGTGCATGTCGTGACGGTCAACGATTACTTGGCACGTCGGGACATGGAGTGGATGGCGCCTCTGTACATGGGCTTGGGATTGACCGTCGGGAACATCCAGAGCGGAATGGATAATGATCAGCGTCAGAAGGCCTACGCATCGGATATTACTTACGCGACGAACAACGAATTGGGTTTCGATTACTTGCGTGACAACATGCGTATGGCATCCCGCGGGGACGATCGCTTCCCGAGTTACATGCAGCAGGTCCAAGGCCCGTTGCATTATGCGATCATCGACGAAGTCGACAATATCTTGATCGACGAAGCTCGTACTCCGTTGATCATTTCGGGCCCGGCGATGCGAGACTTGGCCAAATACACCGAAGCGGATCGAGTTGCCAGAGGGCTTGTTCGAGAGGAGCATTTCATCGTCAACGAGAAGGACCACACGGTCAACCTGACCGATGCAGGGGTTCGCGAAGCAGAACGTTTAGCTGGCGTAGAAAGTTTCTACACCGTCGGCAACATGGAATGGCCCCACTTGATCGACAATGCGCTCAAGGCCCACCATCTGTATCGTCGGGATGTGAACTATGTCAACCGAGACGGTGAGATCATCATTGTCGACGAGTTTACCGGACGGCTCATGGAGGGACGCCAGTGGTCCGACGGCTTGCACCAATCGGTCGAGGCCAAGGAAGGAGTAAAAATCAAAGAGGAAACACAGACCTTAGCGACGATCACCCTTCAGAATTTCTTCAAGCTTTACAAGAAGCTATCGGGGATGACTGGAACTGCGATGACCGAAGCGCAGGAGTTCAGCAAGATCTACAATCTCGGGGTCGTGGAGATCCCTTCGAACCGACGTTTGCAACGGATCGAGTTTCCCGACGCGATCTATTTGTCCGAGAAGGAGAAGTACGAAGCGGTAGCCGAGGAGATCGATCGGGTCAACAAGCACGACACGATCGAGTTCAAAGACCGCAAGAAGGGTTCTTTAATTGGCAATATCAGCCGCGAGACCGACACGAGCTTGACGTTCAAAAAAGCGGACTCCCAGGAGGTTGTCGAGATTGCCAAGTCGGATATTCAAAACATCGAGCGAGCGGGTCGGCCGATTCTGATCGGCACAGTTTCGATCGAGAAAAGCGAAAAACTCTCCGAGTTGCTCGAACGCCGAGGTGTCAAGCACCAGGTGCTCAATGCCAAGGCCCACAAACGCGAGGCCGATATCATCGCTCAAGCCGGTCGCGTTCATTCAGTGACGATCGCCACGAACATGGCGGGCCGTGGTACAGACATCATCCTGGGCGGAAACCCCGAAACCAAGGCTTGGGCTCAGCTCCAGAACAAGTACCAGACGCGTCTGGATGTCCCCAAGGAGGAGTGGGAAGGACTGGTCAAGCAGATCAAAGAAACCGAAAACATGGAGCAGGAAGGGGACTTCGTGCGCGACCTGGGTGGCTTGTATGTCATCGGTACCGAGCGCCATGAGTCACGTCGGATCGATCTTCAGCTTCGCGGTCGTTGCGGCCGCCAGGGAGACCCGGGCTCGAGCCGCTTTTTTCTGTCTCTCGAAGACGACCTCATGCGAATCTTCGCTGGGGACTGGGTTCGAAACATGATGCAACGCATGGGCATGGGCAATGGAGAGGCGATCGAGAGCCCTTATGTATCAAAGCGGATATCGGGTGCTCAAAAGAAGGTCGAAGAGCGGCATTTTGAAGCCCGCAAAAATCTCCTAGAGTACGATGAAGTCATGGACTTTCAGCGAAAGCGGGTCTACACCTATCGCCAGCAGGTCCTAGAAGGAAAAAGTTGCCGCGAGTTGGTGATGCAGCAACTCAGGGAGCAAATCGAATCGAACGTCGATCAATTCAGCGACCCGATGTTCGGCCCAGAGTCTTATGCCCGTTGGGCCAGCCCAAGACTCGGTGTGCAACTCGAAGCCAAAGACTTCCGTGGCATTGAGCCCTCGGTGGCTGTTGTGTACGCCAAGGATCAAGCCGAGCGCGTTGCCCAGACTCAGATCCTCGATGCGATCGATGAGAATCTGCCTAGCGAAGAGGAGCAATCCGAGTGGAATTGGGATGCGATGGCCAAGTGGGTCAACAATCGCTTCAACACCAATTACACCGTTGGAATGCTCAAAAAGTTCGAGCGGGATCGCATGGACGAAGAGTTCATCGGCAAAGCGAATTCCTTCATCGATGGGATCGACTTGAGCGAAGGAAATAGCTTCCTCGATCCGGAGTACGGCAATAACATGCTGTCGTCTTGGATGAAAAGCAAGTTCGGGATCACAGTCGATCCTGCTGAGCTCAAGGGAGCCGAGCCTGAGTCGATTAAAAAGATCATGCTCGATGCTGCCGAAAAAGCTTATTTCGACCGGGAGGTTCAGTTCCCGGTATTGGTCGGTTTCCATCGCTTTCGTACCCAAACCGGTCCGAACAGTTTCACCGTCGACGGCGAAGCCTTAGCGCAATGGGCTTCGGCTCGCTTCCAGGACCCTAATGTTTTGGATAAGCTCCGGGTCGATCCCGATCATCCCTTCGATGTTTTGATGGAAATCAGTAAGGCTCAGGCGATCAAATCGCACTCGGTTTGGGAGACAGCCCTATCGAAGCTCGACGGGGTCTTTGGCCGCAACGAATCGAAACGAATGTCCGAGTTTGCCACGGGTTCAAACTCTGCTGAGTCGTTGGCACAGTGGATGCAAACCGAATTGGGATGGAAAGGAAGCGCAGCGGAGCTCAGCAAGATGACCCGCGATGAATGCCGCGGCAAGCTCAGCCAGGCCTTCGACGATCGCTACCATCCAGAGATTCGTCGGATGGAACGCACCGTCTTATTGCAGACCTTGGACTCGAGCTGGAAGGATCACTTGCTGGCGATGGACCATGTCCGGTCGAGCGTCGGGTTCCGCAGCATGGGGCAGATGGATCCGAAGGTTGAGTTCAAACGCGAAGGGATGCGATTGTTCGATCAAATGTGGCTCTCGATCGGCGAGCAGATTACCGATGTGATCTTCCGCATGGAGGCCATTGAGGAAGGGATGGTCGAAAGCTCCTTTGTAGAGACCAGTGCTCGGCACGATGCATTCGACGATTCAAAATACATGTCCGAAGAGCAGATCGAAGACATCAAAGCGGCCGACCAAGCAGGGGCACCTCCCGCCGAGCCTGTCACGATCCGCAATCGGGGCGAGAAGGCCTCGCGCAACGACCCATGCCCGTGCGGCTCGGGTAAGAAATTCAAAAACTGCTGCATGCGAAAGCAAGTCTAATGCAATACCAACAATCCTTGCGAAACCTGTATCGCACCCTTGGGTTTTTCGTCGGATTGTTCGTAGGTCTTTTCGTCTGCTTGGCACAGCAGACGGCTCAGTCTGAGGAATCCGTCGCAACGAGACCCAACATCGTTCTGATCGTCTCGGACGATCAAGCTTGGACCGACTATGGATTCATGGGTCATCCGCATCTAAAGACTCCCCATTTAGATCGACTTGCTGCCGATAGTTTGACCTTCCGACGAGGCTATGTTCCGTCGAGTTTGTGTTGCCCTAGCTTGGCGACCATTCTGACAGGACGCTATCCGCATGACCACAAGATCACCAGCAACGACCCACCGACGGTACCAGGACTCTCGGGCAGAGCTTTCCAGGAATCGGAGGCTTTTAGGTCGGGCCGAGATCGCATGAATCAGCACATGAAAGCTGTCGCGACTTTGCCCGGAGTGCTCAAGGACCACGGCTATTTGACGTTGCAGACGGGCAAATTTTGGCAGGGGCATTATTCGCACGGTGGGTTTACCCATGGGATGACGCGTGGGGATCGCCACGGCGACGACGGCTTGCAAATCGGACGCAAAACGCTCCAGCCGATCGAAGAGTTCATCGACATGGCCACGGAGCAAAAGAACCCTTGGATGGTTTGGTATGCACCGATGTTGCCGCATGATCCGCACAATCCTCCGAAGAAGTATCTCGATCGCACCAAGCCGCTTACCTCAAGCGAGACGATCGCCAAGTATTGGGCGAACGTCGAGTGGTTTGATCAAACGGTCGGAGATCTATTGGGCATGCTAGAGTCCAAGGGGCTTGAGAAAGACACCTTGGTAGTCTACGTCACCGACAACGGTTGGATTCAAGATCCGGTGCAATCGAGGTATGCGGCCAAGTCCAAGCAGTCGCCTTATGAGGGTGGAGTCCGAACTCCGATCATGCTGCGTTGGCCGGGTAAGATTTCGGCTCAGGATTCAAGTGATTTCGCACACAGCATCGATTTAATGCCTACGCTCTTAAAGGCTATTGGAATACCATCCCCCAAGGACCTTCCAGGAATTGATTTGTTGGATGCCGAAGCAAGAGCTTCGCGAAAAATCGTTTTTGGCGAGTGTTTCACCCACAACGCCAACAATCTTGATGTACCTAAGGAGAATTTGCGTTGGCGTTGGGCGATTCGGGAGAATTGGAAGTTGATTGTTCCGAATCCATCGATTGAAAAAGATGGGGTTGTGGAATTGTATGACTTGGCTGCCGACCCGCATGAAGAACTGAATCTTGCCACGACCCACCCGAGGGTTGCCCAGGAGTTAGCAGTTGCGATCGACCAATGGTGGCCTGAATGTTCTCCATCGCATTAAAGATGTTGTTTCATGACCGGGCCAAGTACTTAGGTTTGGTCTTAGGAGTTGCGTTTTCGACCCTCTTGATCAACCAGCAATTGGGGATTTTTATCGGTCTGATCACACGTGCAGGGGCGGTGATTGTGGACGTCCCTCAGGCGGACGTCTGGGTGATGGATCCTGGGGTGAAGAATCTCGACACGATTTTCCCGCTGCGAGACACCGAGCTTGGGCGGGTACGCGGGGTTCCCGGTGTGGCTTGGGCGGTACCTCTTTATAAATCCAACGTGACGATACGGACTGGAAATGGAGAGTTGGAATCTTCGTTGCTCATGGGTGTCGACGACAGTACGCTCATCGGATTGCCACCCGAAGTGGTTTTAGGGAACATCGACGATTTGCGACGTCCGGATGCGGTCGCCGTGAGCATGGATGGTTATCGCAAGATATGGCGAAACGAGCCGTTAAAGCTTGGCAATATCGCCGAGCTCAACGACCGTCGAGCCGTGGTTGTAGCGATCGTCAAAGACTCGCCAAAGTTCACCTCGTCGATCACTTTTTTCACCCGGTATTCCCAGGCTTTGCAGTATACCAACAATGGCCGCAACCAGATGTCGTTTATCGTTGCCCGCAGCTCTGGGGACTCGACTCCGGCAGATGTGGCGCAGAGCATCGTGGCTAGGACTGGATTGCAGGCCATGAGTGCCGAGGACTTTCGATGGAAGGCAATCATGTATGTCGTGCAAAATACAGGTATCCCGATCAGCATTGGAACCGTTGTCGCTCTAGGAGTGCTTGTGGGGATCGCAGTCGTGGGCTTGATGTTCAATCTATTTGTGTTGGAGAACCTCAAGCAGTTTGCGGTACTTAAGGCGATAGGGACGACCAACATCCGATTGATCGGCATGGTGTTTTTGCAAGCCGCCGTGGTCGGCTTTGTCGGTTTTAGCTTGGGTCTTTTTGGAGCGACGATGTTTTTTGAAACGGCGGGCAAAAGTCCGACATTTCAGGGCTTCTACTTGCCATGGTATGTCGCTGCGGCATCGGGTGGAGTGGCTGCAGCGATCATTGTTTTGGCCGCGATGATCGCGATGCGACGGGTTTTGTTTGTGGACCCGGCGATCGTCTTTCGTGGTTGAGAGCAAACTTAGGAGGTAATCATGCCGATGGAGTTTGCTGTCGAATGCAAAGGGGTGATCAAAGATTTTGGCACAGGGAGTGTCAGGCAGCGGGTTTTGCACGGGATCGATTGGCAGGTTCCTCTTGGAGCCACCACGTTCTTGGTCGGTCCGAGTGGTTGCGGCAAAACGACTTTGATTTCGATCATCGCAGGACTCTTGAGCGCCACGGAGGGGTATGTGCGGATCTTGGATCAGGAGATCACCAAGATGCGTCGCAGTCGGGTGGTAAGGTTTCGCGCGGATCACTTGGGATTTATCTTCCAGCAATTCAATTTGCTACCGAGTCTGACGGCCGTTGAAAATGCTGCCGTCTCGCTGGTTGTCCAAGGCGTCACGCTTGCGACCGCCAAGCGTCAAGCGTCGGTTTTGCTCGATCGCTTGGGGATGGAGAGCAACAAGCTAAAGTACCCGAATCAGCTTTCGGGGGGACAGCAGCAACGTGTAGCGATCGCTCGAGCGCTGGTTCATAATCCAAAGATCGTCATCAGCGATGAGCCGACGGCTTCACTCGATGCCGAGACGGGTCATGAGGTCATGGAACTCCTCGGTCAGGTAGCATCGGGAAGCGATCGCGCTGTGATCGTTGTGACGCATGACAATCGAATCTTTCCGTTTGCTGACTTCATCGCGACGATGTCCGATGGTCGTATTGAATCCTTTCGAAAAAACAGTGCCTAGTCGAAAGCCAGCTCATGCAACGCTACTTGAAAACGCTTTTTGCAATCGTGTCCATTTTTGGAGCTGCATGGCTGTTATTCCAAGCCGTTCGCTTGATCGGAAAAAACACGCCCAGCCAAAAACCGGTACTGGTCAAGACCTTGCCACCGACGGCACCGATTGCCAGTCGCGATGGGGATCCCCAAGCCCAGGTCGCTTATATCGGCGGGGTCGGGATCGTCGAGCCCGAGGGAGAGTCGACGGTGATCGGTTCTCAACTTCCGGGGGTCGTTGAGAAAGTGTTCGTAGAGCCCGGTGCGATCGTCCTGCAGGGACAGGAACTTTTGCAGTTGGACTCTCGAAGTGCCATGGCCGATCTGGCCGTCGCGCAGGCCGAATTGGTATCGCAGGAGTCCAAGTTATTAGAGTTGCAAGCACAGGTCGAAGCGTTGCGAGCCAGAGTGGAAGCGGCCGAATCGATTCAGGACCAAGCCCAAGCGTCACAGACCAACGCGCAACGGGACCTCGAGCGCGCCAATTCAATCGGAGTTTCCAATGCGTTGTCCCAGGAGGAGATCGATACGAGGCGCATGAACTGGGAGACGGCAAAGGCCAGGTCCCGCGAAGCGCAGGCTAGGGTGCGAGAGGCACAGGCGAGCTTGAACATGTTCGACGCCAAGCCGGTTGCTGCGAGTCTGGAAGTCCAACGCGCTGCGGTGGCTCAGGCGCAAGCCAATCGCGACCGGGCGCAGACCAATCTTGAGCTGCGCACCATCAGAGCGCCCAAGTCAGGCACTATCCTGAGTGTAAAAATTCGCGAGGGTGAGTTCATCCCTGCATCGGTCTTGGCCAATCCTCTGATCACGATGGGCAAGATCGATCCGCTGCATATTCGGGTCGACATCGATGAGTCGGAGATTCCCAGATTCCGTGCCGACGCGGTCGCCACCGCGACGCTCCGAGGCAGCAGCACCCCTGGAGTCAAGCTGCAGTATGTTCGGACCGAACCGTTGGTCGTCCCGAAACGGAACTTGACCGGCACGGTCTCCGAGCGGGTCGACACCAGAGTCATGCAGGTCATTTACTCGATTAGTCCGGCCTCGCTTCGAGCGATCGTTGGCCAGCAAGTCGACGTATACATCGAGGATAAATCGCTCCGGAATTAGCGACTGAGCGATCGGCCAATGGTACAATAGAGGGCTGTCTTGAGCAGGATTTCCTCCCCACCTTCCCCTCCTAGATATCACCCCACCTATGCAACGCTTGTGTACTCTCAGTGCGTGGCTGGTTTTTGCGATTGGCTCGATGCTTTGGATGCATCGCGCCGAGGCCCAAGCACCTTTGCAGATCGTTCCATCCAAGATCGACTTGCATGGATTCCAACTTGAACACCTCGTGAGTGTCCGCGAGGGGATCGACCGTGGCGGACAGTCCAAGCCCCTCGGAGCGCAGGATGGCTTGACGTTCAGCGTCCAGGATCCCCAAGTTGCCGAGTTGATCGAGCAGTCCGATGGTATGTGGCTTGTTAAGGGCAAGCAGACGGGTACGACCCGATTGCTCGCCAGTCGCAAAACACCCCAGGGAGTCGAGGTCCAATCGCAAGCGATCCTTGAGGTGCGGTTGCCCGAAGGGCCAATCGATTGGGAGTTTGCCAATCACATCGAGCCGATTCTTGCTCGAAACGGATGCAACATGGGGGCTTGTCACGGAGCGCTTGCAGGCAAGGGTGGTTTTCGTTTATCGCTCCGGGGCTATGACCCGCCGAGCGATCATTTTAATCTTGTCAAACAAGACAACGCGCGGCGAGTCGAGCTTGCGCAACCAGAAGCTTCCTTGGTATTGCTCAAGGCCTCTGGGGTCGTATCGCACAAAGGTGGGGTCCGATTACCGATCGATTCGGTCGACTATCGCATCATGCTCGAATGGATAGGTGCCGGGGCACGGGGGATCGGCCAGGGGGACAGCAGGCTCGAGTCGGTCGAGGTGTTGCCGCAATCTGTAACACTCCGGACTGCCGATCGAGATCAATTGACCGTTGTGGCTAAGTATTCCGATGGGCGAAGTGAGGATGTAACGCGATGGGCGAAGTTCACATCGAGCGACGAGTCGATTGCGTTGGTCGATCCGCAGGGTCGAGTCCAAGTGTTGGGTCCTGGGGAGGGAACGATTGTCGCTTGGTTTTCCAGTCGCATCGCATCGTCACGCATTCGGGTTCCCTTTGAGCTCGATACGAATCGAGTTCCGACATTGGCTTCGATTCAAGAGCGACTCGGGCTGGCCAATCCGATCGACCAGCATGTTGCAACGCAACTTGCTGCTCTGAGAATTCCTCCATCGGATCGCTGCACGGACGAGGAGTTTCTAAGGCGGACTTCCTTGGATGCCACAGGTACGATTCCGACCCCTGAGCAGATCGAGCAGTTTCAAGCCGATGGTTCCCCCGACAAACGCTCTCGCTGGATCGATAGCTTGCTCAGCAGCCCTCAATACGTCGATTATTGGGCTTACCGTTGGTCCGATGTTTTGATGCTCAACAGCAATCTGTTGCGAGCCGACGGCCTGAGAGCTTATTACCAGTGGATTCGCACTGGAGTGGAGCAAAACAAGCCTTGGGATGCCATGGCCAGAGAGATCCTAACGGCCACGGGCAATTCGCTCGACCAAGGAGCGACGAACTTCTATGGAATCAACCAGGATCCTGAGACGATGACCGAAAACGCATGCCAAGCGTTTCTTGGGCTATCGATCGGGTGTGCCAAGTGCCATAACCATCCGCTCGAAAAATGGACCAACGACCAATACTATGCGATGGCCAATTTGTTTGCGAGGGTACGCGCAAAGGGATGGGGCGGGGAGGTTCGCAACGGGGATTCTGACCGAACGGTTTTCGTGGTGGATCGAGGCGATTTGATTCAGCCTTTACGGGGTAAACCGCAAGCCCCTGCGCCCCTGGATGCACCGGCGATCGATATCGAATCGACGGAGGATCGACGCTTGGTTCTAGCCCAATGGATGACATCGGCGGAGAATCCCTACTTCACCCGTTCGATTGTCAACCGAGTCTGGGCGGCTTATTTCGGCATCGGTATTGTCAATGCGGTCGATGATCTAAGGGCTAGCAATCCGGAAAGCAATCCGGCATTGATGTCGTATTTGAGTCAGTACTTGATCGAGCAGAAATATGATTTGCGGTCCTTGATGCGACAGATCATGAACTCGGAGACTTATCAACGTTCGAGCGTTCCTCTCGAAGGCAATCAGGCCGATCGCAAGCACTTCTCGCACTATTACCCAAAGCGATTGATGGCAGAGGTGATTCATGATGCGATTGCCAGTGTCACCTCGGTGCCGAGCGAGTTCAACAAGATCGTTTTCTTGGGTGGGGACAGGAACGATACGAAGTTTTATCCCAAGGGGACCAAAGCGATCCAATTATTCGACTCGAGTGTCGAGAGCAACTTCTTGAAGACCTTTGGACGAAATCAGCGGCGGATCACATGTGAGTGCGAGCGAAGCGACGAGCCGAGTATCATTCAGGCATTGCATTTGAGCAACGGGGAGACTCTCAATAACAAGCTTGCTGAAAAAGGGGGAATCATCGATCAGTGGATCGAAAAATTCGCTCAAGACGAACCGGAACTTATCCGACAAGCCTACTTGAGGACCCTGGGTCGCGGGCCGACCCCTGGCGAGCAGCAGGCGATTCTCGAGGAGCTAGGACGCAACCGCGAGGACCGCCACGCTACGCTGGAGGATTTGCTTTGGAGTTTGATGACATCGAGAGAGTTCTTGTTTAACCATTGATCATGTTGAAACAATCCCCCAGGGCAAACGCCATCCCGATTAACCCACCACAACTTTCATCGCCTGCGATGTGCAATCAACACCGATCCGCAACCGGATCGTTCGCCCCAACGGGGCATCATGAGATCGCCCAGGGTAGAGCGCAGCGGCATCCTGGGTGCGCTGGCGACCTGGGTACGCCGTCGCCCCAATTCGCGAACGCCCTGAAAGGGCGGAACATAACGCATGGGTTTACGCGCTGTTGGGTTCCGCCCTTTCAGGGCTAGCGATATTTATGACGTCCCGAACCCCAGGGCGGCGCTTCGCTTTGCCCTGGGCTATCCCCTTGCGCCCCGTTGGGGCATAAAACCATCGGGCTTCGTTCAATGAACCAGCGAACCGGCCGCCCCGTTTGGACACCCTGTAAGCATGCTTGCGATTGCACCATGTTGACGAGAAACTCGGGGACTGTCCCTGGCTAACGTACGATGACCTGGCGTCGCACCAGGCGCCAGGCACCGACTTGGCTCCCTGTTTGCTAGCATCCGTCCTGGCGTCGCACCGGGTGCCTGGCACCGATTTGGGGCCCCCTATTTGCTAGCATCCGACCTGGCTCCGCACCGGGTGCCTGGCACCGATTTGGGCTCCCTGTTTGCTAGCATCCGACCTGGCTCCGCACCGGGTGCCTGGCACCGATTTGGGCCCCTGTTTGCTAGCACCCGGCCCGGCTCCGCACCGGGTGCCTGGCACCGATTTGGGCCCCTGTTTGCTAGCACCCGGCCCGGCTCCGCACCGGGTGCATGGCACCGATTTGCCGCTCTTTCAGGGCTAACGGAAATTATGACGTCCCCGAATCCCAGGGCGGCGCTTCGCTTTGCCCTGGGCTATCCCCTTGCGCCCCGTTGGGGCATAAAACCATCGGGCAAACGCCATCCCGAATAACCCACCACAACCTGGATCGCCTGCGATGTGCAATCAACACCGATCCGTGACCGGATCGTTCGCCCCAAGGGGGCATAATGAGATTAAAACGCGGGGAATGTCCCCAGGGTTTTTGTCTGGGATTTGGTTGGATACTTAAATCGCTGGACTTTTGACATCGGAAATCAATGACACGCCAACGATTAGGGTACCGGTTCGATCCAATCCAGTGGATCGTAGGAGGCTTGCGTACTCAGCGGCGCGTGGTGAGCATGGTAGGCACTTGCGAGTGCTGCCACGGCCCAAGCCGTCGCTTGCATCGAGATGAATTGGTCGGTCTCGTGTGGATCTCCATTATCGAAAAACTCTTGGACTGGATTGGCCCGGCTAGAGACGTGCCATGAACCGTCCTTGTGCTGTGTATCGATCAGATACTGGAGTCCTTTGCTCAGGTGTGGCTCCTTGAGAACCGAATCGAACAAGCTGTAGTTGTTCTTCGTCTGCGTCAGGATCAGAAGGGCCGTGGCCGTTGAATAAGCTTCGCTTTCGCGGCCTGCTTCGAAACCCCATCCACCATCCTGGTTTTGCATCTTGATCAATGTCTCTCGCCGAGTTTCGCCGTGATCAAAATCGAAAATCCGATTCAGTTCCTGGAGTTGCGATTCTGTGAAGAAAGGCTCCTCGGGGATTTTGATCATGGGATATGTAATCCTCCAACGGTTTTCAGGAAGACGCTTATCACGGAGAAATCTGGGTTCTTGAAAGGTCCAGTGAGGGCGTTCGCCAGGTCGAAAGGGCCATTCATTCATCAAGGATCGAGCCTCGTAATCGAACCAAATCGCACCGCACAGGTCCTCGGTGGTTGTCGGTTCGGCTTGCCTAGCTCGCCAAAGCATTGCTCGATATCTTGCTTTCTGAAAGGCGTTGAGTGAGACAGCTTGGAACGCGTCTTTTTGAAACTTTTCGTAGTGATTCAAACCAGAGATTACCAGCGCCGTGGCCATCATCTCCGAGGAGGCTGCCGGGGGACGAACCGAGTGGACTCTCCAACGCCCATCATGCATCTGCGTTGAAATCGCTTTATTGACCAACTCTTCGCCTAGGGTCCCCCAAGTCGTTTGGCCTACCGACAAAGTCCAAAGGGCGTACCCAAGCGTCATGCCTCGGCCACCTAATTCCTGCTCAGGTTTTAGGCTTGCCAGTTCACGCTCAAGACTTCTGCGAGTGAAGTCCAGGATCCGATCGCGTCGCTGTGCCTGATCGCCCCATAGAATTTTTCCCTGTGAGCCTTCAGCGGCATTGAGTCGATAAGCAAGTAGCGGGACAGCTTGGTGATGGCACGAGAAACAATCCCGATGCTTGGGGTAATTATCCACCCCGGCTGAAATTCGTTCGATGCCAAGCTCAATCGATTCCGTGAGAGCGTCGCGTTGCAGCTCATTCTGTGCATAAACCTCGGCGTTAGCAAAAAGCCAGCTCGCTGCGCAGATCAATAGAAGTTTTTTCATGGCAGTCCGCTAGCAAATTTGCATAAAGAAGGTTTGTTTTGGTCCTATCGGTCCAACGCCGATCGAGCTCCGCACTTGCTCTAGTGTCATTTGCTTTTGTCATTTGCTTTTCCGCCGACCTGATTGTAATGGGAAGCACTTGGCGAGGCAAATCCGCTCTAGCAAGTGATCTTAGGCCTGATTCGCTATTCCGTTTTTCTAACCACAGAACACACCGAACACACGGAAATAAATCCTCCCACCGTTATGTCATGCTTCCGTGTGTTCGGTGTGTTCCGTGGTTCCCTGCTGGTCACCGAGGATGATTTTGCCAAGGCGGCTGGGGTGGCCAAGGTGATGGTGTCGACATGAACATCGGCGAAAACATCATGCGTGCCCCTTGGTCAAAAACGTCCGCAATGAATAACGTCAACACTGTCCAAAACCCAAGGACACGCCGCCAGGACGATCGCAAAGTCTTGGGTGTCACCTTCTCCGTTTCGGCCCCAAACGCAGCATCCTGGCGGGGTTATTTAAGTTCCTCGCCGTTGGCTGCGGGTTAAACGAAATTACGCCTTGGGCGAACTCAAGTGGCATAAGCCATCCGCTGCCAAGCGGTGGACAGAGGCGGCGCGAGTAACGCTTCCACCGTCTGGCGACAGGTGGCTACGGCGACAGGTCCTACTTGGAGCGTGAGCCCAAGCTTCTGACGCTACTCAAAACCATGCAAGGTTCTGAAGGCCAAAGAGACGCTCTCGGCCAGCGGGTCGGCTTTCAATCCTAGGTCCTTAAGCCCGACCTCTGCCATCCCCGCGATTTGACCTTTCTGATTGATGGCTTGGACTGCCCCATAAGCGAACCCCGCCTTGGCAATCCTCGTAGCCTTGCGGTCCTTGCCCCAAATGCACGGTTCAGGCCCCCCGTCGCCCCCATTCGGATCGTCGGAGAACCCTACGACGAGCGATGCGTTGTTGATCCCCTTGGCCTCCCCAGATACATCGTTCGGCAACAAGGGCAGCAGTACGAATTCTCCTTTCGCAGAAACGAAGCAAGGCTGCCGTAAACCGGTCTGATCTCGCACCGAACCGGCCATTTCAGCTTGGTCATTGATGCCTCGCAGGTACAACTGCTCGCGTGACAAAAGCGATCGCTCCCATGCACCTGAGTCGCTCTGTGCCCATCGATACAAGGCACTATCGACACTGCCATCAGGCAGCGTTCCCTCGGTACAGCAGCCGGCGATCGACTTGCCGTCCGGGGATATCATCAAACCACCTGACATCAAATAAGGGTTGTTCTCGTACTGCGTAGGCAGCACGGTGATCGACCATTGCTGCTGGCTCGGATCGTACTCCCACAATGCAGGTCGGAGTCGATTCGGTCCAGTGGTGTAACCTGTTATTCGCTTTCCGTCTGCCGAGATGGCTTGGGGATGGTTGACGTTGTCTCCCTGAGCTTTGGGTAGTAAGGTAAACGCGTCTTGCTTTGGGTCCCATACGGCTCCGATAAGGGATCCGTCCTTGCTACCTGAGGGCCGCGTGGCATACCCAATGACCAGCTCGGTATCGCTGATACCGATGGGCTCAAAATTCGTGTAAGCATTGGGTGTTGGGATATCTTTCGTGCCGTAGGCCCCGCTGTAGAACGGACGAGGAATCCACATAGCCCCTGCCTTGTCCGGAACCTCGCGGGTCCCGATGACCGATCCTTGATAGTTGATCGCTATGGCCTGAGACAATGTCGAAGAATTGTGGAACCACTCGATTTCTCCTCGCTCGTTGGTTTGCTTGCGGATCGTCGGTTCCTGCCCATAGAGGTGCAAGGCAAAGAAAAGAGGTGATGCAATCACCAGGAGTCGGAAAATGAAAAGGCTTGATTTCATGATCTCAATGCAGCCCAAGGGTGCTCGGTCTTTCTTTGTCGCGCGGTTTTACTTTACAGCCCGGTTTTACTTTGCCGTCCGGGCCGTCGATCGCATACCGGCGAGGCCAACGCAGGATCTATCTTACTCGTTTTGCGGATCCTCTGTCGAACGGGACTGAGCTTGTCGTAGGATCTCTGCCTGTGCCTTTTTGAGTCGCTCTGGCCAGAGAAACTTAGGGGCCGAGGAGGGGTCATAGCCTGTCAGGTGGTCGGAAAGCCGGGTCGGCGGCTTGGTGTAGCGAAACGCTGTTTCGCCGAAGACTTCTCGGCATAGCCCTGCTAGGCGAGCATCGTATTCGACGAGTTCTTCGCGGGTATTGACGTGGTTGTGATCGTGATCGTCTTGCCGATTGTCATCAAACCAGGATTGCACACCTTCGGCGAAGTACTCATGGTGATTCACGCTGGCGTATTTGCCTTTCCAGAGCCCTTCTTGCATGGCGGCATCATAAGCTGCCTTGACCCTGCTATCGAAGGTTGGATCGACATTGACCATTCCCCGCAGGTGAATGTTGTGCGCCAATTCGTGAATGAGAATATTCTCTGTCGAATACGGGTCCCCAGGATAGCACAGCAGATTCTCTTCGCCACACGAACAAAAGGGATCGGTCTGACTTCCACCCATTCCCCTGGCGCGGGCGTCATAGTAATCGTTCGGGGCGATCCCTGGGAATCCAGCCACTGGCCTGAGAGCTAGCCACTCCCATTCGGGCTGCTGGGTGGTGAATTCGTTCCATGCCAATATGCAGAGCCGCGAACCACTCTGAATCATCGCCTTGCGCACATCCGGACGCTCTGCGAGCATCAAGTCGACGAGATAGGCAGCTTCCTTTAATGCATAAGGATTGACGCGGTCCGATGCGACGATCGGAAATCCATGCGCCTCGAGTCTCTGGGTATAGAAACCAGGAACTCCCCCGGCTCGGAACGCCTGTACGGGAACTTGACTGGTCACTTCTTTTTCAAAACCGCCATCGCGATCCGCAAGAGCAAAACGATGTCCAAGCGTTGTCTTGATCGAAGTTTGCTGCCCAGGTTCGATCGTCCGATTGAAAACTCGCTGCGTATCGGATTGGATCCAGAAAACATCCAATGCTCGATCCGTACCATTCAAAAGCTGTAGCTTAGGCTCCAGAGCATCCTGTGCCGTAGCTCGGTTTTGGATCGAAAAAACGCCTGGCGAAGTTTCGCACAACAGGCACATAAGCAACACGAGAAGGTACGGTCCGATGCGCATCGATCTAGCCTTTTTTCCGCGTTGCTCGATAACGCTCGATGAGGGCATTGGTCGAACTATCATGATTCAATTCCAAAGCCTCAGGAGACTCAAGCTCTGGAACGATTCTCTGCGCGAGGACTTTGCCCAACTCGACCCCCCATTGATCGAACGAATCGAGATTCCAAATCACCCCCTGAGTAAAGACGATATGCTCGTATAAAGCGACCAACTTTCCGAGTGAGCCGGGGGTGAGACGTTCGAGCAGCAAAACATTGCTTGGTCTGTTCCCATCGAATTCCCGATGCGGAGCCAACCATTCGGGAGTTCCTTCTTTGCGGACTTCATCGAGCGTCTTGCCAAAAGCCAACGCCTCGGCTTGGGCAAACACATTGGCCATGAGCAAATCGTGATGTCGGCCAACCGGATTGAGCGAGTGACAAAACGCGATAAAGTCGCACGGGATCAAACGTGTGCCTTGGTGGATCAACTGATAAAAAGAGTGCTGGCCATTCGTACCCGGCTCGCCCCAGTAAACCGCCCCGGTGTCATAGTTCACATGGTTTCCTGCGAGTGTCACGCGTTTCCCATTGCTCTCCATCGTCAGTTGCTGGAGGTAAGCCGGGAATCGTTTCAAGTACTGATCGTAAGGAAGTACGGCGATCGATGAGGCTTGGAAAAAATTGTTGTACCAAATTCCCAAAAGCGCCATGAGGACTGGGATGTTGCTCTGCCAGGGTGCTGTCCGGAAATGCTCGTCCATTTGTCGAAAGCCCTGGAGCATCGCATGAAAATTCTCAGGGCCAATTGCGATCATGGTCGAAAGCCCAATGGCCGAGTCCATCGAATACCGGCCACCGACCCAATCCCAAAAGCCGAACATGTTGGCCGTATCGATTCCAAACTCGGAAACCTTTGTAGCATTGGTCGATACGGCGACAAAGTGCTTTGCAACCGCCTCTTGGCCTGCCCCGAGCCCATGGAGTAACCAGTCCTTGGCCGTCTGGGCATTGGTCATGGTCTCTTGGGTCGTGAAGGTCTTCGATGCGACAATGAATAGGGTTTCGGCTGGATCCAAGCCCTCGACGGCCTCGGAAAAATCCGTTCCGTCGACGTTCGATATGAAAAGAAAATTCAACGACCGATCGCTGTAGTTTCTCAGAGCTTCGTAAGCCATCACCGGCCCTAGGTCCGAACCCCCAATTCCAATGTTGACGATGTTGACGATCGATTTTCCTGTGTGTCCCTTCCACTGCCGACTCCTGAGTCGATCGCAAAAACCCGACATTTGATCGAGGACTTCATGGACATCAGGAACGACATTTCTCCCACCAAGTTCGATCCTTGCATCTCGAGGAGCTCTCAAAGCCGTATGCAGCACGGCACGATTTTCTGTGATGTTGATCGCATCGCCTCGAAACATCGCTTCGATCGCTGGCCTAAGTTCCGACTCATCGGCAAGCGCAAAAAGATGCTTGAGCGTCTCGTGATCGATGCGATTTTTGGAGTAGTCGAGATAGATCCCCTCGGCTTCGATACCAAACACCCTTCCTCGCTGAGGGTCTTTGCTGAACAAATCCCGCAGATGCACCCCTTGGATCTTGGAAAAATGAACTTGAAGCGATTTCCAACTCGTGCGTTCCGTCAAAGGTGCGGTAGTCTTCATACGATCGAATTCCTGAGAGGGCCTAAAAGGGAATCTGCAAAGGACGCTCGGCAGACTTTAGATCCTAATGCAAGGCGAAACCTCTGGGAATATCCTGATCGAACCGCTACATTTCGACATGGGTTCGGCCACCGGGCCCTTGGACAGGTTCGACCAGTCCCATGGATGAGGTTCGAGCGCGTATTTAGAAGCGGCGTGTTTGTCGCGGTTGAGGCTTAGCCTCAACGCCTTCTTCGAGCCCCACGACTGGGACTTCGATCGCGCTCGAGGCGGGGAGCAGATCCCGGATTTTTTGGCTCAAGACCGCTGCATCGTACCAATTGAAACTCATCGACGGATCGGCAGCGTAACGGCCTAGCAGACGCAGTAGCTCCGTGCGACGCTTCGGATCGAACACAAAGACAAAGTGTTCCTCGCCACGCACCAGAGCGATGACATTGACTTGTTCGCTTCGGACCGTCTTGTCCATAGGTCGGATTCCAATGCCAGCAGTTGGGCCGCAAGAAAGTAAGCGGCTTGTGCGGTATGGATCGGACGCAGGTTCGTTAAAAAATGAACGGACCTACCTGACCTGTTTTGATCGTCAAGGTCGTCATAGAGTCCCAGAAACTGGGTGAATGCTAGCAGCTCAGTGGGACTTGAACGAGTCCGTTTTGCTAGCTGACTTTTAGAGTCCAAACACCGACCGCAACCAAGAGAAACCGTACTTATTCCAAAGTGGATTTGCTTGCGATGGGTGGTCCGAATCGGCTCGGACCGCTCGAACGATTTCGCGGCGTTCTTCGAGCCAGTTCCTCGAGTCGGTTTTCGAGTCGACGGTCAGTGCCTTGCCAGCCGTCTGCCCGAGGGCGCGGTCGATAAGCGGATCGAGGATCGTTTCAAAGTGGTCCTCGGAACCTTGCTCCATGCGTCGGAGCAACGCTCCTGGATCGGGGATTTGGTACTCGCGGTCTTCACGGTCGATCGGGCGGGTCAACTGGATCCGTTCCCAAGCGTTTTTGCGGCGTCGGGGGTCAAGGAGTCGGTAGGTTGCAAGGGCGATTTCCTGGCGTGAGCGCTCGATCAATTCCGGTGCGTTAAACGGTGCGCGCTCCTGGACGAGCCGAGCCATTTTCTTGGACGCCTCGAGGATTGCCTGTTCGTTGCTCTCGGAAGTCTTGAGTCCGAGGAACTTGAAGTAAACGCGATTGGCCTTGCTTGAGGACGGTGGTTTCGCAGCAAGCGGACGCTGGACGTCAGGGTTCGGCTCGTTGTGAAAGTGGTTTGACATGATCAGGCGGAGTTTGGTCGGTCGATCGATGGTGGGGTGAAGACAGAAACACTCGGTGGGGTCTATCGGAAGGATCTTATTCGCAAGTCCACATGGGTCTAGAGCATTCTTCGCTACGGTAAGTCACCGCCAACCCCCCTAGTGGTTCGGGGCTAGCCTTCTTGGTGGTTCCGCCCCCCTGTCAGATCGGGGCAGGGTGGTTAAAGTTCCCCCAAGAGTGCCGAGGGGGCAGGAAAGAATTTTTCGAAAAACCTTCGCCGTCCCAATACAAAGGAACGCTATCAAAACGCCGAACTTTGTGCTTTTTTTGGAATTTGTCAAAGTAGACATTTAGTCCCATCGCGTTGTATCGAGTCGCTGGGGCTCAGGCTGTCCTAGAGGGCCGAGCACAGGCACGGGGCTTTCTTTGGGGTGCATCGGTTTTGTGCTATAGTACGCTACGGTGCGCACGATCCCCTGGGTTGGGCCGTTAAGGCGGCCGCTAGGGCGTAAAGGCCTCGGCTAGGGCGTCCGTCACGGCCAAGCCGTGGGTATCGCGTAGGAATCGCGACCGGTTAGTCTTTAGCCGCTTTTTTGAACCTTTTGACCATTTGGAGACTTGAGCATGATCCGTTCGCAGTCGACGTCTCGGCGTCATTTTTTGTTTGGAGCCGCTGGTGCCTCGGTCCTGGCGAGTTGCCCGTTTCGGGCCATGGGATATCAGTCACCCAACGACCGGCCGGTTTTTGCGACGATTGGATTGCGCAATCAGGGGTGGGCCATCACGAGCAAGTCGTTTAAGTTCGCGAATTTCGCAGCATTAGCCGACGTCGACTCCAAAGTCCTTGAGGATAACGTCGGCAAGGTTCAAAAGGCCCAAGGTCACAAGCCGGATGCTTACAAAGATTACCGCAAGATCCTTGACCGCAAGGACATCGATGCGGTGATGATCGCCACTCCGGATCATTGGCACACCAAGATCGCCGTCGAGGCGATGCTCGCCGGCAAAGACGTCTATTGTGAGAAGCCATTGACCTTGACGATCGACGAAGGCAAGCTCATCGAGAGGATCGTCAAGCAGACGGGTCGAGTCTTCCAGGTCGGCACGATGCAGCGAACGGAGTTCAACAATCAGTTTTTGTTGGCCGTCGCATTGGTCCAGCATGGCCGAATCGGCAAAGTCAAGAAGGTCACTTGCGGGATCGATGCGATGGAAGCATCGCCGATGATTCCCGAGGCGGCCGTACCCGAGGGTCTCGATTACGACTTCTGGTTAGGCCCAGCTCCTTCGGTCCCTTATCGCGCCTTGCCGGAGCTTCGACAAGGCTACGGTGGCGGAGTTCCCCTGTACAGCAACGGCCATTACTCATTCCGCAATTGGCATGAGTATTCCGGTGGTAAGTTGACCGACTGGGGGGCACACCACGTCGATATCGCTTGTTGGGCCATCGGTGCGAACCAAACGGGCCCGAGCAAGGTCACGCCGGTGAACTACAAATTGCCTGTTGAGTACAAGGATGGGCATCCGACGGTCTCGGACCGTTACAACGCGGCGACGAACTTTGAGATCCATGCAGCGATGCCCAACGATGTCTTGATGGTCATCACGAGCCAAGGCGACAACGGGATTTTGTTCGAAGGGACCGAGGGTCGTTTCTTTGTCAATCGTGGCAAGATCACCGGCAAGCCGGTCGAGGAGCTCAAGGACAAGCCATTGCCCGAAGGTGCCATCGAAGCGATCTACGGTGGCAAGGTCAGCGAGAATCACACGGAGAATTTCACAGCTGCGATGAAGAGTCGCAAGCAGCCGATCTCGGATGTTTGGACCCATAACCGGATGCTTGAGATCTGCCATTTGTCCAATATCGCCATGCGATTCGGCCGCGCTTTGACCTGGGACCCCGAGAAGCGACAAATCGTCGGGGACGACCAAGCCAACGCGATGCTCAGTCGACCGAGTCGCAAAGGTTACGAGACCCAGGTCTAGCCCTGAGTTTCTAGCGACGGGGTTTCCAGCGATGGGGCTTTTGGCGATGGATCACGATTTGCGGTGCGGCAGGACCGTCTGCTGAAGATCCATCGCCATGGGAAGTAGCTCCCGGATCGGCGTCGGTCCGATATAGGAATCGGCTTGCAAGTCCCCTAGATAGACTTGCAGGTCGGGGGCAAGTTCGAAGAGGAATTGGCGACACGTACCGCATGGGCTCACGCGGGTTGGGGACACGATGTAAATCGACTTCCAATCCCGTGAGCCTTGGGCGATGGCTTGAGAGCCTGCGGTGCGTTCGGCGCAAAGGGTGACCGAATACGACGCGTTCTCGACGTTGCATCCTTCAAATGTGCGGCCTTGGGCATCGACCAGTACGCAACCGACCGAGAAATTGCTGTAGGGGCAGTAAGCTCGCCTGGCCACTTGGCGAGCTTGGTCCATATAAGCCAGGGCCTGGGCATGGTCGATCGTATTCATGGAGCGAGCCCTCGGCGATCGCGGTAGATGGAAACGAGGTTTCTTATGGGATCAGGATACTAGCCAAGCATGCGGTCATGTAGCAAGCCAACAGTCCACCGATCATTGCGCGAACACCCAATCGGACTAGATCAGCTCGGCGATCTGGGGCCAAGGGTCCGAGGCCACCGATCTGAATCCCGATCGATCCAACATTCGCAAAACCGCAAAGAGCGTAGGTGAGAATCGTTTTGGTTCGTTCTGAGATTGCAGGGGCTTGATCGGCCGATTGAGGCTTTGCATTTAAATCCAGGTAGGCGATGAATTCGTTCGTGACGATTCGTTTGCCGAGGATTTCGCCTGCGATTGGAAGATCCTTGTTTTCGATTCCCATGAGCCAAGCGAAGGGTCGAGAGATCCAGCCCATCATTTGGGTGAAGTTTAATCGGTAGGCGGTACCGGTGGTTTTGAGAGTCATCCATTGCGTGATTGCTTCCAAGCTCGAATCGAGCATATAGATCAGCCCCAGAAAGGCGATCAGCATGGCAGCGACGTTCAGGGCTAGGGTCATTCCATCGCTGGCACCTCGGGCCGCTGCATCGATCACGTTGGTGGCTTCCATGGGCGGGGTGATCTCGACCTTGCCAAGCGTCAGGGGTCGATCGACTTCAGGTTGCATGATTTTGGCGATCACCAGCGCCGCGGGTGCCGACATTAAACTGGCCGTTAGCAAGTGGACCGGGCTGATACCCAGTCCGACGTAGGCGGCCATGACACCGCCAGCGATGGTAGCAAAGCCGCCGACCATGACGGCCATGAGTTCGGATCGTGTCATCGTGTTGATGTAGGGACGAACGAGCAGGGGAGCTTCGGTCTGCCCGACAAAGATATTGCCCGCTGCCGAGAGGGTTTCGGCGCCGCTTGTGCCGAGCGTTTTCTGCATGACAAAGGAGATTGCACCCACAAGTTTCTGCATTGCACCGACGTAGTACAAGACCGACATGAGGGAGGAGAAAAAGATGATTGTCGGTAGGACTTTGAAGGCCACCAAGTGGACTTTGTAGGCAGGGGTGACCGGATCCTTATATCCATACGGGGTCGAAACGCCACCTTCACCAAAGACGAATCCAGCACCTTTGTCGACGCAATCGAGCAGGTTGGTAAACAAGTTGCCGATGGATTGGAAGATCGATTGCCCGATTTCGGATCGCAGGACCAGAACCGCGAGGAGGAATTGCATCAGCAAGCCACCGACGACGACTCTCACAGGAAAACGGCGTCGGTCGGAACTGATCGACCAAGCGATGCCAACCATTACGCATAGTCCTAAGACGGGGATCAGACGTTCCATCGGTGGCACCTGTTGAGAGTATCGGTCATTTAAAAAATTCGTGGATTGTCGCTCGAAAATACTCGATGGACGTGCTCGTGCTCGTGTGCTCGAAAATCACTGCATCGAGTGCGAGTAGCTGCTGAAGAGATCAGGACGTTTTGGCTTGGCGATTGTAGAGGTAGGGGTTCAAGCTCGGGTCGTTGTACATCTTCATCTGACGGTAGGTCTTGTGTCGTTTCGCGCCTGAGTAGATGTCGGCTAGGAGCTCGGCAAGGGAGTTCGATAGGTCGGCAAATTGCAGACCGCACACGGCCAGTCGGTGCGAGACTTTATCGATGTGGGCTTGATCGATATCGGCGCGGTCGAGCTGTTCTCTTAGGTGGTAGATGCGCAGCGACATGATCGAGAGCCGATCGATCGCAGAGCCTGGCGTTTCGGTGTTGAGTTTTGCCTCAGCAGCCGCATGGATTTGCTTTCTCTGCAGGTCGGCAGTGATCCAATCGTCGACCTTTTCGATCCAGTCATTGCGAGCTTGGTTGTACTTATCGATGTTCCGTTTGACTTGGGCAATTTGAGAATCGGAGACATCGACCGACCGTGCGATGTCTTCCTCATGCCAGAGCAAGTAATTGAATTGGTGTTGTTGGCAGATGATTGCAAGGACTTGTTCGGGGGCCGGATCGCTGGAGTTTGCGAGTGCTTCTTGAGGATCGCCATAGGGATGATCGACCGGCTGGATATGCCAGCGAGCCACGGTCGAGGTATGGAGTAAGTTGACAGCAGGGACATTGATCATGAGTGAGCAAGGCTCCGAGGCAGGTGGCAAAATGAAGTGAAGGCAGCAGTGGCTTCGAGCTTGAACCGAGAGTTTTGGCTAGGGCTTTTCTTCGATCGAGCAGGTACACACGAGTAAATTGCAGCCCGGACAACCTTGTCCGTACTTTTTGTGGATGGCTTGTGCAAGATCGATTTGGGCCACGTTGGCGATGGTCGTTAGCCAGGCCAGCACATCGGCGAACTCTTCTTCGAGGTTCTCGCGATCATTTCCCGATTGGAGGGCTGAGGCCAGTTCACCGATTTCCTCCATGAGCCACATGAAGGTACCGGGGATCCCACGCTGGAGATCCTTCTCGTAGTACATGTTGTGGATCAGGTCTTGGAAGTCCCGCAGGTTGACCGAGCGGTCTGGCCTTTGGGACAAAGGGTCGCTTGTGCTCATCGAGTTAGGTGGTTTTGCGGGTTATGGAGTTCTTGCAATTTAAGGCGATTGCAACCATGGGCTCGAAAAATTGCGGGTTGAAACACAAGCCCATCGAGCCGTCTGGAGTATACCCGCCGGGCAGATCGCTGGGGCTCTTAAGCACCTAGAGTTCGAGCAAAATCGTTGGGTTTGAGGCTCAAGAGCTCGAACGCCACGGGGGTGACGTTTGGAAAATCTCGCCTAGGAGCGCATAAGCCGATGGACTTGGCAAGCCGCTAAGATTCATCGCCCAAACGCTCCCCGACGATGCCGAAGCATCGAAAAGCTCCTAGAAAAGCTCCTGAAACAACTCCCAGGGGGGAGAACTCAAAGGCAAACGCCGCGAGAACCAGATCCAATAAGAATCGAGAAAATCGGAAAGTTCGATTATGATTACCGGAAAGAAAATACTTCTTGGCAACACCAAGCGAAAGAAGCCTGTGACATCGAAAAACGAAGAAATCCAAAACCGCACCTCGAAGGTCTCCTCGGGTGAGCATGAACCGGCCAAGGTCGACCATGCCAGGATCGAGAAGGCCGTCCGAGAAATCCTTATCGCCGTCGGAGAGGACCCCGATCGCGAAGGATTGCTCGAGACCCCAGCGAGGGTGGCTCGAATGTACGCCGAAATTTTCTCTGGGTTGCACAAGGACCCTAGCATTCACCTCAAGCGGGTATTCACAGAGAATTATGACGAAATCGTGCTCGTTCGGGACATCGAATTCCATAGCATGTGCGAGCACCACCTCCTGCCGTTTACAGGCAAGGCCCACGTCGGATACTTGCCCAATGGTAAAGTCGTCGGGCTGAGCAAATTGGCAAGGGTTGTCGACGAGGTCGCCAGGCGTCCGCAGGTCCAGGAACGGATGACCGAGACGATTGCCAACATGGTCGAGCAGGAACTCGGGGCCCGGGGTGTGGTTGTCCTGATCGAATCTTCCCACTCGTGCATGACCATGCGAGGAATTCGCAAGGCTGGAGCTTCGTGCACGACCAGTGCGATGCGGGGCATTTTCCGAGAAAATCTCTCGTCACGAGCCGAGATCCTCGGGCTAATTCTCAACCAGAACCGCTAAACCTAGCATTCTTCCAGGTAAAAACGAACTTCGACGCCCCTTGGGGCGTCTTTCCCATCGGCAAATGTCTTCGAAACTCTCGGGAAATTCGCCTTGCGGGCAAAAGGGCGATTTGTACACTAGTGCGACTCGGCTGGGGTGAGAAACTCGAGAGTAACATGCCACAGTAAAATGCGGCGTAGCTCAATTGGCAGAGCAGCTGATTTGTAATCAGCAGGTTGCGGGTTCGAGTCCCATCGCCGGCTTAGTTCCTTTTGCGGTCCTACGGGAAGCTCTGGGGCTCAGGCGATTCGAATCGGGCTTCCGGGCCAACGACTCGGATCGCAGGAATCGGATTGCACAAATCCAAAAGAATTGGCCGAAAATGGCTTGTGTTGGACGTTTCAAGGGAGGTTGCCCGAGTGGTTAAAGGGGACGGACTGTAAATCCGTTGGCTATGCCTACGTAGGTTCGAATCCTACACCTCCCATCGGTTCGCTTAGGATGGATTTTTGGATTGGCCAAAGTATTAGGTCGGCTGGAACGCGGGATTTTTTTCGCGGTTGAGGCGATGGATTGCGAAAATAGCAAAAGAGAACAAAAGCGGGTGTAGCTCAATGGTAGAGCAGCAGCCTTCCAAGCTGAATACGAGGGTTCGATTCCCTTCACCCGCTCTCCTGTCCTTGCTGCTGTAGCTCAGTGGTAGAGCACTTCCTTGGTAAGGAAGAGGTCATGGGTTCAAGTCCCATCAGCAGCTTTAACTGGAAGAAGAGCTTGAGCCTAAGCCTCGATTTAAGCATTGCATGTTTATCGGATTTGCTTATGCTTTTGTTCTTCGGTGAGAGGTTGTCCAAGAAAAGATAGCGTCACGGTTTGGCCCCATGGGTCCCCAGCGAGACGGCTTGAACCACGGGCAGCTAGGTCAGGAAACAGCGTACGAGTCATTCAGTAGTTGTGCGTGGGCCTTCGATGGCATGGCATCGGCTTCACGGCGACGGATTTCAGGGTTTTTAACTTAGGTGTTGTAGGAAAAATGGCCAAAGAGGTATTTGAACGCAAGAAACCCCACTGCAACGTTGGAACTATTGGTCACATTGACCACGGCAAGACCACCACGACAGGTGCTTTGCTTGCAGTGCAGGCAGCCAAGGGTCTGGCGACCCCCAAGACGTATGCGGATATCGCCAAGGGTGGAACAGTTCGCGACGCGACCAAGACGGTGACGATCGCCGCCTCGCACGTCGAGTACGAGACGGCCAACCGTCACTACGCTCACATCGACTGCCCTGGCCACGCCGACTTTATCAAGAACATGATCACCGGTGCTGCCCAGATGGACGGCGCGATCCTGGTCGTCAGCGCCGCCGACGGCCCGATGCCCCAGACGAAAGAACACGTTTTGCTCGCCCGTCAGGTCGACGTGCCAGCGATCGTTGTGTTCTTGAATAAGTGCGATTTGGTCGACGACGAAGAGCTTTTGGAGCTCGTCGAGTTGGAAATTCGCGAATTGCTCTCCAAGTACGGGTTCCCAGGCGAAGAGACCCCGATCGTCCGAGGCAACGCCAAGGCTGCTTACGATAAACCAGCCGATCCAGCAGCTTCGAAGTGCATTTCGGATCTTCTCGATGCGGTCGATTCGTTCATCCCTCAACCGACCCGAGAAGAAGACAAGCCGTTCTTGATGGCGATCGAAGACGTCTTCAGCATCGAAGGTCGTGGAACGGTAGCAACCGGTCGGATCGAACGCGGTCTGATCAAGGTGGGCGAAGAAGTTGAAATCATCGGATTGACCAAGGAAAAGCGCAAGACAACCGTTACGGGTGTCGAGCAGTTCCGCAAGGAAATGAAAGAAGCTCGCGCTGGCGAAAACGTCGGATGCTTGCTTCGCGGTGTAGCCCGTGACGACATCGAGCGAGGTCAGGTTTTGGCCAAGCCCAATAGCATCACCCCTCACAAGAAGTTCGAAGCCGAAGTCTACTGCTTGAGCAAAGACGAAGGGGGCCGACACACACCATTTTTCAGTGGGTACCGACCTCAGTTCTACTTCCGAACCACCGACGTGACCGGATCGGCTGAGTTGGTAGGAGCCGAAATGTGCATGCCTGGGGATAACGTTCGGGTGATCGTCGAACTGCAAAAGACAGTTGCGATTGACGAAGGCGTCCGGTTCGCGATTCGCGAAGGTGGCAAGACGGTCGGATCGGGTGTTGTCACCAAGATCATCGAGTAATCGGCTCTATAGCCGAGCGATTTGCAATAGCGACGGTCGCGGGTCAGTTGCCCGCGACTTGTCATAAAGGGGTGTAGCTCAATTGGCAGAGCACCGGTTTCCAAAACCGGGGGTTGCGGGTTCGATTCCTGCCGCCCCTGCTGTTCTGTAGGATTCAAGACCTTGGAGCACCAAGCGTTTTGAACCGCCAGTGCTGTGGGGCTTGGGTTGAATTTGGATGGAACAAGGAACTGCACTTTTCGTGAGAAAAGTGTTCGTGTATGGCAACGATCACTGACGATACCCTCAACCGATCCTTTGGATCCGAGCTTTTTACCAACGCTCGCTATAAACCCAAACAGGGTCGGCTCGTAAGGCAATTGACCTGTTTGGCTATTTGGCTAGCTTGCTGGCTAGGTGGTTGGCAGTTGTTTGAAGCCTTAGGTGCTTGGACAGCCCCACTTGGAAATACACCGGTCAATCCCTTTTGGAGCACCTCGCGGTACTGGATGCCAGCGGTTCTTACGTCTTTGGGGATGTGGCTCGCTTACCGATTGATTAATTGGCCCCGCTTCGCCGATTTTTTGATTTCGGTAGAAGCAGAATTGAATAAGGTATCGTGGCCCAAGAAAACAGAGCTTTACAGGGCTTCGATGGTTGTTATATTCACGATGGCACTGTTGGCACTTTTGCTTTTTTGCTATGACGCAATTTGGCAATGGCTGTTCGACACGCTTGGAGTGAGTTAGTTTTTTGGTGGCGTCGGCCCGAGAGGGTCGGCCAACAGCCAGGAGATTGATCGGCGGTTCTCTTGAGGAATCGGTTGATGATTCGTACGTACTGGCGCTAGGTTATCGAGTGAACAATTCCACGAACAGCACAACAACTGAAGGTCTTGCACAAGCACCGCAGTGGTACATCCTTAAGGTTGCTTTCAACCGAGAGGACACCATCCGCGAATCGCTTGAGAAGCGGATCAAGTTGTCGAATCATAAAGAGTACTTCGGCGAGATTCTCGTTCCGACCGAAGATGTCGTGGAGTTTACCCGGGCGGGCAAGAAGCGCATCGTTAAGCGCAAGCTCTACCCGGGCTATCTGATGATCCAAATGATCATTAATGATGACACTTGGTTCCTTGTGCGAGAGACACCGGGCATCGGCGATTTCACAGGGACGTATGGCAAGCCTACGCCGATGACTGACGCGGATGTCGAGCGAATCATCAAGCTCGTGCATCCCGATGTGGATCAAGAACAAGTGCCGAAGACTTCGATTCCGTTTCGATCGGGCGATCGCGTTCGGGTCAAGGAAGGGAACTTCCAGAGCCTCGAGGGTGATGTCGATCGGATCGACGAAGCCAACGGAAGAGTCACGGTCATTATTAATATTTTCGGACGCAGCACCCCGGTCGAGCTAGATCACTGGCAGATCGAGTCGCTGTAGTCCTGGCGAGCAGTTTTCGGTAGGTGCAAACCTTTTTAGGGTTGCAGTTACTCGATTTGTTCGTTTGTCGTTTGGAATTTGTCATTTAGGTTTTTTCAAACATGGCCAAGCAAGTCACAGGCAAGGCGGCATTTCAAGTGCCGGGGGGCAAGGCGACACCTGCTCCTCCGGTAGGAACGTCGTTGGGCAAGTTCGGGATCAATTTGGGTCAGTTCGTCTCGCAATTCAACGAGCGAACCAAGGAGTTCAACGGGACTCCGATTCCAGTGGTCGTCACGGTGTATTCTGACCGTAGTTTCGAATTCATCACCAAAAGCCCACCGGCTTCAGCCTTGCTGAAGATGGCCGCTGGAGTAGCTAGCGGTTCGGGTGAACCGCACAAGACCAAGGTCGGGAAAGTAACCCGGGCCCAGGTCGATGATATTTGCACGAAGAAAATGGCGGATCTAAACGCCCGCGATTTGGAGCATGCTCGTCGCATGATCGAAGGTACAGCGAGAAGCATGGGCATCGAGATCGTAGGCTAAGTCCAGGGGAAACTTTCAGATGGTCAAACCAACAAAGGCAATGAAGTCCATGCTTGCGAAGGCTCCGGGAAAGACTCCCTTGCCATTGCAGCAGGCCGTTGAAGTGCTCAAGCAATTCAACGGGCGGAAATTCGACCAGACGGTCGAAATCCATATCAATCTTGGGATCGATCCGGCCCAAAACGATCAGATCGTTCGCGGCTCGCTCGTTCTGCCCAACGGAATTGGAAAGACGCAACGCGTCATCGTATTCGCCAAAGGCGACCTGGCCAAAGAGGCCGAGCAAGCCGGAGCCGATGCGGTTGGCGCCGAAGAACTCTCCAAGAGAATTAAAGATGGGTGGTTAGACTTTGATGTCTGTATTGCCTCGCCCGACATGATGGGCATCGTCGGTCCGCTCGGTAAGTTGCTCGGCCCGCGAGGGCTCATGCCATCGCCCAGAGCCGGTACCGTCACGACCGACGTGGCACGCGTCGTCAAAGAGTATCGAGCCGGTAAGGTCGAGTTTCGAAACGACAAGGGTTCCAACGTCCATGCCGTCGTCGGAAAAATGAGTTTCGATGCCACCAAGCTTGTCGAAAACATCGGGGCGTTCATCTCCTATGTGCAATCGATCAAACCAAACTCGGTCAAAGGAACTTACATCAAGTCGATCGCAATCTGCGCGACGATGACCCCTAGCGTCCGCGTGTCGGCTTAAGGAACAGGTGAGCACATGAGCAAATTTGTAAAAAGGCTGATCTCCCGCGACATCTCCGGACGCCTCGATGGTGTCAACGATGCAATGGTGGCCAACATCGTCGGAATGACCGGCAATGAAAACTACGCGATTCGCAAAGCGTTGCGAGACAAGGGCCTTAGCCTAATGGTCGTCAAGCGATCGCTTGCGGCCATGGCGACCGACGGGTCCTCCCTGCGACCTGCCTTCGATAAACAATCCGGAAGCCTAGCGGTTATCTGGGGCGGAGAAGACTTCGTCTCGCTGGTCAAAACCGTAACGAAGATGACCGATTCGGGAACCTTTCCGAAATTGGAAATCAAAGGCGGCGTCATGGATGGAGAAGCCATGGACGCGGCTCAAGTCAAGAAGGTCGCTAAGTGGCCGAATCGCCAAGAGCAAATTGCAATGCTCCTCGGACAGATTCTCTCGCCCGGAAGCACCCTTTCTGGTCAACTCGTCGGTCCGGCTCGCAAGATCGCTGGCCAAGTCAAGAAGATGATCGAGGATCGCGAAGAAGGTTCCGCACCGGATGCCCAGGAAGCAGTAGCAACCGAAGGTGCCAGTGAATAGTCGTACAATCCCCGGCCGCAAGGTCGGGAGTCAGGAAGCCGACGGCGTGCGTCGGTTTCCTAAACAATTCGTTTGAAACAACCGGTTTTCCATTCTCGCCGGTGCGTTTAGTTTGTCTGTTTTTACCATAGAGGAACGATAGAAATGTCCGAGTCAGCAACCGCTTACGCGGAAGAAATCCAGACCCTAGGCGAGAAGATCGTCGGCCTGACGCTCAAGCAAGCCAAGGAACTCAGCGATTATCTCAAAGATGTCCATGGCATCGAAGCCGCCGCCGGCGGTGCCGTCGTTATGGCCGCTCCTGCCGATGGGGGTGGCGCCGCTGCTGCCGTCGTCGAGAAGACCGAATTCGATGTCGTCTTGACCTCCTTCGGAGACAAGAAACTCGACGTCGTCAAGATCGTCAAGAACTTGACCGGTCTGTCCCTGATCGACTCCAAGAAATTGGTCGAAGGCGCTCCTTCGAAGATCAAGGAACAAGTCTCCAAGGAAGACGCTGAGAAGATCAAGAAGGAACTCACTGAAGTCGGCGCAACGGTTGAACTCAAGTAGTTTCCACCGGTTACCCACTCGGTTGATTTTCTTTGCCCGCAAACACCCTTCGAGCGGTTCACTACGAACCGCTCTTGTTTGCTAATCCGTGAACACTCCAAGGTTCACCTACAACCCCTAAGATCCCCTTGGCCAGCAGACCTTTGCGGTGTAGCAAAGTGAGCCGACTGTGCCCCACCTAAAATAGGAAACCAGCATGTCGCGATATACAGGACCCAAGGCCCGGGTCAATCGCCGCTTCGGCGCTTTGCTCTACGAGAGCGCAGGTTGCGTTCGAGCATTTGAAAAGCGTAAAGATAGTCCGCCAGGGATGCACCCACGAAGCCGTCGGACAGGTAACTACGGAACTGCTTTGGCTGAGAAGCAAAAGATCAAGTACTACTACGGACTCGGCGAACGACAACTACGTCGTTACTTCGATGATTCCGTCCGTAAAAAGGGTAACACCGGTGAAACCCTCCTGCTCATGTGCGAACGACGTCTCGATAACGTCATCCGTAGACTAGGGCTTGCAAAGACCCGCCCACAAGCCCGCCAGGGGATCGTTCACGGACATTTCAAAGTCAATGGGGTCAAGGTAACCACGCCTTCGTTCTCCCTCCGACCAGGGGATGTGATCGAAGTCCGTAGCACCGAGGCCGTTCGTAACCTCTACCGCGGAATCATCGCCAACATTCCTCCCACTCCGTTGGACTGGGTATCGCTCGATACCGAAGGCCTCCGAGCCACCATGCTTGGAGCCCCGGGACCTTCCGATATCTCGTTGCCAGTCAACGCCAATATCGTCGTTGAATTCCTGTCGCGATAATCGCTGACCGGCTTTTCCATCGACTATACTTCACAACAACGGGGCTCGTTCGATCCGTCGAAACGAGCCCTTTGTACGTAACCCCCAACTCTTTTGCTTGAAGATTTATGCACGCTCCAATCGTTGTCCTAGGTGGCGGTCCTGGCGGATATGCAGCAGCTTTCCTCGCGGCTGACGAGGGACACGAAGTCGTAATCGTCGAGAGCGAACCCAAACTCGGTGGGACCTGCCTGCTTCGCGGCTGTATTCCCTCCAAGGCCTTGCTGCATGTCGCGAAAGTCATCGACGAAGCACATCAGCTGACCAGCAGTTGGGGAGTCGAATTCGGTGAACCAAAAATCGACATCAACAAAGTACGGGCCAGGAAAGAGAAAGTCATCGAGACGCTCAGCGGGGGACTAGCCCAACTGGCCAAGCGCAGAAACGTGAAAGTCATACGTGCGCGGGGGCGATTCGAAAATTCTACCACTTTGATCCTCGAAGGGTCCGATGCGAGTATCCCCGAAGGTGGGAAGCTCACGTTCGACTACTGCGTGCTGGCTACCGGTAGCGTGCCGGCCATGCCACCGAACTTCAAGATCGGATCGGACCGGGTTATGGATTCGACCGGTGCGTTGAACCTGAGTGATATTCCATCCAAAATGCTTGTCATCGGAGGTGGATACATCGGTTTGGAAATGGGGACCGTCTATGCGCATTTAGGTACCCAAGTCAGTGTCGTCGAATGGACCGATACCCTCTTGCCAGGCGCCGACCGCGACTTGGTTGCACCCTTGCAACGACGATTGAAACAACTTTTTGACAATCGGATCTACTTGAGCACCAAAGTCGGTTCGGTCGCTGAAGTGGACAACCAAATCGAAGTCACCTTCGAAGGGCCTGGCAAGTTCGGGCATGAGCGCTTCGACCGGGTGCTCGTGAGCGTCGGTCGAAGGCCTGCAAGCCAAGGACTCGGCTTGGAAAACACTCTAGTCCAACTCGATCAACGGGGGTTTGCTCTTTGCGACAACCAACAGCGCACGAGCGACCCACATATCTTGGCCATTGGCGACATCGCCGGTGAGCCGATGCTAGCGCACAAGGCGAGCCATCAAGCCAAGGTGGCTATTGAGGTGATACTTGGGCGGAATGTAACATTCGATAAGCAAGCGATTCCAGCCGTCGTCTTCACCGATCCAGAGATCGCTTGGGCCGGCCTTACCGAAGATCGGGCCAAGAAGGAAGGGATCTCCGTGGATGTGGAAATCTATCCTTGGGCCGCCAGCGGACGGGCTCAAGCTTTGGGCTGTACGGATGGCTTGACCAAATGGCTCGTCGATCCGGTGACCCATCGTGTTCTGGGCTGTGGAATCGTCGGCTCAGGAGCTGGGGAGTTGATCGCCGAAGCGGTCTTGGCCATCGAAATGGGTTGTGAAGTTCGGGATTTGGCCGAATCGATTCACCCGCATCCGACCCTCAGCGAGACCTTGATGAATGCAGCCGAGGTGCACTTTGGAACGGCGACCGAGATCTACAAACCCAAGAAGCACTCGGCGCACTGATCCCTGCGGTGCGGCACGATCGAATCGATGCGGGGCTTATGGCCATCGCCCGCGGCTTGCGCCTAGGCGGCTCACAAGTGAGCCAGCCAGCGTCAGCGGTTGGGCGGTTTAAATCAGCCCGCCAGGAAGCTGCGTTTGGGCCCGAGCAGGCGAGCGATTCCCATCGTGCAGGACGATCGAATCGGTGCGGTGCTTAATGTCTCGAGGCAGTTGTCAGCTGCGGACAGTATTGTAGGTCCTTTGTCCATGCCGCGATCCTCCGTTTAAAGTGCAGACCGGAATGAATCCTCAGGCCTTTGATTCGATCCTCGGCCGACTTGTCAATTTCTACGATCGTTGTAGTTCGGAGGTACAACGGCGACGCATCGAGCGATGGACGCTCTGGTTAGCTGTTTCAGGTTTTTTAATTCATCTGACGTTGATCGCTTTGGTACGAGCAGTACCGAGTCTCCGCGTCGGGGTACTGACGGAACTAGATCGAAACTACCTTCACGCGGTATACACTCCGTTTAGCTTCATCTTGTTTTATGAAGTTTTATTGCTGGTATTTGCGATTCCTAAGTCGCACACCAGTTCGATTGCGATGCAATATGAGATCCTCTCTTTGATCGTGATCCGACGCGTGTTCAAAGACATCGGTGAGTTTCGAGACCCGGCCCTATGGTTTGAGCAGACTGATGCTGCCTGGGCCGTTCTTTTGGACATGATTGGGGCATTGGTCATGTTCGGGTTGATTGTCATTTTTCGCAGAGTGCGTCGCACCGTTCGGCATTCTGCAGAAAACTCCAATTTGGCACAGTTCGTCGCGATCAAGAAATCCGTTGCACTGGTGCTTTATGGGATACTGCTGACGCTTGCAATATACAATGTTCTTCAATGGCTTATTGGAGTTTTTGGGCCGTCGAGCGGTACAGGTCATGGAGAAAAGAACCTTGATTATTTCTTCTTTCCAATGTTTTTTGAATTCATGATTTTTACAGACATTTTTTTATTGATCGTTTCGATTCCGTTTTTCGAGCGGTATGACTACGTCGTTCGCAACGCAGGCTTTGTAATTTCGACGGTTTTACTTCGGTTTTCGCTTTCGACGCCGAAACCTTACGATTTGTTGGTTGGACTGACGGCTATCCTTTACGGTTTGGGCGTATTGTCCGTCTTTTCCTACAGCTCACAGGTCCAAGCGCACCGTGAGGACGGAGCTGGCTGACGTTTGGTGAACGCTTCGATAACACAACCTTGTGATCCGCAGACGGTGCCTTAGGGGTTACCAAGTTGCTATCATCCTATTGGTTCGAAAGGGACCCGACAGCGAAGACAGCCAGACATTCTGGCAGTGCGAGTTGGGTCAAAAGAACCTTGGATATACGCATGTTAGATATTGTTGATACAGCCGTTGGCGCAGGTACGTTCAAGACACTTGCTGCTGCCCTCGGTGCTGCCGGTTTGGTGGAGACTCTCAAGGGTGCCGGACCATTTACGGTGTTCGCACCGACCGACGAAGCATTTGCCAAGTTGCCTGCTGGGACCGTTGAGAGCCTGATACTTCCAGAAAACAAGGACAAGTTGGTTGGCATCCTGACGCATCACGTCGTTGCAGGCAAGGTGACTGCTGCAGACGTGATGAAGCTAACGACAGCCACCACGGTGGCATCGAAGCCGATCAAGATCGCAGTCAAAGATGGCAAAGTAATGATTGACGATGCGACGGTAGTTTCGGCTGACATTCACTGCACCAACGGTGTGATCCATGTCGTCGATTCGGTCATTTTGCCAAGCTAACGCCGACGCGAAAGAGTAGTGATCACCATAGGTGCCAGGCACAGTCTCCATAGATGCCCGGCACCGCCCAAGGGGGCCTCTGGTTGCTAGCAAAGTCGCCGTCTTGCCCGGCTCCATAGGTGCCAGGCACCGGATAAACCGGACA
>JAJTEK010000109.1:7273-20676 GCA_021299695.1 Pirellula sp. | reverse complement strand
CCTTAGCGATGACGCTCTGAGGCGTTTGGTCCTCAGGCAACTGCATCGACTCGGCCCTCGTGCGGCACATCTGCGAGATGCTCCAGCGGCTTTGCGATGCCCCCTCAAGCCATAGCTCGGAATCGTCCCAATCAAGGGCTGCCCAGAAATGACTCCAATAGAGGTTCGGGTACTCACCGTGGCTCTCGCCAAAGCGTTCAAAGACCCGGCGCAATCGCCCTACATGCTGACAAGTCACCAGGCCGACGCGATTGGCCCAAGCCTCATCGCTGTACTGGCTCGACGGAGCTTTGGCCGCGATAAGCGCATTTCTCCATTCGAGAATAATGCGCCCCTTCTCCCAATTCGTTTCGCTCGAGAGTTTGTTCCAACGCCCAATGAAAGGCTTGGATGCAACGTCGGAAACGTCCGAAACGTCCGCACTCGTCGCTTCGGTGTAGGCTTGTTCGGTCTCGATCGAAGTCTCTGACATGGATACTATGCTGACGCGTTGGAGGAGGCAATCGACACCCGGGCTCGTCGACGCTCGGGCTCGAAGGAGCCAAGGCTCGGTGGAACCTGGAGCCCCAAAGCCTACAGAAGCCCAACAGAGGATCAAGACTCAAAACGGGAAAAAATCGTACCAAGCCAATCGAGTCGGTGTGGATTTAGCGAGCAGCAAACGCGGTTCGATTGCACAGCCCTTGCCGAACCTAATAGCCCTTACCGAACTTAATGGCTCTTGCCAAACCTAATGGGGGCTCCCGCGGTGGTTTGCCATTCGAAACTCGGAACCGTCGGATCGCGTCGGCCAATAAAAAAACCTACCGCCGAAAATCTCGACGGTAGGTGATTGATGTTACTGGCCACTGGTATCTGGCAACCGGTATTCCCAGTGGTTACTTCTTTTTGCTCGCTTCGAGCTCCTCTTCGAGTTCTTCGAGGAAGGCCTTGATTTCAGGATTGTCGCCACCGAGGGCGACGGCCTCTTTCTGAGCTTTGATGGCCTCGGCGATATTGCCCAGCCCGTACTGCAAGTGAGCTACGGTATCGAGAGTCGCTCCCTTGGTCGCACCCTCTTGCTTGGCTACAGCCGACAAGGCAACCTTTAAAGCCTCACCAAGCAGATCCTTGTCCTTCTTGAGTTGTCCTTGTTCTGTCATCTCCCAGACGGTCCAAGCCACTTGGTTGGACATCATCGGATCCTTGCTGGCCATTTCCAAAGCCGACTTGAGTGTCTTGGCAACTTCGGTTTGATCGCTGCTGGCGATCCTGTGCAAGTTGAGCTTCATCATGGTGAACTGAAGCTTCATCTCAGGACTCTTGATCGGAGCTGTCAACTCATCGAACTTCTCAATCGCTTCTTTGAACTTGCGATCCCTCAGCAGACTGCCGACTTCCCGTTGGACGGTCATCTGCAAGGCTTGCATCTGCTGTTGCTCTTTGAACTCCTCGGCGAACTTGGTCCGATCCCATTTCCCAGCGACCACTTCCTTAAGTGGCTCGTCCATGGACATCGGGTGGCCGATCCACTCGATCTTGCCATCCTTGCCGACGATAAACGCACAAGGAATCCCGTTTTGCCCAGCCGCTTGCATGTAGCTCTCATTCGACGATCCATCCGGATCGGTCGTCAAGCAATACGATTTGGTCAACTCGCGAAAGGTGGTCTCTTTTTCCGCCCGGGGAACAGGGCGATCGAGGAACTCTTCGACGACATCCTTGGGCTCATCGCTGATGCTGATGATTTGCACCCCTTTGTCTGCGTAGGTCTTTTGTATCTCGACGATGTGCGGCATGCTCGCAACGCATGGACCACACCAAGTCGCCCAGAACTCGACGATGTAGACCTTGTCTTTCTCGAACTTGGTCACTTTGCCAAATTTGCCTTCGCCGTTTTGAACCCAATGCTCTACATCCAAAGCCGGTGCAGAACTTCCGATGGTCAGCAGGTCATCGGCCGATGCGACGCTTGGCGAAAGATAAACGGATCCACCCAAGACTGCTGCGACAATCGTCGCTTTCATAAAACCAAAAACCTTCTTCATCGATACGATTCCTTTTTTGCTCAAAACGATCTTCTATTCGGTCAAACTTGCTCTTCGTCGCAAGGAGCACCGATGGGCTCGACACCCCTAACATAAGGTTTGGGAGCCTCGGTTTCAACGTTTCTTGACCCCCTAGCGAACGAAAAATCCAGGAACGCCGCATTCTTTGGAAAAGATTTCTTGGTAATATCACCTCCGAAGCGTTTCTGTTTGCACCCTGTGCCCATTCTTTCTAAAGCAGTTCGCTCTCTATTGTATGTACCGATGAACTAGTGAACCGATGAACTAGATGGACGAAAGTGCCTTTCGTGGAACCTCCAACCCCCCAAGCCGCTACCTTGCCCCGGGTGCTCGGTCTCTCGATGGCCATCGCGATCGTCGTCGGAAATACCATCGGCGCTGGGATCTTTGTCAAACCAGGTCGGATCGCCGCCGACGCCGGTTCGTTTCCTCTGATTTTCTCCGTATGGATCTTCGGGACGGCTCTGTGTGTCTTGGGCGGCCTATGCCTGGCTGAACTCTCCGCGATGCATCCTCGCTCCGGAGGCCTTTATGTCTACTTGAGGGAAGCCTACGGACCACTGCCTGCCTTCTTGTTCGGTTGGCAAGAGTTCCTCTTTGCTAGGCCCGCCTCGACCGGCGCTCTGGCCGTCGTGTGCGTCTCATCTCTTTATCGCATCCTCGGTTGGAACACCGAGGCTTGGAACGTCGTCCCTTTGGCCGTCGTTCTGATCCTCGCGGTCGCTTGGTTCAACATTCTCGGGGTCCTCTGGGGAGCTCGACTCCAAGCCGCCACGACGCTGATCAAATGCGCGCTTGTTCTGACGATCGCTCTGCTCCCCTGGCTCCTTACACTCGCGGGCAAACCATCGGTCAACCTCGCGCTGCTCTCCGAGACGATCGCTCCTGAGCAAGGGAGCCTGACGTCGCGATTCGCCGCCGTTTTGCTAGCCGTTATGTGGGCTTTCAACGGCTGGGAAGGGGTCGTTCCGATCGCCGAAGAAGTCAAAAACCCAGGTAGAAACCTCCCGCTTGCGCTACTCGGTGGAATCGGTCTTCTAGGCCTGCTCTATATGGGAGCGACCCTCGCCTACCACTTGGTCATCCCGATCTCCGAAATGGTTGTCAAGGAGAACCGCGAACATGTCGCCGAATTGCTCCTGACCCGATCGCTCGGGAACTGGGCCGGCTCGATGATGTCGGTCGGACTGGTTCTCAGTACCCTCGGCACGATCAACAGCAATCTTCTGACGAGCCCCCGAGTGACCTTCGCGATGGGCCGCGATGGACTCCTACCCCCATCCTTCGGATCCCTTCACCCGCGGTACCAAACGCCGATGGTTGCGATCCTGGCCCAAGCTGCATTGGCTTGCCTGATGGTCTTCGGTTCAGCCGCCTTGATCCAATCGACAGACTATTTCCGAGAACGTACGATCTTCGATCTGCTGACCGACTGCATCGTCTTCGCAGCTAGCCTCTTCTACACCCTTGCAATCGCCTCCCTGATCGTCTTGCGACGCAAACAACCCAATACGCCCCGGCCCTTTCGTACCCCGGGATACCCTTGGACCCCAATCCTCTACCTGATCGCCTATTCCTGGTTCATCCTGATGATCCTCGCGAAACAACCGATCGAAGCCCTCTTCGGTATCCTGCTGATCCTCATCGGTATCCCCTACTACCTCCATCGCTCCTACCGATCCAACTTGCCATGACCTATCATCACAACTCTCGGCATTTCTTTCCCCTAGGACTCCGATGGGCCATCGGGCTTCTATGCGCGCTGGCCGCCTGGCAAGTGGCTACCTTGTCGCCAGCCTATGCCCAATCGCTCTCGGATCGGATCGAACCGCTCATCGCCAAACACCAAGGCACCGTCTGCGTGGCTATCAAACACCTCGCTACCGGCGAAACGTTTTTCCATCGCTCCCAAGACGTCGTGCCTACCGCAAGCTTGATCAAGTTTCCCGTGATGATCGAATACTATCGCCAAGTCGACGAAGGCAAGCTCAGCGGCGATCGGATGGTGACGCTGACTCAAGACGACAAAGTACCAGGATCCGGGGTCCTTACCGACCATTTCGCGAACTCCTCGGTCCTGCCGCTCGAAACGATCAACCATCTGATGATCACCTTCTCGGACAACACCGCAACGAACTTGCTGCTCGATCAAATCGGTATCGCCAACGTCGCGAAAACCATGCAAAACCTGGGCCTGCCCGAAACCCAAATTCACTCCAAAGTCTTTCGCAGAGACACCTCGATCGCGCAAGATCGCAGCCAAAAATATGGACTCGGAAGCACCACGGCCGCCGATATGCTCTCCCTGCTCGAACAACTCCACGCCAGGAAACTTGTCTCCCCGGAAGCCTCAGAACGCATGCTTTCGCATCTGCTCAGTTGCGATGATAAAACCAAACTCCTCAGGTTTTTGCCCAAAGAGATCAAGGCATACCACAAAACCGGGGCCGTCAACGAATCCCGCACCGACGCCGGCCTGTTGGATACCCCCAGCGGTTGGATCGCCATGGTCTGCTTGACCTCGGAAAATCAAGACAAAAGCTGGGGTGATTCGAATGCGGCCGAAATCCTCTGCGGCCGTATCGCCCAAGAAACCTACGAACACTTTCATCCCATCCCCCAAGACCAACTCGAACCCCAAGTACTCAAACTCGGTTCCAATGGACCCTTGGTCGAAGCCCTGCAAACGGCGCTAAACCAAAAATTGAAACCCTCCCCAAACTTGAGCGTCGACGGGGATTTCGGCGGCATGACCGAACAAGCTGTCGCTCGATTCCGCAGCGAAAATGGACTCGATGCTGTCGGCATCGTGGACCCGAATGTCTGGGAAAAACTCGGTGAAATCAGCCTCGATCCCATCCCCAACCCAACTCCCGAACCCCTCGCGGAACTTCTGCCCAGCGAAGCCGACGGAACCCCTATCGTTTCTTGCAAAGCTTGGGCGCTTGCCGATGCACGATCCGGAAAAATACTCGCAGGAGAAAGCCAAGACGTTCCGCTGGATATCGCTAGCACCACCAAAATGATGACGGCGTTGATCATCGCCAAGGAAATCCAAAGCGATCCGTCGTTGCTCGAACAATCGATCTCGTTCTCCAAACGTGCCGACCAAACCACTGGGTCCTCGGCCAGCGTCCGCGCCGGGGAATCGATTCGACTCAAAGATGCTCTCTACGGATTGATGCTCCCCTCGGGAAATGACGCCTCAGTCGCCCTTGCCGAATGGTACGGAATACGAAAAGGTGCCGTAGAACGAAAAATCGATCCGCTCAAACTCTTCATCGATGCGATGAACGAACAAGCCAACCTGCTGCAAATGAAGCAATCGACCTTCCGAAACCCCCACGGATTGACCCACCCAGAACACAAAAGCTCCTGCGCGGATCTGATCACCCTGGCCCGCGAATTGATGAAGTTCCCCTTGGTGATGGAAATCGTTCAAACCCGTCAATACAGTTGCACGGTCCAAGGCCAAGAAGGGTACACCCGACGACTGAGGTGGACCAACACCAACCAACTGCTGGATCGACAAGGCTACCTAGGGTTCAAAACCGGCACGACCGACGCCGCCGGAGCTTGCTTGGTCTCTCTGAGTCAACACGATGATACCGAAACGATCGCCGTCGTTCTGGGTTCCTCCGGTTCCGCGGCTCGCTACTCCGACTCTCGCAATCTCCACCGCTGGTCTTGGACACTAGATCGCAAGTAAACCCAAAAACTGACGAATCTAAATCCTAACAATCTGAAATCAAGCAATCGGAAACACCATCCAAGATAGAAAGCCAACACGATGCCAGTTTGGAATGTTCAAAAGTCGATCGAGATCGATGCGCCCGTCTCTAACGTCTATCAAATCGTCTCCGATTATAGAACTTGGACGACCTGGTCCCCTTGGCTGATCGCCGAGCCTCAAGCCAATGTCGATATCTCAACTACATCCAACCAAGTCGGTTCGACCTACCACTGGAGCGGCTCGGTCGTCGGCGAAGGAAGACTCGAACACCTAAGACTCGAAAAAGATCGGCTCGTCGAGGACCGCTTGGATTTCATAAGACCCATGAAGTCGGAATCCAAGACCGGTTTCAAACTCGAGGCGATCGCAAATCGCACAAAATTGGTCTGGTGGATCGATGGCAACCTGCCCTGGTATCTGTTTTTCCTAACACCCATGATCAAAACCATGGTGGGCATGGACTACCAACGCGGCTTGACCATGATCGCGGCACTCGCCGAAACCGGTCGCATTCCCTCCAAAACCGAAGTGCTCGGAGTCGAGTCGATCTCACCCCTTCGCGTCGCAGGATTCCAGGACCAAAGCTCTGTGTACGCTATCAACGAATCCATGGAGCAGATGCTCCCCAAATTGCAAAATGAATACCGTGAGCAGGGCATGCCCAAAGAAGGCTCCATGGTCGCCGTCTACACCAAGTTCAACATGAAAAAAGAAACGTTCGACTACATACTAGGAAACGCAATCCCTGAATCCTTGCTCATTCCCACCCAGTCGAAACTCAAGGAATGGAAACATCCCGCATGCCGTGCGCTGCACGTTAGGCACACCGGAAGCTACAAGCACCTAGGTAACGCTTGGAGCGTCGCGAACCGAATCGCAAGCCACCAAAAACTGAAACTCAATCGCTCGGCCTGCTTCGAGATCTACACCAACTCTCCGGTCGATACCCCCGAGGAATCCCTCCAAACCGACCTCTATCTCCCTTTGCGATAGCCGATCTCCGCGGTAGATCCACAACCTTTGCGTCTTTGCGCCCTTGAGACCTTGCGTCCTTGCGTCCTTGCGTCCTTGCGCCCTTGCGCCCTTGCGTCCTTGCGTCCTTGCGTTTTTTTCTTCCGCCCAACCGCCAGGATCTCCGCGCAAGTTCCACTGCCTTTGCGTCTTTTTCTTCAAAAAACCAACGATTTCCCTGCTTGCCAGCCTATCGATCGTAGCGTGCATTAGCTCGAAAGCTCCCGTTGGAGCCTGCACAAGCAAAAATTATCTAGGCCTTTTTTGCGTGCTTTTCCTCAGGGAATCTCGGCAAAAAGAGCCACTTTGGCACGCTTTTTCACCGCTCCGGACCAGTTTCGTAACTGTCCGTATGAACGGGACTTAGCGACCTTTACGGATTTGCTAGCAAACCCTTTTGTATTCCCGTAAACCCGGGCGCTTCGACGCAACCTTTGCTTTTTTCCTGGCGATTCCATAGGCGTGGTGGGTAGACGGAGCGGTTGTACAGTCCGGGCTCGTCCCTATACTGGCCCCACTTATCGGACACCGTTGCAGTCTGCTTATTCAGCAAACTCGACGGTATCGGCAGAGTTTCACGAGTAGGTCGAACGACGGCAAAAAGGATTCAGACGGAGGTCGCCCTGAGGGGCCGGCCAAAGTCTCGCCATCGGACCCGACCCTACTTTGACTTATCCCGAGAAAAGGAAAGGCTCCCCACGATGTTGCGAATTGCAACCTTTGCGGTTTTTTGTGTTTCGGCAGGCCTCGGCTCAGCGATCGGGGCAGATCCCTCGACGCTTCCGCCGAGGATCTCAGAATCGGAAGTGCTTCCCTACGAAGCCGCTTACCGAAAGGCCCGCGACGAGCGAAAACCGCTCCTGATTCTTGTAGGCGCCGACTGGTGTCCCGCTTGTAAAACTCTCAAGGCGGATACAATTGTCCCGATGAAAGAATCGGGAGCCCTCAAAGAGGTGGTCTACACCCAGCTCGATAAGGATGCCCACCCGGAGTTGGCCAGCGAAGTGATGCAAGGAAAATTGCTTCCTCAACTGGTGGTCTTTACCCAAAGCGACGCCGGTTGGAAACGCTTTTCACTGACAGGAATGCAGACGGAAAGCCGGGTCAAGGAACTGATCCGAAAAGCATCCGAGGTGCTGCCAACACGTCGCTAATTCGTTGACTGAGGTAGGCAGTCGGTAAACACAATCCAATCGATGTTGTTCGGAAAATTCAAAGGTTCTGTGCGCGAGGGGGTCCCGTTGGCCCCCTACACTTGGTTGCAACTCGGTGGCGCAGCGAAGTACTTGGCCGAACCGGTCGATGTCGACCAACTCGTCGGTATCGTCGCACTCGCCTCCCAAGAAGGGATCTCGGTCCGGGTCTTGGGCGGCGGCTCGAACGTCCTTGTCAGCGACAAAGGCTTCGACGGGCTGGTCCTGCACCTCTCGGCCCCCAGCTTCGAGAAAATCTCCATTTCGGATCACTCGGTCCACTGCGGGGCCGGAGCCAGACTCGCCCATCTGATTACCGCCTGCGTCGGACACGGCCTCGGCGGCTTGGAACACCTCGTCGGTATCCCCGGATCCGTCGGTGGTGCCCTGCGCTCCAATAGCAGCACCGACGAAGGTGACATCGGTAGCCTGCTAACCCAAGCGACCCTGTTGACCCGAAAGGGCGAACGGATCGTCGTCCCTGCAAAAGATGCGAACTTCTCTCATCGCCGAAGTAGCTTGGACGAACTGGTCATCCTCGACGCGACCTTCGAGCTCCAACCAGGAGATATCCGACAATTGACCAAACGGGAACAAACCTTCTGGATCGTCAAGCGGAGCAAACAACCTAACTATCCAGCCCGGTCCGCACTGGCATTCGTCGATCTCGACGGCGTCTCTGCCGTAGAACTCCTCCAACGCAGCGGGGTCAACGGCTTGATCGAAGGAAACACACAACTCAACTCGTCCTATCCGAACTACATCACCGCCAATACCGGAGCTACGGCCGATCAAGTCATCCGACTCCTCGAACGGGCAAAGAAAATCGTCTTCGAAAAGACCGGCTTCTCGCTCCAACCTCACTTGGTCGTCTGGTAACGCACTCCCCGAACCCGCAACTCGTTGCGGATCCGATCGATCCCAGGCTCAAACCCTACCATCGCTTCGATCAACTCCGAGTCGCGCTCGGTGGCAACCTCACCCCGCAAAACGGCTACTCCTGACTCCAATCCAACCTGGATGCTGGGATTCACCTGTTGCCTGAGCCGCTCTTGAATATCGCCGAGCTGGTTGGCCGGCAAGAGCACCTCCGGCCCCCCGTCCTCGAGCGATTCCAAATCCAATTTCGGATAGTACATCCCCTTCTTTCCCAAAGGACCTAAAGGCCGATTGGTTCGGGCCGATCCGGTCTCTATCCTCAGGGTGCTCGTCGCCGACGGCGCATTCCCAACCCCAACGGCTTGAGTCGACCCAACGAAACCCGTCAAATCGCTGCGGTTCGATCCCACGAAATCCCCACGCTGTCGGTTCCCCCGCACGAAACGACTGTCTTGCCTGGCTAACCCCCCCGGATTATTCGATCCCTGACCTGCCGATCCTCCCGCGTTCCCACCCGGGTTCCCTCCCGGAAACCCGCCCGGAATGCCGCCCGGATTGGGAGGATTCGCAAAGCCAGGTGTCCCCGCCACGCGATTCCGCACACTCGTTGGATTGGCACCCATGCGACCCCCAGCGGTCCTTTGCTGGATCGAGCCGGGGGAAGCCCCCACCGTGCGATTCCCAATCAACTGAGCCTGGCTCGACTCGCTCTGCACGCAAATCCCAATCGCCATCGATAGTCCAAAGATCCAAGCGTTTCGCTTCGTCATTCCTATGCTCTCCTAATTCAATGCTTCGGGGGCCGAGCCATCCGGTCGTTCCTGAGCCTCCGGTGCGACGACCTGACCGACCGATTGCCCTAATCGTATCCAATGCTCGCTGTCGTTGAACTTGACCAATACCCGATCGGACTCAATCTGTGCGACAAGCACCTCGTGCAAGTGGTTCGGGATACTCTCGCCTGCTGGTACCTTCTGGACTGTACCTCGCCCATCGGTGGAAAACCAAGCCTGGGTGACCCCCTGGCGGTTGACCGTGATCGCCTTGAGCTCTAAGTCCTGCAAGGCCTTGGCAAAACCCTTGGCAAATGGATTCCTTTGAACCAAAGTGGTCGTCGGCGATAGCTCCGCGGCTGCCTCCTCGGTCAATTCCCAATCGCTCAAACGCTCCACCTCGACGGCCTTGTCGAGACAAAGAACTTGAATGCTCAAGTTCACATCCAAACGCCCATCGTTTCCGATCGGATTCAAACTGACCGATCGGATCTTCTGAAGATGACTCGCCCGACGAAACGCATCGAGAAATGCACTCAATTTGGCTAACGTCGACTGACCTCGCACCGAATAGTCGATCCGATACCCGATCCGCTCCCGCTTGCCCCGCTTGGTCCGGGACTTGATCTCGACGGCCGTCGGCTGCGACGCATCGACCGAAGCGGATTTGAGTTGATACTGATCCAACAAACCAAGCAACCACTGCTGATAGAGCGATCGTGCCAAAACCGGATCCGAGGGCAACGCCCGATGCGCGTACTCGTCGAGCCTCTTGCCCGCCTTCTGCGAGGCAAACTGCAACTGCTTGCTCTCTTGTATCTCCTTGCTCAAACGATCCAACTCGCTGTTCAATGCCTGCTTGGGCTCCTCGATCCAACCCTGATAGAGCCGATCCAATCCATAGATCCCAAACACCCCTCCACATGCGATCAATAACCATTTCATCGTCGGTGTCATGATCCGCTCTCCCCTTGCCCTTTGCGTTCCTGCTCGCCAGATCCCACCTCAGATTCCAGCGGGGCTTTTTGCGGCGGATCGGTCCCCTTTTGCAAGTCCCCTCCGACTGCAGGCTTATCCGAGGGGCTGGCGACTTTCGATGCGATGAACCTCCTCAATCCTGGCGATTGGATCGGAAACTCAATATGCGATTCAAACTGCCATGGATACTCTTGGGAGTCGGCATTCTGAGTGATCTGCTTGCTGACGATCGTGTACTTGGCCCCTCGTATCCGATTCTCTAACTCCGAGATGATCTCTTGCGATTTGACCTGCATCGATAAATCCAACGCTCCATTCCCCTTGGCGTTGATCGTCGCGGTCAATCGACGGACCGTCGCGTCCTTGCCATCGGGTAGCCTCGAGGCCAAGTCGCTCAATTCCGAGACCCAATCGACTTGGTCTCCCAACCAACCCTCAACCCAAGCGACCTGATCGGACTTCTCTTGGTATTTGCTTGTCACCCTACTGGTGTCCTTGAGCTCATTCTGGGCCGCCGCTGCCTGCTCTCGCAATTCACCGACGTCTCGGAGCAAAAAAGCACTGCCAGCGACCGTGGCGGCCGCCGCCAAACCACCAAGCCCCCCCCAACGCAACCAAGGATTCGGAGGCGCTGGAGCCCGCTTGGGTGCCAACAAATTCACAGGCAGATTCTGGAACTGCTGCAAATCCAACGCCGCCCCTACCGTCGCGGCCGATGTCGATGGACCACTCAAGCTCCAACCGGTCAACGGATCCAACAAACGGACCTTACCAGGCTCCTTACTCTCGACCGATTTGGCAACCTGTCTTGCGAATTCTCCTGTCTCGTAAACCATCCACGAAACGGGTAACTCGCCGAGCGACTCCGGGAGCAAGGTCAAACAGCGGTTGGCCTCGGTGTCGATCTGCTCGGCGACGCGCTCGGGGTCCTCGTTGCTATAACGGATCGAACGGAGCATCAATGGCTCACTCCCACGGCATATGGCGACCTCCGCCTCACCTGCCAACAAGTGGATCGAGATGGCCAACGAACGCTCGGCAACATTCGCCTGTCGCAAAACACTCAACGGGGCCAAATGCCTCGACCCGATCGCTAACAACTTAAAACCAGCCTCGCTGCATTGATCCTGAAGTCCCTGCAGGGACCTTTGATTCAAGGCAAAGGCAAATACCTGCGTGCCCGTTCCACTGGCAGCTATCTCGGAATTTCCACTCCGAGGATTCTCTAAGCGATCCAAATCGGCCTGCTCTCGCGCAACCTTGGCGCGGTCGGCTCGCTCCTCTTGCTTGGCCAAATCCTGAATCACAAAGTAATCGACCGCCGGGGGATCCTGGGTCTCTCCCTGCTGCTGCTCGACCTCGGCCGCAACCAAAATCGGTAACTCGTCGCTCGATGCCGGCGGCAAACTCAACGTCAGTAAATCCAACTCCGGACGCGCTAACAAAACCACCAACCGATTGACGCTAAGCCGCTGCTCCTGGAAATGTTTAGCAAGTGCCATCAAAGGGGCCTGCGGCTTGCTCTCCTCGGCTCCCCCACCAGTTCCTGTTCCCCCTAAAGCCCCCCCTGAAGTCCCACCTTGCACTCCGCTCGCGGCAATCAACGGGACTACCCCAAACTCCCCCTCCTTGAGCGTCCGACTCGTACCGTTGCTGATGAAATAGAAAAGCTGATCGCGATCCCAATGCACCACCACAATTCGACCCGAAAGCGCCAGTGGTGTCTGCTTGTTAGGCAAAAATGACAGTCGATCAAATATGCTCATGGAACGCTTTGTGTGAGTGACTCGGTCGAGAATCCACGATCCCAAGGGTGCCATACCCGCTGATCGCGCACCCGGGCCGGTAGCTGCCTTGCATCAATCATGACTGTTGATCGAAATACCGGTGTCCGATCGTCGCGAAATCCTACCGATTGTAACGAAAAAACGTCGCTCCGGGTCGTTAAATGCGGCTCAAGCTCCCTGAGCTTCGACCAATCGACAATCCCCTTGTCCACCAACCAACCGATCGACAAAATCGATGGCCCCGTTCCCATACTTGCCCCTTCGCCCTGCTCCCTTGCCTGCACGAGCTTCTGGGCTAACTCCATGGTCATTCCCGGCACTGCCGCAAGCACGATCGCTGATGCCCCCGTAATGTCCACGCGGCCCTCCAAAATCGGCTGCTGAACCGCCGTGGTCTCCGACATTAACTTGGCAAGTCTCAATCGGAAATCCGACGAGGACGAAACCAAGGGACTGCTGAGCGTCTGTCGCACCGGCCTCGTACTGCCATTAGCCCCCCCGGCCCCACCAGCCACTTCGATCGATAACGTGGCGTCGACCAAATCCAAACCGCTCCTGAGTGTGTATCGGCCCGCTACCCGCCAATCGATGACCCAACTAGCCGCGCTCAAGGATCCTGCGCCCGAGTCGGACTTGCCCCCCGCGCTCTGACCCGGGCCCATCCCTGCTACCCCCTGTTGGGCTGCCCTGCTAGCTCGCCTTCGACCATCCCCTGCTCCGCTCGGGCCGCCGCCTAAGCTCGGGCCGCCGCCTGAGCTCGCACCACCGCCTGAGCTCGCACCACCGCCGGCATTGCCGACCCCAAGACTCGCATAAGCACCCGGTCCATATTGCCTCATGGCGACGATGAAATTCGCATCCGACACCGGCATCACCTGACTCAACTCCTGATGCAAACGCTTCAAGTCCGGCTGATTCAACCAGATCCTTGGCCTGCCATCGGGCCGCTCGTTCCGCTCTCCATGCACCCAAGTCAAATAACGATTCCAAGCACCCGGTTG
>JAJTEK010000109.1:0-7264 GCA_021299695.1 Pirellula sp. | reverse complement strand
CCAAGCACCCGGTTGGCGACCCCCCATCCCCTCGGAATTCCCCTGCCCCATCGCCACCGTGTTGACCTTGGATAACTCCCTACCCAATGCGGACATCTCGCTTCCCCCCGCCATCGGATCGCTCAAAAGCCGCTCCATGAGCGTCTCTTCCCAATCGTCCAAGCGATAGTTTTGGTCGAGATCTCCACCGAGCCATCGCAATCGCATCCGATCCAAAGACCTTGTCCGCTGCTGCCTCTGCTGGTTCGATTGCATCCCGCTTCCCATCGCCATCTGCAAGGCGTCCTGCGATGCACTCGTTGCCGTTCGTACCCCTAGACTCGCCAACCAACCATCGACGGTCTCCTCGTCGGCCTCGGGCAACGTCATCAACACACTGCGCGCTAACCCCGGACGCATCTGATTCCACCTCAATAACGTCGGAATGTGCAACTTGGCACTCTCGTTGTCCATCCCCCATCCCCATTCGATCGATGCTCCCGACCCCGTTCCTGAACCTCCCTCGACTAGGCTCCCCCCCCGAGCTCGGACTCCTGAACTTCCCGCCAAACTTCCCGCCAAACCACCCGTCGAATTCGATGCCGAACTCCCCGACGACGCGACGGATCCACCGCTGAGGATCGCAAACCGCCACCGCGATTCCTCACGATCCCCTAACAGCGACTGCTCAAGCTGCTCGCTCCGCTCGACGACTCGGCGAAACAACTCGCCGGATTCCTGACCCGCTATGATCGCCTCTCGGACCTGCAACGGCTGCTCAAGCAAACTCGCCGCATACTCGATCCCACTCTGCGCACAGAGCCTCGCCTGAACTTGCTCCTCTTGCAACCGTGTCAATCGGTACTCGTTCTCCATCTCGAACGAGTATCGATAAGCCGCCAGCGACACGAACATGACCAGCACAACAATCACCAACAACGCCATCCCACGCCGACGTGCCGACAACCGCCCCGCTCGATTTAGCCTCGCTGCTCGAAGACCCCAGACTTGGCGGATCATCGTCGACCTCCCAACCCAGCCGGCCCAACACCACCAGCCGGCCCAACAGCACCAGCAGGCCCAACAGCACCCGATGCCGGGACCTCGCGCCTTGAGGTCTCAACAATGATGACATTCTCGGACTCCGAGGTGTCGACCAACCGCTCGGCCAATCCCCCCAACTCCGATCGATCATCGATGCTCTTGGCTTGCACTTCAAAAAGGGGATTGTCAAGCTCCATCGTCTCGTCGCTCGAATCCTCGGACTCAGACTCAAGCGGGGGTGGGTCGGGCTTCTTAAATTGCGAAATCGGTGGAAAATCGAACGTGATCGCCACGGCCTTGGGCAACCCGCCCTGCACTCCACTGCTCCATTCCTCAAGCCATTGCGAACCATCGAAATACTGAAACTTCGGTTTGGTCACCCCGTACAATCGAGTCTCTTTGAGCGGAGGGATCCACTCGGTCTCCTCGGCAGCCATGGCCTCCAAAGGATTGCTCCTGGCCAACTCCGCTCCGGATCCTTTGCGAGGCGGTTTGGCCGTCTGCACTCCCCCGGCAGGCTCCGTCGTCGATCGGAACTGATCAAAATACGAATCGGGAATCCACTCGCGACGAACCAACTCGTATTGAATCGTTTCGGGATCCTGGATCTCTGCCAACACCATGTCCTCCTCGTAGATGGGCTCTAACCGGTACTCGACATCGATCCGCTCGCCACTCCATAGCGATTGCTTCCACTCCTGGGTGGCCAACTCCTCGGGGGTCGCGCCCAGCGATTCGAGCGTGATCTCTCCCTGCTCGCTTCGTCCACCCCGGGACTCGTCCCCCAAACGCTGCAGAAAAGGAACCGGATCGATCGATGGCAAAATCGTCGCGGTAAATCCAGTGATGTCCCCCTCGAAACTCGCCGGAACGGACCCCGGATCGTTCGGATTCGACCCAAAGCTCACGCCGCTCGCAAGATGATCCATGTCGGAACTAAGCCAAGAGCGGGTCAATCGCAACACGCGGACCCGCTGCGTCAATTTCCAACTCCGCTCCTGGGATCGCTGCAAGGAATCCAACATCCCCCACCCCAATAGCATCAACACCGAGAGCAATCCCAAGGCGATCATGAGCTCCAAAATCGAGAAGCCCCGGTCAAAAATACGCGTCGCGCCGCTTCCTGGATCTGCCCTGCGTTGGATCATAAACCCATCTGCCTACCCGAAGGTCTCGTCGGTGCCGTCGAACTTCCATCCTCTTGAACAACCACCGGACGGCGTACCAGCCGCGTCAGCTCGATCAACGCGCGCTCCCCCGAACCCTTCGCACCTACCGAACCCTTCGCCCCTACCGCCGTCGGCGCACCCGAGGCGCTCTCGGATTCGAACAACTCGACCTTGATGGACACCAACTCGGTGGGCATGGGCCCCGAAGGCACCCCCCCCATCGAAGCGCCCGAGCCCTGAAGGTCATCGGTCAAGGCCGGTCCTCTGGCCGATGCCATCCCAACTCCCGAACCGAAACCGCCAAACATCGCTTCGGATCCCCCGCCCGAAACCCCCGTTGCACCCGGCGTTCCCATTCCGCCCGTCTCGCCGAAGACATAAGGTTCAATCGTCACCCGATAACTCTTGGGCTTGGTACTCTTGGCTGTGGTACCCGGAAGAACCGCAGTGTAGCTTTCGATCGATTCGCCAGCCTGCATCCTCAGGATCGACTCATCGAGGATCGATTGCGCCTGGACCAATCCCCCGATCCGCGTCTCGGCCTTGCTGCCAAAGCGAGTACCTAGAGAAATCAACGACAAAAGCACCATCGCGCTTGCAGCCAAAATCGCGGTCGCGATCATCACCTCTAGCAAGGAGAATCCGCGTCGCGATCGGTACAAACCGATCATCGCACGATCTCCAATTCACCCGTCGCAGCCGTAAAGGAGACCGTCAACGTCTTGCGGGCACGCTTATCGAGCAAGGTGATCTCGGCGTCGCGTCCAAGCCCCTGTGCACTCATCGGTAGACACCATTTTTCGCTCGACCCAAAGTCGGACGCCGAGTCGCCTGACGACGGATAGCCCCCCGAGGAACTTCCAGCGACCCCACCGGTCATACTGCCAGAACTTCCCCCCGCCGTGCCGCTCGATTCATAGGCGCTCGATTCCGATCCGGAACCGGACGTATCGATCCCCAAGCTCCCCTCGGAATCGGACTGATCGTCCATCCAATGGACCGAACTGACGACGATGTTTTCCGGCAACTTCCAAACCCGGGACATGACCGGATGGGCCGAATGCGAGGAATCCGATGCGGCTCCCAAAGACTCCTGCAGGTTGCGGTTCGATGCACCTGCGGCTTCGTATTCGCCTCTCCCCGAAACTCTGGAATCGAAATCCTCATCGACGGACTTCTCTTCGAGTTTGCCTTGGATCAATGCGTCGATCCCCCCGGATCGCATCTGACTGTCCCCTTGCGTGATCTGCAGGAACACCGGCTCGCCGCTGACCATCGCCTGGTAACGACCATCCTCGATCGCCTCTCGCAGCTTTTGGGTCGCCTCGCTTAGCTCCGCCTTGCGCATCGGTCGTGCAATGCTAGGCCATGTGATCGCAAGGATCCCGGCGATCAAGACCACGACGATCATCAATTCCAAAAGTGAAAAGCCACGTCGGGCTCTGAATTTCAAATCTTTAAGCATGGTGGGATCCTAGGCAGGTGTTTCTAGCGGCGGGGGGGCGTTGCATTAAAAGCGGAACGGCGCAAGCCGTCCGGTGGCTACTTGGTCGTCTCGGACTCGTCAGCCGCCGCCTGGTTGCCGATGTCATCGGCGGTCCCAGGCTGACGATCGGGGCCGAGCGAAAAAATTCTCGGGAAACTATCGGTCGACTTCGAATCGGACGACTCGCTCGCCTCAAACTCGTATTGGAAATCGCTTCCCCAAGGATCCTTCGGCAATTTACCCCCCTCGGTATAAGGCCCATCCCAGTTTTTGGCCAAAGCCTCGTCTTCTGGGGCAGCAATCAATGCTTGCAAACCTTCCTCGGTCAACGGGAAGGACTTCATGTCGACGGCATACATCTTGAGTGCCGAAGCAAGATTCCCAATCTGCGCTTGGGCGGTGCGAATGTCGGCTTTCTTCTGCGTACCCAAGAGGCGCGGGCCGACGATGGCGATCAATCCTACAAGGATGATCAAAACGATCATCAGTTCCAAGAGGGTCAAACCTCTGCGTGTGTTTCTTTTCATGGTTGTTTTCCTTTCCACTTCGTTGGGTGTAATCCATGGGCTACATGTTGCTGCCCAGGTCTTGGTTTGGGGTTTGGTTTGGGGTTTATTTTGGGGTTGGATTCGCATCGCGGTCATCCGATCGAGGAGTTCAAGTCGAACACGGGCAACAACACTCCGACGATCACAAACATGACCATCCCGCCGATAAAAACAAGCATCATCGGCTCGATCATCCGTACGAGGACCTCGAGCTTCCGCTCGATCCGACCGTCGATCCGATCGGCGATCTTCACCAATACATCGTCGAGCGTATTGGATTCTTCGGCCACTCGAATCATGGCCATGACTTGGGTGGGGATCAGTCCGCTGGCCGCAAGCGGCTTGGAAAGTGAATCTCCCGCCGTGACGTTTTCGACCGATTTGAGCATCGCCTCGGCAAGCAAAATGTTACCGGTCGATTCGCTGCTGATCCGCAAGGACTTGAGCAAGGGAACCCCGTTCTTCAACATGGTTCCCAACACGCGACAAGCCCTCGATACGGCCGCATCATGGAAGATGTCCCCCACAAGCGGCGTCTTGAGCTTGACCTGGTCGACCATGCGGCGACCCCGTGGGGTCTTGATCCATCGCATGACGCCGAAAACCAATCCGGCGATCGCCAAGATCACGAGCAATCCGTACTGCATCAAAACCTTGCTAGCTCCCAAAAGCACGATGGTGATCAATGGCAAACCGGTCCCGTTTTGCTCAAGCCGATCAAAGAACGGCTGAAACTTCGGGACCAAAAATGCCACCATCGCCGCGACGATGATCGATCCGACGATCCCTAGGATGATCGGATAAGTCAACGCGCCGATGATCTTGCTCCGCATCTCGTCTTGCTTGCGGAGGAAATGGGAGGTTCGCTGCAAGGACTCTTCGAGGAACGCGCCCTCTTGTCCGGCTCGAACCATGCTCAAGGTCAATTCTGAAAAGATCGCAGGATGCTTGCCCATCGCCTCATCGAGGCTGCTGCCCTGGGAAACCGCATCGTGAATCGCCAAACAGGTCGCCTGGAGTTTCGGGTTCTCGGTCGCATCGCCAAGAATCTTGAGCGACTCGAGCATCGGCACCCCATTGGTCAGCAAATCGGCCAACTGGGCACAGAAGTCGGCAACCTGCTCTTTCTTGACCCGGACGGGCATTTGCAACGAAAACGAGGTGGGCTTGGCATCGGACTGCTGCAAACTCATCGGATACATCGACTGAGCTCGCAGCTTCTGCATCGCCTCGGCCCGCGTCGCAGCCGCGATCAAACCAGAGAGCTTCTCTCCGGTGCTCGATTTTGCGGTGTAAGCGAATTCTGCCATGACAAAAACAGTTCCAGGGAGTAGAAACCCTCGGGTTAATCGGCCTTCGTGACGCGCAAGACTTCGTCGATGGTCGTTATCCCCGCAAGGACTTTATTCCATCCGTCAACCCGGAGCGTCTCCATCCCGTTGCGAATCGCAGCTTGCTTGATCACATCCGAGGTCCCCGCCTGGGTCATCAAATGCCGGATCTCATCGTTGGTCACCAGCAATTCATAAATCCCCAGTCGGCCGCGGTATCCGGTCCGACGACAGCTCTCGCAACCGACGTTGCGATAAAGTTTCTGACCGGACTGCTTCAACCGCTCCAGGGGGAAATCCTCGGGAATCTCTCCGGCTTCGGGCTCATAAGTCTCCTTGCAATCGGCGCAAAGGACTCGGACCAATCGCTGGGCCAATACCCCTTCGACGGTGCTTGCGACCAAAAACGGCTCGACCCCCATGTCGCTCAGCCGCATGAAGGCACCCGCCGAATCGTTGGTGTGCAACGTGGAAAAAACCGTGTGGCCCGTCAAGGAAGCTTGGGTGGCGTTCTCGGCGGTTTCCAAGTCCCGGATTTCACCGACCAGAATCACGTCCGGGTCGTGCCGCAAAATCGCTCGAAGGCAAGCGGCAAAGGTCAAACCCACCTTCGAATGGACCTGGATTTGATTGATCCCTTCGAGTTGGTACTCGATCGGATCCTCGGTCGTGACGATCTTGATGTCCTCGGACTTGATCTCGCTGAGCGCGCTGTAAAGGGTCGTCGTTTTTCCAGACCCCGTCGGACCGGTCACAAGCACGATTCCGTGCGGCATGCGGATCAGCTTTTGGAACTGCTGATAAACCTGTTCAGGCATTCCGATCCCTCGGAGGGAGAACTTCAAGTTCGATTTGTCCAGGACCCGCATGACGACACTTTCGCCGTGAAGCATCGGGATGACCGAAACACGAACATCGATCTCCCGACCCGAGACGCGCAGTTTGATTCGGCCGTCTTGGGGGACCCGTTTCTCGGCGATGTTCATCTTGGCCATGATCTTCAGCCGGCTGATGATCGCCGCTCGGAACTGGTTCATTTCCGAAGGGGTCGGCTGACGCTGAAGAACGCCGTCGATTCGGTGACGGATTTTCAAGCCCGCCTCCTGCGATTCGATGTGGATATCGCTGGCCCGAGCTTCGATCGCTTCGGTCAAGATCTCGTTGACGAGCCGCACGACCGAGGCCTGCTGGGCCTCCTCGGCATCCTCAAGGCTATCCGGGTCGATCCCTTCGAGCATTTCGACGTCGCCGAATTGCATGCGCTGCAGAGCGATCAGGCCATCGATCGTCTCGGAGCCGACGCCCAAGTATTTCTTCGTAAGGCGTTGGATCGTCTCGGCGGTGGCCATGACCGGCCGGACCTCAACTTCCAGGGCCGAAGCGACCGAGTCGATGGCGGCAAAGTCGAACGGGTTCGAAACGGCCAGTCGCATCCAACCTTCGCCCCGTTCGAGTGGAAAGACGGCATGGCGGTGGATCAGTTTGGCGGGGAAGCCGTCGAGGGAATCGCCCGAGATTTCGGTTTCGTCCGAGGCGAGCCACTCGAGTTGCATCGAGCGGGCGCTGGTGGCTAGCAGTTCTTGGGCGCTGGGGAAACTCCAGCGTTGTGCGAGAGCGTCGACGGGCGAGCCGCCGTTGAGGCAGTCAGCAAGTTCCCGGAGCTTGACCGAATCAAGCAACGGTTCGATCCCGCTGGGGTCTGAAATC
>JAJTEK010000108.1 GCA_021299695.1 Pirellula sp. | reverse complement strand
GGTGCCGTGGCTCCAGGTGCCGTGGCTCCAGGTGCCGCAGGCGCTGGACCAAATGGATTGCCGAAGCCTGGGATCCCCAAGTTAGGGAGGTTCGGTAAACCCGGTAGACTCGGCATGGGGAACTGAGAACCACCCGATGCGCCGCTAGCCCCTCCCCCCAAAGGTTGCAAAGGGCCAAGCGTGTTGGACAACGGACCGAGCAACTTGTTGAGCCCCTTGTCGATCTGCTTCTGCGCAGCGCCGGCCAAGGCGCTGGTGGCTAGTTGCTGACCAAGTTGGATCATCCCGCTGCTGTCGAGCTGCGGTCGCGAGACGTTGCCTCGGATCGGAATCTGAATCATCTGGCCCGCTAACGGCTGCAATGCCGGCGTCTTATCAACCCACTCCTTGAGGATCGGCACACCTGCGATGAGTTCCAAGCTTCCGTCGAGCCCGACAGATCCGGAAGTCGTAATCAGCACATCCCCCGCTTGTATCTTCATGTCCTTGTGGGTCACCCGACCGCGATCGACCGCAAAGGCGATGTTCTGCTCTGGCAACTGGAGCCAACTTGTCGGCTGGCCCCCTGCATCGCTCGCGCCGGCACCTCGACGCAGATTTCGAATCTGAGAGACCAACGCGAGGAGTTGATCGGCAAGCGGGCCGGGACCGACGTTGGCTCCATGGACATGGAGCCGTCCCTCGACCGTCTGACGAAACGACTCGGTAGGATACACTTCCGCCCGATCGATATCGAGCGTCAGATTCCCTTGAACGCTCGTCACATCGGCCAGCAAAGGCGTGACGTACTTGAGCCACCCTTGGCACATCTGCCGTGTGATGGCCACGTTCTCGATGACGCGCTGCTGCGTTTGACGAAAAACCATCGGCTCGGCGGTCAAATCGCCGTCGAGATTCCATCGCAACACACCTTGAGAAACAGGAAATTCGGCCTTGGAGGCAAACCGACCGTTTTCGATGACCAAGGGAATATCTGCCCCTCCGATATCGATGCCGACGACGTTGGCACTGTCCCAGCCGATGCTCGAACGGGCCGTAAGCGACTCGGTCCATTTGCGATTCGGTGCGCTGACCCAGGTAACCTCCAAAGGTTGTGTTTTCTGCCCGGTCGCAGCGAGCATCCCGCCGGTGTAAGGTCGCAGCCGTTCGGCGGCTCGCGCCGCATCGTAGGTCACGCTCCCTTGGGTCTGGACGACGGTCGTGCCTGCCTGTTGGCTCATCTGCGTTGCACCCCCATAAGCGAGCCATTCGGTTTGCAGGAGGATCTGTGGCAATTGGAGCTGGCCATCAGCGAATCGATACGAACCATCGACGGTCATGACCGCTTGGGGTTCCTCCCACAGCAAGCTCTCGGAACTCGGAGCCGCAGCCGTACTGACGAGCTGATTCGGATTGCGCGGCTGGAGTGTCGTCTGCAATGCCCGCAGATCCTTGGCCTGCGTCACTAGATGCCACTGGATCTCCTTAGGATCGAGCGTCCAGTCCATCTGCCCGGTCACGTCTCCTGTGATGCGGATCGGCGTCGAGGCTGCTCCGGCCGCTCCAGCCGGTCCAACAGCTCCAGCCGGTTCGGTCTGAAGCGAAGCGATCAAACGGCTCGGGTCGATACGAAACGCCGCTTGGCCCTTGCGGCTCGCTGCGTTGCTCCCGACAGCCTGATCCTGAGCCTGGATGGCAAACGAATCGGCCCTGACCAAGAGATTATCGACCTGAAGATTCGCCAACTGGCTGCTGTCGAATTTGCCTTGGAACTTTCCGACCATGCGCGATTCCTGGAGCGTCGTGGCGCCGCTGGTGAGCTCAAACGGCTCGGATACCCAATCGACCATCGCGATCTCGACATGCTTCGCATCGATCGCACCTTGGACATCCAAAGCGATTTTGCCAGCGATGGACAATCCCGGATCGATTCCTGCGAACATTTGAGCTCTTCGTTGCCAGCGATCCAAGTCCCCGGTGAGTTTGAGCGTCATCGGTGCCGAACTCGGCCCGAGCCCCGATGGTGCACTCGAAATAGCGATCGGCTCGAGTACCTGGAATTGCAACGACTCCTGATCGGATTTCAAATTCGCTTGGATCCGATCCAGTTGCAGGATCGTCATGCCATCGAGCTGCGCGACGGTGCTGAATTCCCCATCCCAAGCGGGTTCGTCGAGCCGCCCATTAGGATGCACGATTCGCATTTGAGTCGTCCTGAGCGATCCGCTGGTCGCCAACCGATTCCCCTCGTTGAGCTTCCAAGCTACGGCAGCTTGCGCCGAACCGGTCAAACTTTCAAGCGGCAATACAAACCACTGCGATAACCTCTGCTCCATCTTGTCCAAATCGAGCTGGGCGGTGAGCCTCCCGTCGAGCAAATCGCCAGCCCCCTCGACTTGGCAAAACTCCGAATTGCAAAACAATCGCAAACTCGGAATCCCTTGCGCATTGCCCGATACGTCCAGGCCTGCCGATAAGGCTTCGTCCCACTCGATCCGCTTGCCCTGCATGTCCGCCTGGAGATTCCCAAGCTTGACCTGATAACTGCTCGAAGGAATCCCGCCGGCCTCGGGGCCAGCCTCTCCTCGATTCTGAGAAAGACTCAAGGTCGCATTGCCCGCGAGCAATCGGACCTGATCCTGCGTCTTGAGCAAATCCGGCGCGACGGCCGCAAGCCTCGGCAGATCGATTGTCCCCTGGACATCGAACTCCGAGTCCTCGAGCCAAGGTCGATTCCATGCAGGTAGCGTCGTCGGGATCGCCATGTTGGCCTTCGATACCACCGTCCCAAAATCGCATTCGAGCTTCGAACTGTTGGTGCTGATCCGGTTTTGAAACCAACTGATGTCGCCGCTCAGACGGATCTGCTCGATCCCAGCTCCTCGCTCACCCAACACACTCGGCGCGACAATCCGAAGCCGATCCAATTGCGCTGTCTTGACAAACGCCGTCAGCGCCTGTGGTCCGGTATACTCCACATCGGCCTGTACCGTCGCCTCTCCATCGAGCTGATCGATCGGGAAATCAGGCAACCGACGCTTGACCAAACTCATCCATTGCAACGGCAGACCTTGCGTCGAAACCGTCATCCGCAGCGATGGAAGATTGGCCGACGCCAAACTCGTCATCCCAGGCGCAATAGGCTCGGTCCGCAACGTGAACTGTCCAGTTGCCATCGTTTGCCCAGGAGCCCCCGATGTCTGCATCAAATCCCCGACAAGCGTCATCGGTGGTATCGGCTGCTGCGCGGTCGGGATCGGTATGTCCGCCTCGCTCACCCGCAAGGCCCAAGCCGTCTGGTCGACCGTGTCGCGAACCTGCACTGCAGCTCCAGCGATTCGAATCCGTCCGGAAAATCCCCCCGAGGTAGACCCGCTTACGGCCGGCTCCTGCTTGCCCGTCCCCTGCAGCAATGGCTTGATCGCCTCCTCAAGACTCGTCGTTCCCGGATGGACATCCACCGCCACGGCCACATCCCGCAACGTGATCGTTCCGAGCCGCCGGTAATTGGTAAGCAAAGAAAAAAGCGTCAACTCCGTGTCGATCGATCCGATCTTCACGAGCTCCGAACCCCGATCGTCGACCAACCTCAAGCCTTGGACTCCAAACGACTGAAGCCAGCCTCCCTGCAATTGCCCTAGATCGACCTGAATCGGCGCTAGCCCCGATCGCTGATTGATCTGATCGAGCAACCAAGCTCGCTGCCTCAGCGCTACCGTCGGCGCTGCGGCCACCAAACCCAGTGTCAAAAGACCACCGATGGCAAGTCGTCTTTTCCATTTCGAACCCCTGCGGGCCGGTCGACTCGATGCGCCCTTGCTGTGAACTTTCGCCAAGCTCTCATCGTGCTGCTGTTTGGATCGAACTCTTCGCATCGCTATCCCAATCCTTGGTCTTGACGTTTGCTAGCATTTTTTGCCCTTCCTTCCGATCGCCTCGAGGGCTCGATCGATCGTGGGCTCAGGTGCCGAGAATAACCGTTTCTGGTCGGAAAGAGCCAGATCAATGCCTGATAAGTCCTAGATCGATCTTTGTTTGCTTTGGGTGGATTTGGTAGAGTCCGCTCGGTGGATGTCCCCAAGTACATTCGTGGTTCAATGGCAGGATAGGAGTCTTTCGCATGGATGCGCTATTGCACGGTTCGACAACCCAGCTTCAAGAAGCCGGTACCCGGATAACTACTACAGGGGCAACTGGTACCCGGGCCCGTCGCGGGCTTGTCGCTGTTGCCCTGGGTGTTGCTCTGGCAAGCTCAGGAGCAAGCACTTCGGTCAATGCCTTCGCGCTGGATCAACCCATTCCAAGCGATGATGCTTCGAGTCGCAAAGGTGCCGCAGCGCAGGAACCCTGTCCGTGCGAAGAAAACAAAGAAGTGCCACCTGCAAAGCCCATAGCGACTGCCCCACGAGAGAAAACCACAGAAGCTTCCAACATCACCCTGGCCCAATGGGTTTCGGATTGGATGAAAAATCCACGTCGAGTCACTGCGAAACTCGCAATCCATGGCGTCGTGCCCGAGATCGAACTCGAGGCCGTCATCCCGGCATCGCAAATCAACGCGCAAGCACCCCAGAGTCCCACAGATCCAGTAGCGATCACGGATCCAGCAGTAAGCACCTCTCCAGTAGCGAGCACCGATCCAGTAGTAAGCACCACCGACGAAGTCTCCGAAGAGAATCCCCAAGAGGAACAGATCCGCGTAGCTCCGGCCGCGCCACCCATCCCTATGAGCTACCCGTTTGCCACGCAGAATGCCGCCCCCCTCGGACCAAAACATCTGCATCCGAACCAACTCGACCCCAATCAACTCCACCCCGATTACGTCCTGCAAGAGTATCCCATCGAAGAATACCCCAGCCAGCCGTATCTCAGCGAGCCGTATCCCAGCCAGTCATATCCGAGCCTAGAACTCCCGCATCCGAACCTCTTCGGAACGTTGAGCGACGTGCAAGTCACACTGCCGGCAAGCACCCTGGTCGCCTACATCGTCGCGCACGCCCAAAACACCGTCCGCTTGGAAATGAGCCAGCAACTGGCCGCCGAGCGAGCGATGTACGCCCAACGCTACGAGCTTTTGCTCCAACACAACCAGCAGTTGCAAACCCAACTTGCGATGATCGAAGCCCAACAGGAATCGGACGAAGCCTTGGCGCTGCGGGCCTCGATGCCCTCCAAGAGCGACTGGTCGGCTCCCCCGATCGAATCGACGAACGAGCAGAAACGTTGCCTGAGCCTGACGGCAAGCCGAGAAGACTTCGATGCAATCCAAGAAGATCTCTCCAACATTCGCAAGCAGATAGCGATCCTCAAGTCCCGCAGTAACCCGATCCCTTTTGCTCCAAGTTATGTGGGAACCGAGGAACCCAACCCACAAACCAGACAACCGCAAGCTTGGCGAACGGCTCGCACGGTCCCTTACACCCCCGTCTTCTCTGGGCCAGCTTCCTCTGGGCCAGCTTCCTCTGGGCCAGCTTCCTCTGGGCCAGCTTCCAACCGTTGATCTCGACGATTGCGGTAGTTGCGGACCAATGCGCCGGATTGTTATACTGCTTGAGCAAGAGCAACGAGCACGAAACAAAGCATTGGACCGAAGTCCTCGATCGGGTGTTTTTGACTTGTGATTGAGCCAAATCCTCGCACTCGGTCCTTGCAAAAATTCGTCATCCTCTAAGGGACAATCCAAATGTGCGGCATCGCTGGAGGGGTGTGGTCGGCCCAATCATCCGGCTTGTCGATCCAACAACTCCGAACCATGACCGATGCGATCGCGCATCGTGGCCCCGACGATGAAGGCCTTTGGATCTCACCGGCCAACCAACAATCGAACCATCTAGTCGAGACCGCTTGGAGCGATGGGGTCGCGTTGGGCTTCCGGCGACTTTCGATCATCGACCTCGATACAGGTCGACAGCCGATGTCCAATGAAGACGCATCGGTGCAATTGGTTTTCAATGGGGAAATCTACAACTACCGCGAACTGAGGCATCGGCTCGAAGGAGCCGGACATCGATTCGGCTCGCAGAGCGATACCGAGACGATCGTCCATCTCTATGAAGACCTCGGAACGGATTGTTTCAAACATTTCAACGGAATGTTTGCGATCGCACTTTGGGACTCGAAGAAAAATCGCCTCGTCTTGGCCCGGGATCGGCTTGGGAAAAAACCCCTCTTTTACTGGCACTCCGGGGATCGGCTATTCTTCGCAAGCGAGCTCAAAGCCTTGCGGACCTTACCGGGTTTTCCAAGCCAAATCGATCCGAGTGCGATCGATTCGTACCTGACTTACCAGTACATCCCTCATCCCATGACGATCTACAGGGGGGTAAACAAGCTACCTCCAGGTCATTTTCTGGTCTTCGAGAATGGCCGAATCGACATCCAACGCTATTGGGATATCGATTGGTCCTATCAAGCCAACATCAGCTTGGATCAAGCCAAGTCCGAGCTTCGAACCCGATTGACGGCGGCCGTCGAACGCCGATTGCGCAGCGACGTACCCTTGGGGGCATTCCTCTCTGGAGGGATCGATTCCTCGCTGGTATGCGCGATCGCACAAAAACTCCTTTCGACCCCATTGCGGACCTTTGCGATCGGGTTTTCCGAAGCCGACTTCGACGAAACCCAATATGCCGCCTCGGTGGCCAAGCATCTTGGTACCAAGCACGAGCGGTTTGAAGTTCAGCCCGACGCGGTGGGAATCCTCGATGCATTGGTCGATCACTACGATGAGCCGTTCAGCGATTCGAGCGCCGTGCCGACCTGGTACCTTTGCGAACTGACCCGCCGATCGGTGACCGTAGCCCTCAGCGGCGATGGGGGCGATGAACTCTTTGGAGGCTACGAACGCTATCGCGCTTTGCAACTGAGCGAGCAACTCCAACGTTGGCTGCCCGTCGGTTGGCTCTCTAGCTCTCGATGGATCAAAGCTTTGCCAGACTCCAACGCACGACGTTCCGTCCTGCGCCGCATCCGGCGATTCTGCGAGGCCCTCGGGCAGTCCTCTCCAAGACGATACATCAATTGGATTCAAATCTTCGGAGAACAAGCCCGCATCAATCTTTACCAAGATGCATTCATCGAAGCGCTTCCGAATCGAGATCCCTTCGCGTTCCTCGATCAAGCTTGGACCAAAGCCAACCCCGCCCAACGGGACCCGATGAGCTGCGCGATGGCCGCCGACCTGCAAACCTATATCCCCTGCGATCTGATGACCAAGGTCGACATGGCCTCGATGAGACACTCGCTCGAGGCGCGACAGCCGTTTCTCGATTACACCCTGGTCGAATGGGCGATGAGCTTGCCGCTCGGACTCAAAATGCATCGAGGCAAAGGCAAATGGCTTCTGCGGGAAACCTTCAAAAATGAGCTTCCCGCCGAGATTTGGACAAGACCCAAAATGGGTTTTGGCATACCGATCGCCAAGTGGTTTCGAACTTCGCTCAAGGACCGTACGATCGATGCACTTCTTGCAAGCGATGCTAGGTGCCACCAGTTCTTTAGACCCGAAGCGGTCCGGACCTTGGTCGACGAGCACATGCAAGGACGGGCCAACCAGGGCTACCGTCTATGGAATCTACTCGTGCTAGAACTATGGCTTCGACGACGAGACGGCTTGTGAGCCCAAAGGCCATTGTCCGCCATCGCGAGCAGCAACCGATCCGTTTCCCCACAAGCCAGCTTGCTTGTTGGTAGACTCGGCCGTCTTCGATGTCCCCTTGGGGTTCGATCCAGACGATAATCCGAAGGCCGAGGACCCGAAAGCCGAGGACCCGAACATCGTCGAGCTACCGAAGGTGTCGAAACGTCCCGAGCCTAGAAAATTCCCTGAAAGGGACCCTGCTGAGGGTGTTCGTTCCATAAAAGCTGTCCGGGGTTCTTGGTGCTCAATGAAAATCAGGCAAGGAAGAATAGGTAAGATCGTTATCGTCGTTCTCTTCCGCCAACTTCAACAACAATCCGGTCTAAGCAGTACCTTTTTTCCGGGTTGAGGTTAACCTAAAGAGACCTGCAGACCACAAAGAGCCTTTTCGGACTTGTTAGGGCCGAAGAGGATAGACGTTCCGCTCAGAAAAAGCCAGATCAATGATCCTGTTGATCGACAATTACGACTCATTTACTTACAACCTCGTTCAACGACTCGGAGAAATCGATCCGAGCCTCGATGTCCGCACGGTCCGAAACGATGAACTGACGGTCGAGGAAATCCGACAGATGCGGCCCGATCGGATCCTGCTCTCACCAGGACCCTGCACTCCGAACGAAGCGGGAGTCTGCGTCGAGGTCATCGAGAAACTTCATCGCGAATTCCCTATCCTGGGCGTTTGCCTGGGCCATCAATCGATCGGCCAAGCCTTCGGCGGGAAAATCGTTCGAGCCCCCGAACTCATGCACGGCAAAACCGATCGTATTTCCCACGACGGAAAAGGAATGTTCGCCGAGCTACCCAACCCATTCATCGCGACCCGATACCACTCCTTGGTCATCCTCCCCGAAAGCCTACCGCCCTGCCTGCAGGTTTCCTCTTGGGTGCAAGACTCCCAAGGCAATCGAATTATCATGGGGGTGCGCCATCGGCAGTTCCCTGTCGAAGGCTGGCAGTTCCACCCCGAAAGTTTTTTGACCGAACCCGGACCGACCCTCCTCAAACGATTTTTGAGCTGGTCAGGTCCACCGTCCGAATAACCCCTTTTCGACCAGCCTCCTTACAGCATGCTTTGTGTCACCGTCGCCCGCACCCGTCATAAACACACCATCCAGGAACATCTCGATGTGGCGGCCCAAGGGGCCAAACTTGTCGAACTCCGGATGGATTACATCGCCCGTAGTATCGATCTGGCCAGGATCCTCAAAAATCGGCCTACGCCCGTGGTCGTGACCTGCCGCAGAAAAGAGGATGGAGGCCGCTGGGAAAAGTCCGAAGAAGACCGCTTGATGCTCCTGCGACAATCGATCGCCACCGGGGTCGAATACATCGACCTCGAAGAAGACACCGCCGCGAAAATCCCTCGCTACGGCAAAACCAAAAGAATCATCAGCTACCATAACTTTGAAGGCATCCCCAACGACCTCGAAGCGATCCACGCTCGGCTGGCCAAGCTCGATGCGGATATCGTCAAAATCGCCGTCCAAGCCAATTCGTTCGATGACACGGCCCGCGTCATCGAAATGATGCGCAACGCCAAAACACCCACCATCGGTATCGCCATGGGTGACTACGGCTCGATCACCCGTATTCTCGGCGCCCGATACGGAGCCCCCTTCACCTACTGCGTGTTCAACCTCGACCGTCGTGTGGCTCCCGGTCAACTCTCCTACAACGACATGAAAAATGTCTACCGCGTCGAGTCGATCACTGCAAAAACCAAAATCTTCGGAGTCGTCGCTGACCCCGTGGCGCAATCCTACAGCCCTATGCTCCACAACAGCGCCTTCGAATCCAACAATCTCGACTACCGTTACTTGCCCTTCCGCGTCGCTGCCGGAGATATCTCCACCTTCATCCGATGGTGCCAACGCGAAGGTGTCGGCGGCCTGAGCGTGACGATTCCCCACAAACAATCCGTCCTGCCGATGCTAACCCAAGCCGAATCGGCCGCCCAAGGTATCGGAGCCTGCAACACCATCGTTTTTAGCGGCGAAGATCGCATCGGCTACAACACCGATTTCCGCGCTGCCATGGAATGCATCGGTTACGGACTAGCGAAAATCCACGAAGAACCCAATCCCTTCGAAGGCCGCTCGGCACTGATCCTAGGATCCGGTGGCGTCGCTCGGGCTATCGGCTGGGGACTGGCACAACGACGCGTACGAGTCTCTTTCGCAAGCCGAAACTTCGAAGCCGCCTGCCAATTGGCCAAGGAACTCGGCGGACGCGCGATGCCCTGGGAAGAACGCCACAGCGCCCAACCCAACGTCATGATCAACTGCACTCCCATCGGCATGTTCCCAGAAATGGACGCTACACCGTTCCGAAAAGAAAACCTCGATGCACGAACCCTGGTCTTCGATACCGTCTACAACCCCGAACAAACTCTCCTGATCCGAAACGCCAAAATGGCCGGTTGCCCAGTCATCACCGGCTTGAGTATGTTCGTTCGCCAAGCCGCCTACCAGTACCGCCTCTTTACCGGCTTAGAACCCCCAATCGAAGCCATGACCAAAGCCCTACGAAGGGCAATCTCCCCATTGAACTACAACAACTTCGATGACGTCGATGATGTCGATGAAAAGGAAGCGCAGACCGACGAAGCCGATTGATAACCGACGGACTTGGCCGAAGCCACCCTCCAGACCAATAGCGATTTCCACCATCGCACTTTGATTCCCTCTTTCGATTCTCTCGAAGCCACTCCTCTGCAAAACTCTTGGTGTAATCCTCAGTCGACTCAAACGCGACGAGGACCGTGTCTGAGACCAATCTCTGTTCCACCCAAAGAGGAATCCTTATGAAGACCGACAGCGAACTCAAACAAGACGTCGAGAGCGAACTGAAGTGGGAGCCACGCATCAATGAAGCGCACATTGGTGTGACCGCAAACGCTGGTGTGGTCAGCCTCACTGGTCATGTCCTGTCCTTTGCAGAGAAATATGCAGCCGAGAAAGCCACCAAAAGGGTCTATGGTGTCAAAGCCGTCGCGAACGAACTCGATATCCGACTTAAAGACGGTGCGATGCGGTCAGATGATGAGGTCGCCATCGCTTGTTTAAACGCCCTGAAACACCACTCCTTGGTCCCCTTTGAAAAAATCAAAGTCATCGTCTCCGAGGGTGCCGTTTCGCTCGAAGGTGAGGTCGATTGGCAATATCAAAGGGATGCTGCCCTCAACGCCGTACGGAACCTCATCGGCGTTGTCTCCCTGACAAGCCGTATAACCATCAAAACGCGAACATTGCCCAAGGATGTGAAGAACAAAATTCTCGCTGCCTTCCATCGCAATGCCGATATCGACGCGCGCCGTATCGATATCGAGACCCACGAAGGAAAAGTCGTTCTCCATGGGAACGTTCGGTCCTGGACCGAACGCGAACAAGCCCAAAGCGCGGCCTGGGGCGCTCCAGGAGTTACGGCCGTCGAAAACGACTTGCTCGTTGTTCCCTAAGTTCTAAAAAACTCTGAGCACGCCAGAGTCGAATCGCAAGCCGTTGGACCCTCCGAGAAACCACCGGAACCAACGGCTTGCCTGACGAGAATCGATGCGGTGTCGGATCTTCAGGTCACCCGGCTCAATCGACTTCGGCAGTCTCAGCCATGGCCGCATCGGCATCGGACATCTCGACCGAAGCGATAGCCTTGGACTTCGACTCCCGCAGCCCGCGACTTAGGATATCTCGCAGCAGAGGCGAGTAGTCCTCGAATCTCGCTTCGCTAGCAGGGCCGTCGGCATACTGAAAAATCGCGTCCCGAGGCTTGGGCCCCAGGGCGATAAGCGTGCTCGATACCGTACCGTAATCGCCCCCTTGGATGACCATGCTGGCACGTGCCAGAGGATTGGGCAGCCTCGCGAAAACCTTGCTGGCTACAGCGAGGAATTTCACAGGAGAATCCAGGTTTTGCAAGGTCAACAGCCGACCTGCAAGCTGGACGCGTTCGTCGCGCGGATCATTCAGATTCCGCCCTCCGATGATGCTCAAGCCAGGTTGCAGATCCACCACCTCGTCCTCTTGGTCATGGTGAATCGCAAAGCCGAAATCTCGGTCCGCAATCACCAAATTGCAAGCTTCAAAACGGTGTTTGTGAGTCTCCTCGAGCGCTCGCTCGACGGCCTCACGACTATTGGGAGCCTTCAACACTTCTTTGACGAGCAACCCTCGGGAACGATTCGAACCCAAAGGTTCGAAAACTCTGCGGTTGCAGATCCCGACGAATACTCCGTGTTGGTTGACTCCCAACCAAGTCCCCCCGCTACGTTGATCGAGGGGACACAGAACGCGAGGTTTTCCAGATTGAATACTCGGCGAATGACTCCGCCGATCATAAAACTCCTCGCGATTGGTGGCCACGAGGATAGGACTCTCTGGAACCACGCGATATTGAATGGCGATCAAGCACATCGCAACATCAGCACTTTCTATGGCTGGAGTGTGTAAGGATACGAGCCACAGCGTAATGGCCACGATTCACGCGTACAAAGCGTGATAACAGACCCGCTGTAGCCGTAGAATCTAACCCCCCTACCTAGGCGTAGTCACCCCCCAAAACGGAGGAATCGTAAAAATTGTTGAAATCTTGTCAAAATCGTTGCGATCAGGCTCAAGTCCCAACACCCGACCCTACCACCGACCTACCACCGATTTTACACGCCTTGCTATCCGCTCCAAAAAAGCCATATTCAGCGATCCCTGCGTTGTTATACTCTTCGACTCGCTCGGCAAGTGCCGGGCATGTCCTACCTCCTCGTGTCCCCAAGATGAATGCTTCGTTAGTCGAGAGTGGACGCAGCCGACTCGGCAAGCAAATCCCGGTTCAAATCGCCTCTACCGGGATGTACGCCCCCGCACGCGTCGTGACCAACGAGGACTTGGTACGGCTGGGCTGTGATAGCCAGTGGATCATCCAACGGACGGGTATTCACGAGCGAAGATTCGCAAGCGACGATCATGCCTCTAGTGACTTGGCCTATCTGGCCGCCGTCGATTGCTTGAGCCGGGCTAAGGTCGATCCTAAAGAGGTCGATCTGGTCCTCGTGGCCACCATCACGCAAGACTTCATGACCCCATCGACAGCTTGCATTTTGCAACGCAAACTCGGATGCATCGCGCCGGCCTTCGACATCAATGCAGCCTGCTCGGGATTCATGTACGGACTGATCGTCGGCTCGCAATTTGTCGCCAACGGATTGGCCCGAAATGCCCTGATCGTCGGTGCCGAAGTCATGAGCAGGACGGTTAATCCCTCGGATGTCAAAACCTATCCCCTCTTCGGCGATGGTGCTGGCGCGGCCCTGCTCCAACCGGTCGAGCCGACCGCCTCGAGCGATCCGAAAACCATGACCGGAATTCTCGCCTTTACTCTCGGAGCCGAAGGCTCTCCTGAATCGCTCTGCACCCCAGGGGGTGGATCCAGAGAACCGCTGACACCCGAAGGCTTGGCCCAAGGTCGACAGTACATGCAAATGGATGGCAAAGCCGTATTCAAGTGGGCCGTCCGCTGCGTCGTCGACAGTTGCAAAGATGTCGTTGCGGCCTCCGGATACTCCCTCGAGGATGTCGATCTTTTGGTCATGCATCAAGCCAACACGCGGATCATCGATGCGGCGATTAAAGATCTCCAAATTTCTCCAGACAAGGTCATCGTCAACCTCAACCGATACGGAAATACCTCGGCAGCAAGCATCCCGCTGGCGCTTCATGAGGCGAACCTTCAGGGCAAACTGCAAAAGGGCAAGCTGGCACTCCTGTGCGGCTTCGGTGCCGGCTTGACCTGGGGAACCGCCCTCCTGCGCCTCTGATCCGTCCGATCGGCTACAGCCAATCCAACTCGGAATGCTGGCAAAACTCGCCCCCGCACCCGGTGCCAGGCACCTTTGCGATCCCTGAATCGGAATGCTGGCAAATCTCGTCC
>JAJTEK010000014.1 GCA_021299695.1 Pirellula sp. | reverse complement strand
CCGATCCGACCGATCCGACCGATCCGACCGATCCGACTGATCCGACTGATCCGACTGATCCGACTGATCCGACCGATCCGACCGATCCGACCGATCCGACCGATCCGACTGATCCGACTGATCTGACTGATCCGACTGATCCGACTGATAAGCCTCGGAACCCGACAGGGTTCCGGGGCTTTTTTTATGCTCCAAACCCCAACGATTTCCGGCAATCAGCGCAGTCTGCTTTCGGCTTAAAAACTACAATAGCAGCTCGACGGCCTGTGTGATCTCCTTTCATCTATCTATCCGAAGCGTTCCATCGACGATGGCCTTGTCCTCAACGAAATCCAATCCCTCGGCCTCTGCAAGCCAACCCCAAGCTGAATCAGGGGATGACTCAGGGGCTCAATCCCAGCCGCCCGTTCAGGTCTTTCGCGAAACCATCGAAAGCTTGGCAGTCGCTTTTATCCTCGCACTGCTCTTCAAGTCCTTTGTCGCCGACGCGTTCATCATCCCGACCGGGTCGATGGCTCCAACGTTGATGGGTGCCCATAAAGACATCCAGTGCGAGCACTGCGGCTACCAGTACCAAAGCGGGGCGAGCGAAGAGTTCGACAGCAGCACGGGCGCTCGCAAAGACGTTATGGTCGTCGAGACGATCTGCCCGCTTTGCCGCAAACGCGAGTCGATGGACATCGAGAAAAACAAGAATCACGCCACCTTCTCGGGCGATCGGATCCTCGTGAGCAAACTGGCCTATGCGCTGAGCGATCCGAAGCGATGGGAAGTCATCGTTTTTAAGTTCATCGAGCAGGCCAAGTTAAACTACATCAAACGCTGCGTCGGGTTGCCGGGCGAGACCCTCAAGATTTGGCACGGGGACATCTACGTCAAGAACCCAAAATACCCCAAAGGGATATCCACCTACGAATCGGCTGACGGATTCCGGATCGCTCGCAAACCACCTTCGGTCGTCGGCGCGACCCTTCAGGCCGTCGCCGACACCGAGCATCTCTCGCCAGCCGTGGGCGAAGGACGCATTGCGGATTCATGGCAAGACGCCTCGCAGGATTCGGTGCCTAAGTGGCAAACTCAGAATCAAGCGACGCCGACGAATCGCGCATCGAAGTACCGTTGGGACGCACAGGTTTCCGATGTGCCTGAAGGCTCGACGGCCATGCTCAGGTTTACCCATAGGCTCGAAGAATCGAACCGCTCGGGGGCATCGCCAAACTCCGGCGACTTCCGGTTCATTACCGACTTTACAGCCTACAACCACAAGACCTTTCGAACCGCAAACGGTCGCTCCGACAATATCGAAACCGATGGTGCGCATTGGGTCGGCGACTTGGCAGGCCAGTGGCATATCTCAACGTCCAAAGGCACCCAGGCTCTGGAACTTTTGCTCGTCGAGGGAGGAGTCGAATTCCTTTGCCAGATCGATTTAAGCACGGGAAAAGCGACCGCAAGAGCGCTGCATGATGGCAAGGCGATTTCTGTGTTCGAATCGACCCAAGGCTTTGCACCGACGCTCGAAGCGCAAACCCCCGTGCGATCCGGCTCGACGCATCGCATCCGCTATGCCAACGTCGACGATGCGTTGCGATTGTGGGTCGATGGCAAATCGATCCCCTGGGGAATCGACGGTGGATATTCGATCGAGGCTGCAGTGGAAAACTATCGCCATCTTCCGGTCTATCGCCCAGAGAATCCTCTCGATGCGGCTCCTCTGGGAATCGGCATCCAGGGTGGCAGCGGCAAGATCCTTCAGGCCCAGGTCTTCCGAGATATCTTCTACACCGCAACGACCTTTGGGGGTAGCTCCTCATCCCGCTACGACGAACCGATCAACGTCAGGAACACCAAGGATCCCTACCGTGTGGCAAAGGGTGCATCGCAAACCGACTGGTCGTCAGAAGGATTGATCTACCAACTCGGTCCAGGGGACTATTTCCCGATGGGGGACAACACCCAAGCGTCCTCCGACGCTCGGATGTGGAACGTCCGCCAAGAGGCCGGGCAACCCGGCCGTTTGATGATCGGTCGAGCCGTCATGGTCTTCTGGCCCCACTATTGGACCTATGGCAAAATCCCATTCATCCCCAACTTCCAACGCATGAGCCTGATTCGCTAACCCAAGGAATTCGCTGGAGCATGGACGTTCTACGAGTCGAAAATCTAGAAAAAACATTCGGACGGCGCAAGGTCGTCCAAGGAGTTTCCTTTCGCGTCGCAGCAGGCGAAATCGTTGGGCTCCTAGGTCCTAACGGCGCTGGCAAATCGACCTCTTTCAAGATGACCTGCGGGTTGGTCCAACCCGACAATGGAAAAGTTTTTTTGGGGCAAGACGACGTGACCCGCTGGCCGATGTTCCTGCGAGCCCGCGACGGCGGAATGGGGTACTTGGCCCAAGAGCCCAGCGTCTTTAAAAAGCTGACCGTCGAGCAAAACATTTCGGCAATTCTGGAGATGCTCGGCCACTCATGGCGAGACCGCAGCAAGCGGACCGACGAGTTGCTCGAACTGCTCAATATCAAACACATCCGCACCTCCAAGGCCGCCACGCTCTCGGGTGGGGAACGCCGTCGATTGGAAATCGCAAGATGCTTGGTCTCCAATCCCAAAATCATCATGCTCGACGAACCCTATGCCGGGGTCGATCCGGTGACCGTCCAATCGATGAGGCCCATCATCCATCAGTTGCGGGCCGCTGGGATTTCGGTTTTGATCACCGATCACGATGCCCAAGAGATCCTCAAAAGCGTCAATCGCTGCTACGTGATCGATGAAGGAAAAGTCTTCTGCGAGGGAGATCCCGACACCGTTCGCAAAGACCCCCAAGTCCGTAAGAAGTATCTCGGTGAATTGGCGGACCTAGAGATCGTCAGCACCGCTCACCAACGGGTCGATCACCCCAGAGAAACTGCCTCGACGGTACCTGCCCCCAAAAAAGGGCTCTTCGACCGCTTGATCCCTCGTCGACGCTCCCCTTGATTCAACCCCTCGTTTCGGGAATCCATCCTCTGTGTCGACAAGCGAGCAAGTTTCCCGAGCAAAGCAGTTAGACCGAACCTCATTCTGGTTCCTGGTCCTCTTGGCTTTGCTAATGCCTCTGATTCTCTGGGCTGCATCGCATATCAAGATTGGGTCCGCATCGGCCCATGCTTGGCTCCCCGAGGGGCGGGTGGAGCGAGCCCGATACGAGTGGTTCATCGACCATTTCGGCTCGGATCAGTACCTGATCGCATCCTGGGAGAACCTGACCCTTTCCGATCCACGCCTCGGGTCGCTTGCTCAGAGCATCCAAGACCTAGACTCCCGGACCGAACCGCTCGTCGAATCGCTTCAGACCTCCGAGGAGATTTTCAATGGATTGGTCGCGCCCCCTCTTTCCCTGACCCCGCTTGCGGCTCGGGCTAGGCTCGAAGGCTCCGTGATCGGCAAGGACGGAACGGCTGCGATCTTCATTCGCTTTAATCCCCTGGGGATCGCTTCTCAAAAGGATTCGATCGAACTCGTCCGCGCAGCGGCCGATCGGGTCGAGGGCCTCGGGCGCAGTCAGTTGCAATTGGTAGGAAGTATTTACGAAGCCTATGCGGTCGATGAAGCGGCCGAGAAGAGCCTTAAACGCCTCGTGATACCCTCGAGCATCATGGGGGTGGTGCTCGCATGGCTGTGCCTCAAAAGCGTGCGCGGAGCGATGACCGTCCTTTTGATCGCCGGTGTGGGTCAATTGATTTCCGTCGCACTGGTCGCATCGACAGGAGGTCAATTCAGCGCAGTTTTGATCGTTTTGCCCACGTTGGTCTTCATGCTGACGTTATCGGCTGCCGTCCACTTCATGAACTACTACGGCGATGTAGCTTATTCCCATCGCGATCACCTCGGGGCGCGCGCGATCCTGCTGGGACTCAAGCCCAGCGCGCTGGCCACCCTGACGACATCCTTGGGGATGATCGCGCTGGCTACAAGTCAGCTCGCCCCGGTGAGAACCTTCGGCCTCTACTCGGCCTGCTGCCTGTGCATAGCGACAATCGTCTTGTTCCTAGCCTTTCCCAAGCTATCCGATTGGTTGTGCAAGAGTCGCTACCGAGCGATCCAATCGGGCGACAGCCAGATGGACTCCCCCGACAGGCTCGGCGCTCAGGATTCCTCTCCACCGGTCTCGGCGTGGGCAAGGGACTATGCTGCTTGGGTCAAATCCCATCACCGAGTGATCTGTGTCTTGGGCTTTACCCTTCTTGCGGTGAGTTTCTACGGGCTTTGGCATTTGAAGTCCTCGACCAAATTCGACGATATGTTTCCCGAGCAAAGCGAAACCAGGCAGTCGATGGCTTGGATCGAGGAACACCTCGGTCCGATCGCATCGGTCGAGGTGCTGGTGAGATTCCCTCGGTCCCATTCGCTGGAGCCCTACGACCAACTCGTATGGGTCGATCGCCTGACACAAGAACTCAAAGCAAACCCGGAGATAGGCGGTGTCACGAGCGCTGCGACGTTTTTGCCCAAACTGCCGACCGGGGGACGCATAAGGGACGTCTCTCGACGAGCGGTGATGCGAACGGAGGTGGGTAAACAATTCGATCAACTCATCGATCGCAATCTGGTGGCCCAGGATGCCGAGACGACGGCGTGGCGCATCACGGCCAAGGTCTCGGCGTTATCGAAACTCGATTACGGACAATTGACCGAGCGAGTACGTCAAGTCGTCGAACCGATCCGGGGAGAACAACAGGCCTTCGATGCGATCTACACCGGACTCTCGCCGGTGATGCACGATACCCAATTGGCCCTGTTGGACGATCTAGGATCGAGCTTCTCGACGGCATTTTTGCTGATCACCCCGGTCATGATGCTTATCGCAAGAGGGGTTCGAGCCGGATTGCTGATCATGGTTCCGAACATTCTTCCTGAGACCCTCGTCTTTGGCATGATGGCTTGGTTTGGCTACTCGATCGATATTGCGGGGATCCTGACAGCCTCGGTAGCGATGGGAATCGCTGTCAACGACACCCTGCATTTTGTCAATTGGTACAGCCACCGCCTGGAGGTCGGTGACACACGTGAACAAGCCATCGCCGATTCGTTTTCGAATTGTGGTAGGGCGATGGTCCATACGATGCTCATCAGTTGCTGTTCGATGTTGCCATTCCTTTTTGCGGAGTTCAACCCGACCCGTCAATTCGCGACATTGATGATTGCGATGATGAGCAGTTCGATCCTTGGAGACTTGGTCCTCTTGCCTGCGCTGCTGATGAGCCCGCTGGGACGAACCGCACGTACCCGAGACTAGCATCCGCCCTAAACCATCATCTTTCCTCCGACCTCTGGGCGGAAGAAAGAGAATGAAGCTGGCATCTTGAGCCGAACACCGACGACTAACTCCTTTTCAAAAAATGAAAACACAGAGACACAAAGGACACAGAGAGGATGGAATAAGTCCTCGCAACTCTGTGCTCTCTGTGCCTCTGTGTTTCAAAAAGATTTCATCAGATATCTTGGAGCGTATGGGATCCACCCTGATGCTTAGCGTCGAGGACATGGTTCGAACGGTTGGTAGAATCGGCGGTGTGATGGTCAAACCTCAGAGGGTTTGTTAAGTTAGTGCCTTGGTGAAAAATCGCACCCTGCTCAAGAAGGTCGCCGAGCCGGTCGTGCCGAAATAATCACCCATCCAATCATTCGTTTCACGCACTGAAAGAGTCTTTGATGCTTTGGATCGCCCCGTCGGAAAAAGATGCCGCCTCGGCCTCGCTCGAAAAACGACTTTGGGATGCCGCCGACCAGTTCCGCGCTAACTCTGGCCTTAAAGCCCAAGAATACTCCGGTCCCATCCTCGGACTGATCTTTCTGCGCTTTGCCGATGTTCGATTCGTTGCACAGCGAGCTAAGCTCGAAAAAGCCGGTGCCTCGTCGCGTCGAGGTAGCCGTGTCGATGAACCAGCAGCCTACCATGCCGAGAACGTGCTCTATCTGTCGCCAGAGGCACGATTCGACTTCCTGCTCAATCTGCCCGAAGCGTCCGATATCGGTGCTAAGGTCAACGCGGCCATGCGCGAGGTCGAGAAGCACAACCCTCAGCTCGCAGGCGTTCTCCCGAAAACCTACAACTTGTTCACGAGCACACTGCTCAAAGAGCTGTTGAAAAAAATCTCCGAGATTCCCGCTACGCTCGATTTCGACGCCTTCGGTCGGATCTACGAATATTTCCTGGGCGAGTTCGCCATGAGCGAAGGCCAAGGAGGTGGCGAATTTTATACTCCTGCGAGCATCGTTCAGTTGCTGGCGCAGGTGATCGAACCTTTCCACGGTCGAATCCTCGATCCCGCATGCGGTTCCGGGGGTATGTTCGTGCAATCGGCTCGGTTCGTGGCCGAGCACCACAAGAACCCTGCTGCCGAGCTATCGATCTGCGGCGTCGAGAAGACCGATGAGACAGGGCGTCTTGCGCGCCTGAACCTTGCCGTGCATGGACTCGAAGGGGACATCAAGCATGGTGGCAACATCAACAGCTACTACGATGACCCGCACAGCGCGACCGGCAAGTTCGACTTTGTGCTTGCCAATCCACCGTTCAATGTCAACGCGGTCGACAAAGAGCGGCTTAAGGACATGGTGGGCCATGATTCCAAAGGAAACGCTCGCCGTTTCCCGTTCGGTTTGCCTCGGACCGACAACGCGAACTACCTTTGGATTCAGCTTTTCTATTCGGCGCTCAACGCCAAGGGTCGTGCCGGCTTTGTCATGGCCAACTCGGCATCCGATGCGCGCAGCAGTGAGCAGGAACTGCGGCAGAGGCTGATCGAAGCCCAAGCGGTCGATGTCATGGTGGCCGTTGGCCCGAACATGTTCTATACGGTGACGCTGCCTTGTACGTTGTGGTTCCTCGATCGAGGCAAGTCCAAGACCAAGCGGGCCGACACGGTGTTGTTTATCGATGCGCGACATATCTATCGCCAAGTCGATCGCGCGCACCGCGATTGGACGCCTGCGCAGATCGGGTTCATCGCGAACTTGGTGCGTCTGTATCGGGGCGAAGCGCCCGACTTGACCGTAGGGGGCCAGGAGACCGAGGCGAAATTGAAGGAAGTCTTCGGCAAGAAGCTCAAATATGCCGACGTACCGGGCTTGTGCAAGTCAGCGACGCTTGCGGAGATCGAGGCGCAAGGCTGGTCGCTCAATCCAGGCCGTTATGTGGGGGTAGCCCCGGGCGAGGAGGTGAGCGACGAGGATTTCAAAACGCAGCTCGCAGCGATGAACGAGGAACTGGAAACTCTCAACGCCCAAGCGCGAACGCTCGAGCAAACCATCTCGAAAAACGTAATGGAGATTCTCGCACGATGAAAAAGGAACTCATTGACACGTTAATATCTAGCTTCGAGGGGCATGCTCAGGAGACCGACACCGGAGTTGAGTACTGGCTCGCACGCGATCTACAGCATTTGCTCGGGTATGCCGAGTGGCGAAACTTCCTAAATTCGGCGATAACTAAGGCGAAAACGGCCTGCGAAGTCTCAGGACACTCGATCAGAGACCATTTTGTTGACGTCAACAAAATGGTCGACCTTGGTTCTGGCAGTCAGCGGGAGATCGACGATTGGATGCTTACGCGTTACGCCTGTTACTTGATCGCACAGAACGGAGACCCACGCAAACCGGAGATCGCCTTTGCACAGACCTACTTTGCCGTTCAGACTCGGCGTGCTGAGTTGATCGAGCAACGTCTTTTGGAAGCGGAACGCGTCTCGGCTCGCAAAAAGCTGAGCGTGACGGAAACCGAACTTTCGGCCGTCATTTTCGAGCAGACAGGTGGCAACGAGGATTTTGCGTTGATACGTAGCAAGGGCGATCAAGCCTTATTCAACAAGACCACGCGTGCGATGAAAGCGGAGTGGAAGGTTCCGGACAATCGACCGTTAGCTGACTTTGCGCCGACGATCATTCTGAAGGCCAAGGACTTTGCGGCCGAGATCACCATCTTCAATGCTCGCGAGCATGGAATGACCAGCGAGTCAGCGATTTCCAAAGAGCATATTACGAACAATCAAGCAGTTCGCAGGACACTACTGGAGCGAGGTATTCGTCCGGAGTCATTGCCTCCGGCTGAGGATGTAAAGAAGGTTGAAAGACGATTGGCGACTGAAGACATGAAGTCGCTGGGGAATCCGGACACATTGCCCCCGGAGGAAACACGATGACGAGAAAAACAACGGCCCAAGCGCGGACGCGTGAGCAAACTATTGCCGCAAATGTGGCAGGAATATTGGAGGGGTGAGCGATGGTTAAGTGGCGAAACTGCAAACTGGGCGAACTCCTTGAGATAAAGCACGGCTTCGCCTTTCTCGGTGAGCACTTCGGCAGTACTGGCACACATGTCGTACTGACTCCCGGCAATTTTCTTGAGGAAGGTGGATTCAAGGAACGCGCAGACAAAGCGAAATGGTATCGCGGGCCGATTCCCGAAGATTATGTTCTGAATGAGGGCGACCTAATCGTCGCGATGACTGAGCAGGCAGAAGGATTGCTCGGCAGTAGCGCAATCATTCCTCGAAGCGGTGTCTACCTGCACAACCAGCGACTCGGTTTGATTCGGATTCGTGATCTAGAACAGGCGGACCAGCATTTCATTTACTACCTGTTTAACACGAAACCGGTCCGTCAGCAGATTCGCGGTTCGGCCAGCGGAACGAAGATTCGCCACACCGCGCCCTCGCGGATTGCAGACGTAAAAGTCAGTGTCCCTCCCCTTCCCATCCAGCGGCGCATAGCTGGTATTTTGTCGGCTTATGACGAGTTGATCGAGAACAGCCAGCGTCGGATCAAGATCCTCGAGTCGATGGCCCGCGGCCTGTACCGCGAGTGGTTCGTCCACTTCCGCTTCCCCGGCCACGAATCCGTCCCCCGCGTCAAGTCGCCATTAGGCGAGATTCCAAAGGGATGGGAGGTGGCAACACTCGGCGCGCATCTTGCGGCGCTGGAATCTGGCAAGCGGCCAAAGGGTGGCATTCGTGATGTCGAAAACGGAGTGCCCAGCATCGGCGCAGAAAACATCAACGGCATCGGTCAGCATGATTTCGCAAGCGAAAAGTTCGTCCCGAGGGAATTTTTTCAGGGGATGCGCAAGGGCATTGTGCGAGACCGCGACGTGGCGATTTACAAGGACGGCGCTTACATCGGCAAGTCATCCTATTTCCGCGATGGGTTTCCGCACGTTGAGTGTAGCGTTAACGAGCACGTTTTCCTGTTGCGAGCTAGCGGCGTCAGGCTCAAACAAAACGCTCTATATCTCTGGCTTCAAGAACCAGACACCGTGCAGGCTATTCGGTCGAAGAATGCCAATGCAGCACAGCCTGGAATCAACCAGCGAACCGTGGGTGGCTTGCAGCTCACGCTTCCAGACTCACAGATCGCCGTGCAGTTCGACCAACTAGTTGATCCGCTCGTTGCGGAACTCATCAATCTTGCCAAGAAAATCGAAAACCTCCGCCGCACGCGCGACCTGTTGTTGCCGCGGCTACTATCTGGGCAAATCGACGTAGGAAACTATCAACAATGATTCGCCGTATCGATCACATCAAAAATTTCGGCGTATACCGCGACTTTTACTGGCCTAAAAACTTATCAGACTTCAAGCAATTCAACTTGATTTACGGCTGGAACTACTCCGGCAAGACTACCCTATCGAGAGTTTTTCGTTGCTTTGAACGAAAGAATCTTCACCCAGATTTCCCTTGTGCTGAGGTGAGACTGCTCGCAGACAACGGGAACAGCCACTCTTTTTTGGATCTGCAAACGACGCCGGTTTTCCGCGTGTTTAACAGCGACTTTATCGCTGAGAACTTGAGCTTTGTCGAAGGAAGTGCCGCACCAATATTAGTCTTCGGCGCAGACGATATTGCTAAGCAGGAAGAACTGCAAGCTAAGAAGACGGAACGGGATATGCTACACTTGGATATTACATCCAACCAGCAGAAGAAAGAAACCAAAGAGGAAGACATCGAGAAAGCTTTGACTCGGTACGCAAGAGACCACATCAAGGTTCCACTAGCCCTTCTGAATTATGACAAGCGACGATTTGAACCTCGTGTGAATACTTGCAAAGAAAAGCCGGACGAATACCTACTGGATACGAACACGATAGACAGGTATATATCTGTCTACCGTTCCAAGGATGAAAAGCCATCGCTTAATCGGAAAGTTTCTAAACTCACATCGATCTCCGAACTGATTTCGATAACGGCCTCATTACTTGCTAGAACAGTCACCGCAAGCGAACCAATCCAACGACTCAAAGAGAACCCGACAATTGAACGCTGGGTAAACGATGGCCTACAAATACATGACGATGAAGCCGTCTGCCAATTCTGCGGGCATTTGTTACCCAGGGATTTATTAGATCAACTCGAAGGGCACTTTTCTGCCGAATACAAGAGTCTGATGGGAGATCTCGTAAATCTTGGTCGTACAATAGAAGAGGCGATGAAGGAGAAAATCCCTCTAGATCACAGGAACGACTTCTACCCAGAACTTGTTGAACGATTCGTGGTTGAAGAGAGTTCTCTGAACAATACTTTGAGCGAAAGGTTATGCGCTTTACAAGCCTTAGAACGACTTGTGCGGGCAAAGCAGACAAAGGCATTTGATGTTATTGAACTCCCGATGTTTGATGATCCTGACGACCAAATCGCCGCTAAAATCGAGGCGATCAATAATGTCATTGACTCACACAACCAAAGAACCATCGCCTTCGAAAAGAATCGCAACGAGGCGCTCCTCGCACTTGAAAAGCATTTTGCAGCATACTTTGTCATAGAGGAAAGATACAACGAGACAAAAAAGGAAGTTGAAACGCTGGAACTAAACATCGACAATCAATCAAAAAAATTATGCGAATTAGAGGCAGAAATCGAAAAATTAGAGAGGGATTTATCAGATGCCGCGAAGGGATCTGAGCGGATCAACGAACTGCTTTCAGCCTACTTTGGAAAGAACGATTTGAGGGTTACAGTCTCGAGTGAAAAGCGGTTTCAGATCGTTCGTGGAACAAATGTAGCCAAGAACCTGAGCGAGGGCGAACGAACAGCAATTGCTTTCGCCTACTTCATCACAAGAGTCCAGGATGGACAACAACCGCTAGCTGAGACTCGAATTTTCATTGATGACCCTATCTCAAGCCTCGACGCGAACCACCTTTTCAACACCTATGCGCTCATCAAGACACAACTTTCCGGGTGTTGCCAGCTCTTCCTTTCAACGCATAGCTTTGAGTTCTTCAACTTGATTCGTGAGTGGGCGGTGGATGACGAAAAAAACAAAAAAGATTATGCGTTATGGAAGAAATGGGGTGTTGTTCTTGTCACGCGTATGGATGACGGCGAAGCAGTCCTTGAGCCAATTCCAAAGGAGCTTTTAAAGTTCAAATCGGAATATCACTTCCTTTTCTCAACACTGTATCAGTTTGATAATTCGGCGACAGGTGATTATACGAGTTTGCTGAGCCTTCCGAATGTTGTTCGCCGATTCATGGAAGCCTTTGGGGGGATAATGATTCCTTTATCCATTGGACTCAAGGGTAAAATGGATCGAATCTTTCCAGACGAAGTCGTCCGCGAGAAGGTCTGGAAATTCATAAATAATTATTCGCATAACACTACAATTACACGATCACTCACGATTCCCGACATGAGCGAATGCAAGTTGGTGGTACGATCTTGCCTAAACGCGATTCAAAATTGGAACTCGGATTATTACCTTGATTTGGTGAAGGAAGTTGAATCGTGATCTTCCATGAATTCGATGGTATCAATCGTAAGGAAGGATTGTTTTCAAATAGCTGCTTAGCAGGCGTTCCTGTAACGCAGATCAGTTCCAACGCTGGGCAGAACAGCGTCCGATTGTCCGCAATTCAAGCCATCTACGAAGAAATGAAACAGGTGATTCACGAGGCTACTCACTCGCAGTATACCGTTATCATTCTAGATGCGATCTTCAGCAAACCCGTCTTTCGTTCTTCCGATCTGGCGGAGAAACTTAATCTGGAATACGGGATTCACAAAAAAACCGCGTTGGGCCTGCTCCGGCAGATAAGGGACGCAGGCATTGTCCGAGAATTACAATCTGGCAGCGGTAGACGACCTGCTACTCTAGGCTTTCCTGGACTGATCAATTTGGCCGAAGGCCGGGAAGTCTTCTAGCGTGGTTGCGGAGTCTAAAATCGCTACAAAAAACTTTGCGGAATCTGTTTTTGGTTTCGGGCTCCGCAAAACCACTCGTAGAGTATGGGACTTCTCCAACCAGTGGCTGGAGATTATTTTCTCTAATTGCGACCCCGGCACGGTGGTGCCCGCATGACAGAGCCGACTAGGATACCCATAGCACTCTACCGAACTATGGCGGGTGTTGTGCCACAACCTGCGGCACAATTGGAAGACGCGAAAGCCATCGTTCAGAAACTGGCGACAGACCTGCAGAAGGAATTCCCCGGCGTAAGCGGTTTTTCGGCCTCAAATCTCTGGCGGATGCGGGCCTTTTTCGAGCTCTACCGGGGCTTGGAAAAACTCGCACCGCTGGTGCGAGAAATCGGCTGGAGCCAAAATATTGCCATCATGGAGCGTCGCTCCGACCCTCTCAAGCCGGAGTTCTACCTGCCCATGACTCGCAAGTTCGGCTGGTCAAAAAACGTACTGATCCACCAAGACGAATACACCTTCGATTTCCTAGAACTGGCCGAAGAACACAGCGAACGAGAGCTTGAACAGTCTCTACCCGCTGCCTAGTCCGATTTTGCCATGCGAAAGTTGTCCCGAAATCATCCGACAAGCTCATTTTTTACCCATTTTGTTTGTTTTGTCGTAGAATGAGCGGAGATGAATTTAGAACCTCCGAGTCCGGCCCGACGAATCTTCTGAAACTCAGATCATGTCCACCGACAACCACGAGACGATCAGCGACGTAGAACTCGCATTCCAAGAGGAGAAAATCGAAGGCCTCGATGGAGCCGAAGATAGCGGTTTGGGCGACTATCCCATCGATACTTTTTTAATCCGCAAAGAAACAAGAACCGTCTTCGATGTCGTTCGCCGAATTGCTGCAGGTGGTTTTATCCTGAATCCCGATTTCCAACGCGATTTTGTTTGGGATATGGAAAAACAAAGCCGCTTGATCGAATCGGTGCTGATGCGTATCCCACTCCCGGTTTTCTACTTGGCAGAAGACAAAAAAGGACGCACGATCGTCGTCGATGGTCTGCAGCGTCTATCCACATTCCAATCTTTTCTTCGGAATGACTTTAGACTTTATCTGCCGACGCAAGAAAGCTTGCATGGTAAGCACTTTAGCGAGCTGTCACCAAAGTTCCAGAATCGCGTCGAGGATTGCAATCTTGAACTTTACATCATCGACTCGAAAGTTCCTGAACGGGCCAAACTCGATATCTTTGATCGAGTCAATAGTGGGGTTAAACTCACTAGGCAACAGATGCGAAACTGCCTTTACATGGGCGCCGCTACCCGTTGGCTGAAGGCAGAAGTGGGAACCCGTCTTTTCAAGAATGCAACGGGTGGAAGTCTCGATTCCAAGAAAATGCGGGATCGTGAATTCGTAAATCGTTTTTGCGGTTTCTACTCACTGGGCGTCGAAGCTTACAATAAGAGTGACATGGATGAGTTCCTTGCCCGTGCGTTGGAAAATTTCAACCAGCTATCTGAGACGCAGCTTGCGGATGCATCCAAAGCGCTGCGATTAAGCCTCACTAATAATCTAGAGCTTTTCGGGCGGCATGCTTTTCGCAAACATGTTCCTGGTCAAAGTCACCGAAGTGTTGTCAATGCCTCACTATGGGATGTGATGTCTACTGGATTGGCCCACTATTCGACGGATCTTGTCAAAGCGAAATCAAAAGAACTAAAAAGCCGTTTCTATTCGTTGATGTTAAACCCAGAGTTTAACGATGTGATCACTAACGGTCCCAATAGCACCTGGAAAGTCAAGAAACGCTTCGCTATCGCCAACGAAATGTTCCAAGAGGTGTTAGGTGATTACCAGACTTGATCTTGAGTACTTCAAATGTTTCCGCAAATTGTCGCTCCCGTTAGCAAGTTTAACATTACTCTCAGGAACTAATGCATCGGGTAAATCGACCATCATGCAGGCGCTCGTACTGCTTCATCAAACCATGTCGGAGCATGAGTGGTCCAATCGCCTGCAACTCAATGGTGGATTGATTCAACTCGGCTCCGCCGGCGATGTGATCGACAAAGTTCATGGTCGTTATGAATTAAAGATCGGCGTGTTGATCGACAACATTGAATTGCATTGGCAATTCACATGCGAAGAAGACAAAGAAGCCATGTCATTGCGTGTGGCGAACGTCACCGTTCAGGCCAATTGGCCCCCTGGGTCAGTAACTTTGGACTACCCCAATCGATTGCACTACCTGTGCCCTGAGTCCGACCAAGAAATACCTCGGACGGGTGGACTGCCCCGGAGCATACGCACATTGACCTATCTTACTGCAGAGCGAGTCGGCCCACGTGACAGCTATCAACTAAAGGATCCAAACGCGCTGCAAGTTGTCGGCTCTCGTGGTGAAAACGCAGTCGGACTTCTTTATCAAAAGTCAGACCATGCGGTTATCGATACGCTTCTCATTGAATCGGCACCACCAACCTTGTTCAAACAACTTGAAGCACGCATGCAAAACTTCTTTCCGGGGATCATGCTTCAATTGGAAAAGGTCGCCCAAACCAATAGCGTTTTGCTAGGCATACGAACTAGCAACGACACCGACTTTCACCGTCCGATCAACGTCGGGTTCGGACTTACGCAAGTTCTGCCCGTCATTGTTGCGGCACTTGCAGCGGAAAAAGGTGATTTGCTGTTGATCGAAAATCCAGAAGTTCACCTGCACCCCTCCGGGCAAGCTCTCATCGGAGAGTTCCTTGCCGAAGTTGCACAGGCGGGGATTCAAGTGATCGTCGAATCGCATAGTGATCACGTTTTGAACGGCATACGCCGAGCCGTCAAAAGCGGTAAAATCGACTCGAAGGACGTTGCTTTGCACTTCTTCTCGGCGCAACGCGATGGAGAGGTTCCATATCGCAGTCCCCAGGTAGCCTCCGACGGTACGATTGACCAGTGGCCAACGGGTTTTTTCGACCAGTTCGACAAAGACATGAACTACTTCGCTGGTTGGGAGGATTGAGTGTTTTTCCTGCTGAACGAGCTATCTTTGCATGGTCAATTCCAATCAACCTCGGACTTCTGTCATGCCGTCGATCGAATCATGGCCATCCGACAACAGATCGTAAAGTATGGCAGCGAACTGCTGTGTAACCCTGCATTGGCTAATTCTCAGGTGACCTCTACCGCACCGATGCAACAGGCGGTGCAGTCATTATCCTTAGAGAAGAAAAGAGCCTGGATGAGTTGGTTAACTCGACAAGGTCCTTTTTGGACCGAGGATCGACAACACCAACCTAATGAATGGCTGGAATCTGATGGTGGTGGAGATGTCGCTGACACAGCGATCGGAGAGGCCGCGTACTGTTTAGCCCACGGCATCCATCGAGAAGTCGTCAGTTTCGATCCATCGAACTGGCTTAAAAAGATTATCAGTGTCACATGGCTGAAAGAATGCGAAACGTCACACACCGTCCAAATCACGAACCATTGGTCGACTCAATCCGTTACGCCCACTCTTGAAGCGATCTCAACTCCGTATAGATCTTGGCAAACATTGATGTCGTATGCTCGCCTGCGATTTGATAAGCTCTCGATCGTCGATGATGCATTTTCCCCAATGGACGGGCAACCATTCCATTCAGGTGTGGCCGATAGCATTGTTATTAGGCTGAGTGTTCTTGATAGACTTTGCGGTTGCATTGATGAAAGAGGTAATCGAACTCCTGAAGGCAATGATTTGTATACCCAGTATTTCACTGGTGACAAAGCATGGTTCTCTGATTCGTCTCCAAGTGAGCTTGCGGAGTTTGCAAGTGCACTGACATTCCCTCATCCGACAATACCTGGGGAGTACCTAATCTGCTCGCGGCACGGAAAGATCAAGACGCCTCAATATCGGATTCATTTCTCCTGGCCTATTGTCCTCGGCAAACCGGTGTTTGTCGTTTACGTTGGGCCGAAAATAACCAAAAGGTAGTACCCGATTAGCACTACGAAAGCCTTACGAGATTCGATCATCGAACTTCTTGACGGCAGCGTAAATGTAGTACTCGCACCCCGATGAAACCCACCCTCTACTCCGAAGACCAACTCGTCGAACAACCCGCCATCGGGATCTTTGCATCGCTCGGCTGGCAAACGACTTCGGCAATGGAAGAAACCTTCGGCACAACCGGCACGCTCGGTCGCGAGACCAAAAGCGAAGTGGTGCTCGTGGAGCGTCTGCGAATTGCACTGACCAAGCTCAACCCGGGCCTGCCACCCGAAGCGATCCAGACGGCCATCGACGAACTAGCACGCGATCGCTCGGCGATGAGCCTTGAGGCGGCCAACCGCGAGGTCTACAAACTCCTCAAAGAAGGCATCCCGGTCTCGATCCCCGAACGCGAGTCCCTCACCCCCGGCCCCTCTCCCAGAGGGCGAGGGGGGCAATCCACCGAACGCTTGCGCGTGGTGGATTGGGAACACCCCGAGCAAAATGACTTCCTGTTAGTCAGCCAGCTCAGCGTGGTCGGCAACCTCTACACCTGCCGGCCCGATCTGGTCGGTTTTGTGAATGGCCTCCCCTGGGTGGTGATCGAACTGAAGAAACCCCTCGTACCGGCGCGGGCGGCGTTCGATGAGAACTTGACCCATTACAAGCAGCAGATTCCCCAGCTCTTCTGGTTCAACGCGATGCTGATCGCTAGCAACGGCACCGATAGCCGTGTCGGCTCACTCACCGCCGATTGGGAGCGGTTCTTCGAATGGAAACGCATCGAACGCGAAGACGAACCTCGCCGGGTCTCCCTCGAAGTCATGTTGCGGGGAACCTGCGACCGCAGCCGCTTGCTCGATCTGGTCGAGAATTTCACTTTGTTCTCCGAGCACAAAGCTGGGTTAGTAAAAATTCTCGGACAGAACCATCAGTTCCTCGGCGTCAACAACGCCATCGCTTCGATGCTCGAGGCCCGCAAGCTCGGCCACGGTCGAGGCGGAGTGTTCTGGCAAACGCAAGGGAGTGGCAAGAGCTTTTCAATGGTGTTCTTTGCGCAGAAAGTCCTGCGCAAGCTAGCCGGCAATTGGACGTTTGTGGTCGTCACCGACCGAGTGGAGCTCGACGTGCAGATCGCCAAGACGTTCAAAAGCGTCGGTGCGGTGAGCGAGTCCGAAGGTGAAAAGTGCCACGCAGCCAGCGGTGCGAAACTTCGTGAGCTATTGCGAGGTAACCATCGCTATGTTTTCACGCTGGTGCACAAGTTCCAAACGCCAGAGATGCTGACCGATCGTTCGGATGTGATCGTGCTGACCGACGAAGCCCACCGCAGCCAATACGATACGCTCGCACTCAACATGAGAGCATCGCTCCCCAAAGCGATGTTTCTGGCATTCACGGGTACGCCACTGATCGCAGGTGAGGAGCGAACCAAGGAGGTCTTTGGGGACTACGTATCGATATACGACTTCCAGCAGTCGGTTGAGGACGGAGCGACGGTGCCTCTGTATTACGAGAACCGAACACCGGAGCTGCAACTGGTCAATCCTGACCTCAATGAAAACATCTATGAACTGATCGAAAACGCGGAGCTCGACGCGGAGCAGGAAGAAAAGCTCGCGAAGGTGCTGGGCAAACAGTATCACCTCATCACCCGTGACGATCGGTTGGAGACGGTGGCCCAAGACATCGTGCAGCACTTCTTGGGTCGTGGGTTCGTGGGCAAGGCGATGGTTGTATCGATCGACAAGGCGACCGCGTTGCGGATGTACGAAAAAGTAAGGAAGCAATGGGCGATTGAATTGGCAAAAGTACGGAGGGAGCTCGGCCGCTACGACCTGTCAAAATCCGACGAGGCGTCGCTTCGGCAGCGGTTGGGAATCCTCACCACGACCGACATGGCCGTGATCGTTTCGCCAGGGCAAAACGAGATCGAGCAGATGAAAAAGCTCGGGATCGACATCGAACCGCATCGGAAGCGGATGAACGAATCCCAGCCGGGACTCGACGAGAAATTCAAAGCTTCCGATGACCCGCTACGGTTGGTGTTTGTGTGCGCCATGTGGCTAACGGGCTTTGACGCGCCGAGCTGCTCGACGGTTTACCTGGACAAGCCCATGCGGAATCACACGCTGATGCAGACCATTGCCCGCGCGAATCGGGTCTTCCCGGGCAAGCATAGCGGGGTGATTGTCGACTACGCCAATGTGTTTGCCTCGCTGGAGAAAGCGTTGGCGATTTACGGGGCTGGCAAAGGGGGGACAAATCCGGTCAAGGATAAAGGGCTCCTGGTTGCAGCCCTTCGTGAAGCCATCGTTGCGGCCACCGGGTTCTGTACCGCACACGGTATTGATCTCGTTGCGATGGAGGCTTTGCCACTGGGAGGAATGGAGCGTCTTTCGGCGATCGAAAACGCCATCGATGCGCTGATCAGCCCGGATGATCGTCGGCGCGAGTTCTTTGGTCATGACAAGTATGTTGGCACCCTCTATCGAGCCGTGAAGCCTGACCCAGCGGCGGTGGAGTTTTCTGTGCGGGTCGCGGGCATCGCAACGCTCGCCGGTGCGATCCGCGCTAAGCTTTGTCCTAATCCGCCGGACATCGCAACCATCTTGCAGCAAATTGGAGGCTTGCTAGACGAATCGATCACCGGATTGACGATCCGCGAAGAAGGTCCACCAGCGATCAATCTCGCGAAGATCAATTTTGAGGCTCTTGCGGCTCAGTTCAAGGAATCCAAGCACAAGAACACCGATCTTGAGGTACTCAAGGCGGCGATTGCCGCGAGGCTTGGAAAGATGTTGCGACTGAACCGGACTCGCACCGACTTCTCAGAAAAGTTTGAAGAGTTGATCGAAAGCTACAACAGTGGCAGTCGCAACATCGAGCAACTCTTTGAGGAGCTGATGAAATTATCCCGGAGTCTTGATGCCGAGCAAGAACGCCATGTGCGAGAGAACTTGAGCATCGAGGAACAGGTGATTTTTGACATTCTCACTCGGCCTTCACCAGAGCTGAGCACGGCCGAACGGGAGCAGGTCAAGAAGGTAGCCAGAGAGTTGCTTGCGCGACTCAAGCAGTTACTGGTGCTCAATTGGCGGCAGAAATCAGCCGCTCGATCGACGTTGAAGCTAGCGATCGAAGACACTCTCGATTACGGACTTCCGGACGCGTATTCGCCGGAAATATACAATCAGAAGTGTTCTGCGCTTTTTGAACATGTTTATGAGAGCTACCCTGAGCAAAACACGGGAGTGTATGCAGAGGTGGGGTGAAGAATGGAGTCAGTCGCTCTTCGAAGACTCACATTACTCGATGCATATTCTTACGAGCCTCGGGGCTCACCGATTGATCAGGGCAATGCATGTTAGATGCTAGAAAAATGTGCGATAAGTCTTTTGTATCTTCGTAAAAGTTACATCGAGGATGTAGCCCTGCTGGTACTCAATCCCCCAGTGTTCCCTTATGGGTTTTCGGGCTTGCCCGGCGGAGGCAGAAGCTGGCATCTTGAGCCGAACACCGACGACTAACTCCTTTTCAAAAAATGAAAACACAGAGACACAAAGGACACAGAGAGGATGGAATAAGTCCTCGCAACTCTGTGCTCTCTGCACTCTCTGTGCCTCTGTGTTTCAAAAAGATTTCACTAGATATCTTGGAGCTTATGGGATCCACCCCGATGCTTGGCGTCGAGGACATGGTTCGTACGGTTGGTAGAATCGCATCCGTTCTGCGCAATATGCTGCACTCAAAGCAGTCAACACCGAGCTTGTCGGCCAGTATCGGCTCGACCGAGTACCCCAGGCAGGATTCGAACCTGCGACCTCAGCTTTAGGAAAGCCGCGCTCTATCCAACTGAGCTACTAGGGCATCAAGACCGCCGCTGGGCAATCTCCGTTGATTTTACCTCATGCCCTCGATTTGTCCACCTTGGTAAATCCAACACTTTCCCTGGGAAACAGGCCTTTTATCGAGCGAGCGATCGAACTAGAGACTGCCCAGACGTGTCGAACGGACATGGCCGTCGAAATGCGCTGTGTAGAGATCGATTTGGTTGGGGTGCAAGTCGCAGTCGAAGATCTCACTCGGAGTTGTAACTAGGTGAAAAACATCGTGACTGCCGAAATTCCAAAAGGCGATTTCCTTTTCGAGGATCCCGATCAACGTGCCGCTCGAATGATACACCCCTCGCCATAGGGTCGCGTCGAGCTCCTTCTTCAAACACTCCTGCTTGAGACCCTTTTGGCCGGTTTGCCAATCGAAGCTCATGGCTACAGCGCGTCGGTTGCCCGCCGGGGCGTTGGTGCATTGGTGCAGTCCGACAACCGTCAGATGTTTGCCATCAGGGCTAAACGCCATATTGATAATCCCTCCGAAGGGGGCAATGTCGCCGATGTGGAAAAATAGCTCGGTTGCATCGAATTTACGCAGTAGTTCCCCTCTTGGATGAGTCCAATGGTACACGTTTCCGACAACATCCCCGCAGAGAATGTCCCCGCTGTGTGTCGGATCCGAACTCGGGACAAACAGAGTGCAGTAGGGGATATTCGGCTCGGTCGACCATTGCTGAATCTGCCGCCCGTCGTCTGCCGACCATAACTTGACCAATCGGTCGTTACCGCAAGTGACGATCCGTTGGCCATCAGAACTGACGGCCAAGCCGCGCAGCCACCCGCGATGCGCATCGACGACCTTCAGGGGCTTGGGCACCTCGGATGCGATGTCCCAGGCGATCCAACGTCCGTCGTAACCGCCGGAATAAAGCCGTTGACCATCCGGCGAGAACCCCAGGGTGCGAACCCAATTCTCGTGCCCCAGAAGCGTTGTTTTGGATCCTGTAGCGATGTGCCAACGCTGGATGGCTTGGTCGATTCCGCCTGCGACGACATAGGTACCCGTCGGATCGACTCGACAGCATAAGAGCTTCGACGCGTGCTCCCAATCGGCAAGGGGCTTGGCTCCGACAGGATCGAACCGAGGTAGCTCGTCGGGCTGTTTTGTTGGCGGGTCCGTTGATTCCAAGTACGCGGGGTTTGGGAAAGTCATGCCAGCAACTCCTCGATAGGTCCAAAGGCCGGATCGGCGATGGGGAATTTCCTACCGGCTACTTCGAATTCGCCAGAGGAAGCGATTCCGACGGCGCGCAGGTAGGTATGGAATAAGTGGCGATGGTCGACTTTCCGTTCCCTCACCTCGACCCCTTTGGCGTCCGTACTACCGATGACAGCGCCGTGCTGGATCCCGGAGCCTGCCAGAGCGATCGACCAGGCCTTGGGATAATGATCCCGACCGTATCCTGCGTTGATCGTCGGGGTTCGCCCAAACTCGGTCATGACGATTACGAGCGTCCTTTCGAGCAATCCGCGCTGAAAAAGGTCTGCGATGAAATGTGCAAAAGGCCGATCGAAGTCAGCGACATAGTGCAAGTGAAACTCGAAGTTGTTGTGATGGAAATCCCATCCGCCGTGTTGGATTTCGATGAAGGGGACTTCCTGTTCGACCAACCGCCTAGCCAGGAGCATTTGCTTGCCGAATTCGGTCTTGCCGTAGGCTTGCTGATAAGCTTCGGGTTCCCGGGAGATATCGAACAGATCTCGTTTCTCCATCAATCGCAACGCTTGCTCGTAGCTCTGGGTGTAGGCGTCGATCTCGGCCGATTGCACCTTGCTGCGATGTTGGCTGTTGACGAACCGTCGCCAATCGTGACGTCGGCTATCGACCTGAACCGACATCCCATCGGGAAGCTGGGAATTGACGATTCCACCTTTCTCAGCTCCGACGGCCACGCTGGCATAGCGAGGTCCCAGGTAAGCTGCATTGTTGGATCGCCCACCGATCCCGCCAAGCATGGTCGTGATGTGACCTGGCAGCGGAAAATCCGCTCGCTCCAAACCCTTGGCCACGACGGCTCCCAACTCGGGATACTCGGTCGCAGAGCGGGTGGTCCGTCCGCTGCGTACAATGTTGTTCGATAGGGCATGGTCGTCAAGATCGGTGCTGATGCTCCTTATCAATGCCATGTGATGCATCTGCTTGGCCGTATGCGGAATCAGTTCCGAGACGTGGATACCCGGTACGCTCGTGGCGATGGATTTAAATGGACCGCCGGTCTGCAGATCGGACTTCGGATCCCAGGATTCGAACTGACTGACCCCACCGTTCAAATAGACCACCACCACCGACTTGCCAGCCTTGGCGACTTGGCTGGCACCCAGCGGGTGCGAAAATAGACTCGTGCCTGCTGTGAGCCCGAGTCCTGTGACACCGAGTCCTGTGAAGAACTCGCCCATGAACTGCCTGCGAGCGATCCGATGATCGACCGTTCCGCAGGGTTTATATTGGTGGTTGCTCATGGTGTGATCACATGGAAAAACGGAATTCGGACGATGCCAGTAGGCCCCAAACGAGTTCTTGGACGATCTCGGTGCGTTGGTCTGGAAATTGATCCAAGAGCGTACCGACGCGTTGGACCTCTTGGGCCTGTGGCATTCGGCACAGCACGCACAGGTAGAGTTGCTCGGCGATTTGCTGGTGCTGTTGCATCCGGGCAAGGCGATCGATCAGATGGCTTTGGTTGGCTTTGAGCCACGATTGGTAACTCGGGTCGTTTTGGATCATCAATGCCTGATCGACGGTCGCAAAAAAGGTATCCTGAGGAGCACCAGCGGGGGCGGAAAACTTTGTGACGATGAGGTCTTCGACGGTTTCCCACATATTCCCGGCCAGGGCAGCGCTTAGCGATTGATCGTATTTTTTGGGATCCTCTGAGCCATTGGGAACTTCTCGATGGCTTGCTTGCCAATCGGCCTGGGTTTTGATCCGCACGGGTTGATCCATTTCGAGGGCAAAGTACGTCGCTCCAGCGACTTGTTCGGGAGTCAAGCTCCGAACGGTGCGCAGGGCCCAGGCGCGGCGCCACGATTCGATCAGCTCGAAGCTTTGCAACTCGAACTGGGCCCGCGATTGGCTGTTGGTCTCTGGATCCACTTTGGATTCATGATTCTCTATGCGACTTCGCGCCTCGAGCCACTCGATGAGAGCTTGAATCCTGGCTTGTTGCTGCTTGCAATCGGATTGCTCATCGAGGATTGCTTGGAAGCGTCTCTGCGCGCTGCGTTGAAGTCCTCTTGCTTGGGCTACAAACTCCCCGAGAGCCAAACGTCGATTGACCAACGCGACGATGCGGTTGCGTTGGTCATCGAGCCGTTCTTGGGCGGCCTGAAGGATTTCCTTTTGCTCAGGAGTCTGGGTCTCTAACGGCTGCTTGGCGAGTTCTTGATCGCGCTGCTGGATCCTTTGCCCGTAGAGTTCCTTAGCTTGATCGATTTGAAGCTGGAGCTTTCGAACATCGGCTTGGGAGTTGGCGAGTTTCTTTGCAGCTTCCTGCAGTTCGATTTGCTGGCTCTGAAGCTCAGGGGCCAAACCTCGCACCTTTGCCTCGAACCGGGCGCTCCGTTCGCAGAGGGTTGCTATCCCACCCGGGGGACCGTCCCAAAGGTTTAGATCCGGTGCCAGGACGGAGCGTTGGTAAGCTTTGGAGCGGGCGATCTGCCGGAGAAACTCTCGCAAGTCGTACTGACCCTCGACCAGATGCCCCGCGAGAGTCTCGAGCAGTTGAGCGGAAGAGGCGGGGTTGCCCGAATGGTGCATGTCGACTGGATGGACCAGCCCCGAGCCCATCATGTTGGCCCATAGGCGGTTGGCTAAGTTTCGGTTGAACGCTTGATTTTCAGGATGGGTCGCTAGTACGGCCAGTTGCTGCCTTCGGCTATATCGCGGCACTCCGCGCTGGTCCTTTTCAGGGGCGACAATGTAGGCATCGCTTGAATCGACAAAGTCCGGTTCGGAATCCATGGCCATGGCCGTCGGAAGCATCGGTTGGGCGGTTGACTTACCTGCCTGGGGCTCGAAGACCGATGCGAATTCTAATGAGCCTTCTGCTTTTTCTCCTAGGTACAGAAGATTGCCTCGTTTCTCGTCCTTGAACAAGTACGTGCGGTTGACCAGCGAGAGGATTCCGTAGTACTCGGACTGCTTGTAGTCGGAGAACAGAGGATGGTCGTGGCACTGAGCGCACTGGATATCGCGACCCAAGAAGATACGAGCTACATCGCGGGTCACTAGATTCGGGTCGGCATTGCGGTTGAGGAAAAAACAGGCCGCTGCGCGAGGCGATGCTTCGGTCCCATCGGCCGCGAGGATCTCCATGCAAAGTTCGTTGATAGGACGTTGGTCCTTGAGCCATTGGTAGATCATCGCACGGACTTCGAGGACCCCGATGACCTCGCGTCGCTCGGTGAACATGACCTCGAGAACTTTGGAGTAGTAGCGAGCAAATTCGTCGCGCGCCAACAGATCGTCGATCAATTCCTCTCTTACCTGGGTCCTGAGTTCGGGTGATTCGCCGAGCCGTTTAAAAAAACGCTCCGACTCGGCGACTGTCGGTCCGTGCCCTAGCAAATCGAGGTAAATCCGGCGTTGGAACTCCTCGTCGCTGGCCAAGGGGATCTCTGGGCCGAAGTGGATCGCATCTAGAACTTCGTCGATACGATGGTGAAAACGCACCTTGCTCGTATCGCCATGAGACTCGTCGCCATGAGGCTCGTTTTGAGGTAGAAGATTCGATTCGGTGCGTTCAGGTGCAAGGCTTTGCGCCGAGGTGAAATCATGAGATGGCCATGCCCAAAGACCGAGGGTGGCAAGCACAAGGTTCCGAAGAGGGTTTAGGAGATTAGGTTGCATAAAGAGGCAGTTCTAGGAGTCGCTACCGATGCGATTGGCCTTTTGGGCGTCCTCGGGGAACGGCCAGCCGCCGACTCTTGGGGCTTATGGGCTAGGGGCCAAGTACTGGCTTGAGAAGGAAGCAGGGACATTGAGGTTGGCCGGATCGATCAATTTCAGATCGACAAGGGTTTGGGCTAGTTGCGACCAGCGTTCGGTGTTCATCGCCCCGATGAGGCTCATGTCGTTGTTCTCATAACACAATGGCCTGAGCGCCTCGACACCGTATTCGAGGGCCTCCTTGGTGAGTCCTTGTTTGTTGGCGGCCAAGATCACGGCGTTGGTCTCTTGAGGATCGCTCAAGTATTTTTGCCAGCCTTCGACGCAGGCTTTGACCATCCGTTGGCTGATATCGGCATGGTCTTTGACGTAGGATTCGGTGCTGACCAAGAGGCTTGCATAGGGGTTGTATCCGATATCGGACATCATCAACTGATGGACTTCGATCCCTTGCTCTTTGGCCATGAACGGTTCGCTGAACGAATAGCCTTGGGCTGCAAATCCAGGTCCAGCGACGATTTGGGCGACGCTGCCGAAGTAAGGAGCGAGTTTGACCGAATCGTCTAGCAGGCCTTTGCTTTTGAGGAACGGGACATACGGCCGTCCAGAATCGATTTGGAGGGTGATGTTTTTGAGTTCCTCGAAGGTTCGGATGCCCGAATCGGCGCGGACCATAATGCATCGAGGTCCTTTTTGGATAGGTGCCATCAAGGCCACGATGGGGGCTTGTTGATTTCGGGCCATGAGGACATCGTCGGCATTGATCACTCCGAACTCAGCGCGCCCGAGTGTCAGGGTCTGAGGCACGACGGTGGTTTTACCACCGGGCTGGATTTCGACGTCCAGCCCGTACTTTTCGAAGATGCCGTGGACTTTGGCTGCGTAAAAGCCGCCGTGCTCGGCCTCGGGGTACCAGTTCAATACCAAAGCGACTTTGGTCAAGGGCTGCTTGGAGTCCGAAACGGCCGAGGTGTTGGACTTGGGTTTCGACTCGCAGCCTGCCGAGACCAGGATCCCGAGGCAGGCCAAGAGCCCGATCATCGACCCTATGGCAATGCTGGAAACTGGTGCCAAGAGGGATGAAAAAGTGGGGCTCTCGGATACTGTGGCGAGATTTCTTGAGAGATTCATAGGAAAGTCACGGCTCGCTAGAAGTGTCTGTGGAGGTAGGGGGTCGGTTAGGTTTGCTTGGCGCGATTTTAGGCAATCATAGGGTATGCGATACGTCTAGCCGGGAAACTCTTGGAAAGTTGCTCAGGGATTTCGCGAATCGATGTTGGCGAAGCGTAAGGCTGGTTTAAAATCCGCAACGCATGGGATTTCCAAACTCTGGGATTCCAAAATGATTTGCCCGATGGGTCGCTCCACCATTTGATTGGATATTTGCTCGAATATGGTTTACAACCCGCGATTCCCCTTTGAATTGATTGCCGAGGACCCGTCGACTTCGGCACGTCGGGGGGTTTTGAGCTTACCGCATGGCCAAGTCCAGACGCCGGCATTTATGCCAGTCGGGACCCAGGGGACGGTCAAGGGCCTTTCGATCGATCAGATTTTGGCCACCGGTGCAGACATTCTATTGGGCAACACCTACCATTTGGCGTTGCGTCCGGGGAGTCGGCGGGTGGCTGATTTGGGGGGGTTGCATCGTTTCATGGGTTGGGATCGACCGATTTTGACCGACAGTGGAGGGTTTCAGATTTTCTCGCTCGGGGACATGACCAAGGTTGGCGAGGATGGTGCGACGTTCAAGTCGCATTTGGATGGCTCGATGGTGCATTTGCGGCCTGAGGATTCCGTACGGATCCAGCAGGAGCTCGGCAGCGACATCGCCATGGTGCTCGATCATGTGGTTGCCTTGCCAGCGAGCATTCAAGAGGTTCGCGACGCGATGGAGCGTTCGTTGCGTTGGGCGCGACGATGCCAGGAGGCTAGAACTCGAAGCGATCAGGCGATGTTTGGGATCGTCCAGGGGGGACTCGATGCAGGATTGCGTTGCCAGAGTGCCGAGGGATTGCAGCAGATCGGGTTCGACGGCTATGCCATCGGTGGATTGAGTGTCGGAGAGCCGCCCGCAGAGATGTACCGGATGCTCCAGGAGGTGTGTCCGGTTTTGCCTGCGGACCAGCCCCGTTATTTGATGGGGGTGGGACGACCGATCGATTTGGTCGAGGGGGTCGCGCGTGGGGTGGACATGTTCGATTGTGTGATGCCGACGCGAAATGGGCGAAACGCGCTTGCGTTTACAGCCGACGGACCGCTTCGGATGCGGAACCAGTGCCATGCTGAGGACCCAACTCCGATCGAGGCCGACTGTCCTTGCATCGCTTGTCGGCACAGCAGGGCGTATATTCGTCATTTGTTCCAAGCCGACGAGATGCTCGGTCCGACCTTGCTATCCATTCACAATTTGACGTTTTATCAGCGATTGATGCACCGGGCTAGGCAAGCGATCGAGCGGGGTGATTACCATTCTTTCTTGGTCGAGCAACGTCGGCGCTTGGCCGGTACAACCAACGATGAAGATCGAGTATAAACCACAGCAGCAACTTAGGATTCGCACGAGGATAGATTGGCAATGGGAATGACCAAACGCGTCTTGATTATCGGAAACGGCATCATCGGTTTGTCTTCAGCGCTCTCGGCGTTGCGTCGAGGATACGACGTGACGGTGCTAGACCGCAACGCGGAGCACATTGAAAACTGCTCCTTTGGGAATTCGGGAATGGTAGTACCGAGTCACTTTGCACCCTTGGCTCAACCCGGAGTGATCTCTCAGGGGCTACGATGGATGCGGGACCCGGAGAGTCCGTTCTATGTGCAACCTCGCTTGAGCTGGGATTTGATGAAGTGGGGGATGCGTTTCTACATGGCGACCCACAAAGATCAGGTGACTGCCGGATCTGTCCTTTTGAAAGAAATGCATCTAGCATCTCGCGAACTTTATTGCCAGTGGCAAGACGAAGGGATTGACTGTTCGCTTGCCACGCGTGGTTTGTTGATGCTCTGCAAGAGCGACCATGGTCTCGAGGAGGAGGCTGAGTTGGCCCACAAGGCCCGAGAGCTTGGGATCCCAGCATCGGTACTCAATTCTCAAGAGACAGCGGCCTTGGATCCAAACATCACCATGACGGTCCGAGGGAGTGTGTACTACCCCAAGGATTGCCATTTAAATCCTGGCCAATTGATCGCTTCATTGCGGAGCAAAATTGAATCGCTTGGTGGAAAATTCGTCTATGGAGAACACGTGGTCGGATGGGACGAGCAATCCGGATCGCTTCGGGCCGTTCGGACGAGTAAAGGGGAGTTTCAAGCCGACGAATTCGTGCTCAGCACGGGCGTGTGGTCCGATGGCATGTCGCGGCCTTTGGGGTTGAAGATCCCGATGCAACCGGGCAAGGGTTATTCGCTGACGCTTCCGGATCCGGTGGAGTTGCCCAAGGTCTGTTCGATCTTGGTGGAATCCAAGGTAGCCGTCACTCCGATCGGATCGTCGCTTCGCTTCGGCGGCACGATGCAGCTTGGGGAACTCAACGAATCGATCGATCCGAGGCGATTGAGTGGGATTTTAAAGAGCATTCCGCAGTACATGCCCAAGTTCAAGTCTTCGCACTTCGAGGGAATTGAGCCGTGGGTCGGTCTGCGGCCCGTATCGCCGGATGGTTTGCCTTACATCGGTCGCCCCAAAGGGCTCAGAAATCTTGTGGTCGCCACAGGGCATGCGATGATGGGTGTGAGCCTCGGACCCATCACCGGCGAGCTCGTCGGTCAGATCCTCAGTGGCGAGCCGACGAGCATTGACCTTGAGCACGCCTCGGTCGATCGGTTCCGGGACTGATGCCTTATGAAAGTCTTGGTCACAGGATCTAGCGGACTGATCGGTTCGACGGCCGTAAGGCATTGGGATGCCCAAGGAGCGCAGGTCATCGGTGTCGACAACGACATGCGGGGGGTGTTCTTTGGGGACCAGGGCAGCACGCTCAGGAATCTTGAGTTGCTCAAAGCGCAGACCAAGCGATTTGAATCGCATGCGATCGACGTAAGAGATCGCGAGGCGATTTTCGAATTGATAGCCAAGCACCGCCCCGAGCTGGTCATCCACTGCGCTGCGCAACCCTCGCACGACAAAGCCAGAGAGATTCCGTTGGTCGACTTTGAGGTCAACGCCGTCGGAACGCTCAACATGCTCGAGGGAGTAAGGCGTCATTCTCCGGACGCTGTGTTCTGCCACATGAGCACCAACAAAGTCTATGGAGATGCGCCCAACGAGGTGCCGATGATCGAGCATGCGACCCGGTTCGACTATTCCCGCAGAGAGGATTACCATGGGATCGACGAGACCTGTCGTATCGATCGGACCTTGCATTCGGTCTTTGGTGCATCGAAGACCGCCGCCGATGTGATGGCCCAGGAGTACGGCAAGTACTATGGGCTCAAGGTCGGGGTGTTTCGGGGTGGATGCTTGACAGGCCGGGCCCACTGCGGCGTGGAGTTGCATGGGTTTCTATCCTATTTAGTCCACGTCGCAGTCTATGGAAAACCCTATACGATCTTCGGGTATGGAGGCAAGCAGGTGCGAGATCAGATCGACAGCACGGATGTGGTCGCTGCGTTGGAGGCATTTTGGCGAAATCCGCGTCCTGGGGAGGTTTACAATCTTGGGGGAGGGCGAGCAAACTCTGCTTCGGTGCTCGAATGCATCGATTGGATCGAAAAGCTCAGTCCTTATCGGCTCGAAGTACGTCTGAGCGATCAAAACCGAGTCGGCGACCACATTTGCTACATTTCCGACTGCAGAAAACTGGAGCGAGACTATCCCGAATGGCGAGTCCGTATCGGATTGGAGCAGATCCTTCACGAGATGATCCAAAGCGAAGAACTCCATCGGTCCAAGCGTTCCTAAATAGCTCGTTTCCTAAAAAAGCAAGTGTTGAAGTCGATTGGGATTTAGGTTACTATAAAGAGATCTCTGAACGTTCAGCGCAAGAGAGTTCTTAGGAACCGCCGAAGGTGTAAAGTGTCCCACAAACACTCAGGCAAAAGGACCGCTGGACCGATACAGAATCTCTGGAGAGCGGTCGACTTAGTATGCTAGGCGACCCACCGAAGGGGCAAACCGGTCTGGACACTACGGCTCATCGCCAGGTGTTTCGGAAAGGTGAATCTCTCAGGTCAATTGGACAGAGGGGCAAGCAACCGACAAGCGTTCGACGCGTTTTGCAAAAGCGAATCCGTCCTCCGCCGACCCGGGGAACTTGTACCCTAACCCCCCAATTCGACCCGCTCATGAACTCAGCCCATCCTGCTTCGAAAACCCCCGCGCCCGTGCATTCCTCCGCGCCTGGGCATGCCTACGCGCCGTTTGTCGGCCGACACATCGGCCCCCGCGAGGACGAAATTCAAGAGATGCTAGGCAAGCTCGGCTATACGAGCCTCGACGAACTGACCCAACGCGTGATCCCAGAACGCATCCTGGACCTTAGTCCGATGAATCTCGCACAAGCCCTGAGCGAAGAAGAGGCCCTGGCTCAACTCCATCAGATCGCCAGCAAGAACCGAATCCTCAAATCATGGATCGGTGCGGGCTACTACAACGCCTACCTTCCGAAAGTCCTCCAACGCAACGTGCTCGAAAATCCAGCTTGGTACACCGCTTACACCCCCTACCAGCCCGAGATCTCCCAAGGTCGCCTGGAAGTTCTGTTCTACTACCAGACCATGGTGTGCGAATTGACCGGCATGGATATCGCCAATGCGTCGCTGCTGGACGAAGCCACAGCAGCAGCAGAAGCCATGGCCTTTGCCCTAAGAAACGCGAAAACAGGCAAGCGATTTTTGATCTCCAAATGGTGCCATCCACAGACGATCGACGTCGTGCGTACTCGCGCAACCGCGTTGGATGTCCAGGTCGTCGAGTTCGATGAGACCGTCGGCCCGGATTCTTGGGAAAACGTCTTTGGCGTATTGGCCCAATATCCGACAACCGATGGCCGAGTCCTCTGTCCAAAGGACTGGATCGCAAGTGCCAAGAAGCACTCGGTTTTGGTGATCCTAGCGACCGACTTGCTCTCGCTGATGCTCCTGGAGTCCCCGGGTGCCCTGGGCGCCGATGTGGCCGTTGGGTCCTCGCAACGCTTCGGCATCCCGCTGGGGTTTGGCGGCCCTCACGCGGCTTTTTTTGCCACCCGCGACTCGCTTAAACGAACGATCCCTGGGCGTTTGGTCGGCCAATCGATCGACCGGCATGGCAATCGAGCTTATCGCCTGGCGCTTCAAACCCGCGAGCAACACATCCGTCGGGAAAAAGCCACCTCGAACATCTGCACGGCCCAAGCCCTCCTTGCGATCCTCGCGACACTCTATGCCTGCTACCACGGCCCAGAGGGACTACGGCAAATCGCCTTGCGAACCCATCGAAAAACCTCGAGGCTCTTTCGCACCCTCAAAGCCGCTGGCCTGAAATGCAAAAGCGACCGATTCTTCGACACACTAGCGATCGAAGTCCCCGGTCGGGCCGATGCGTTGATCCAAGCCGCTGTGAATCTCGGAATAAATCTACGCAAACTCGATGCAGATACGCTAGGGGTCAGTTTCGATGAGACCACTACCGACCAAGACGTCGCGCTGGTGGCCAAAGCCCTAGGCATCGAGCAACTCCACCACGACGATTCATGCACCCTGCAGGAAGATACCTTCCGCTCCGATACCGTCCTGACCCAAGAAGTCTTCCATCGGTATCGAAGCGAAACCGAAATGATGCGCTACGTGAGATCCTTGTCCGATAAGGACATCGCCTTGGATCGCGCCATGATCCCGTTGGGTTCATGCACCATGAAACTCAACTCCGCCTCCGAATTGACCGGGGTGACCTGGCCCGAATTCAATGCCATCCACCCGATGGCCCCAGCCGATCAGACCGAAGGTTATCGGATCTTGATCGATCAACTCGAAGCGATGCTGTGCGAAGCGACCGGATACGACGAGATCTCCTTGCAACCCAACGCCGGCTCCCAAGGCGAGTACGCAGGATTGCTGGCCATCATGCAATACCACGAATCGCAAGGCCAAGGGGACCGAAACATCTGCTTGATCCCAAGCTCGGCCCACGGTACCAATCCAGCCAGCGCTCAGATGGCCAACATGCAAGTCGTCGTCGTCGCATGCGACTCCCAAGGAAACGTCGACCTGTTGGACTTGGATCAAAAGATCCAGCAGTATGGATCCAAAATCGCCGCGATCATGATCACCTACCCATCGACCCACGGCGTGTTCGAGGAAGGGGTCACAGCAATCTGTGATAAAGTCCATGCGGTAGGGGGACAGGTTTACATCGACGGCGCCAACCTCAATGCGCTCGTCGGTGTGGCAAGACCCGGAAAGTTCGGAGGGGACGTCTCGCACTTGAACCTCCACAAAACCTTCTGCATACCCCACGGTGGAGGAGGACCCGGGGTCGGACCCGTCGGGGTCAAAAAGCACTTGGCACCGTTCCTGCCCCGCGATGGCGTTCATACCCAACGCCGTGGACCGATGGTCTCAGCCTCGGCATTCGGCTCGGCTAGCATCCTTCCGATCTCCTGGATGTACATCCGGATGATGGGCGCCGAAGGCTTGAAACGAGCCACCCAAGTTGCGATCTTGAGCGCCAACTATGTCGCTTGGAAGCTCAAAGACTACTACCCCATCCTCTACACCGGAAACGATGGACTTATCGCCCACGAGTGCATCATCGACACGCGACCCATGGACCGCGATGCGCACATCGGAGTCGACGACATCGCCAAGAGGTTGATCGATTACGGATTCCATGCGCCGACCATGTCCTTCCCCGTCGGCGGCACCCTCATGATCGAGCCCACCGAGAGCGAGTCGCTCCAAGAGCTCGAACGATTCTGCCGCGCGATGATCCTGATCCACGGCGAGTACCTCAAAGTGCGCTCCGGGGACTGGGATCCTACCAATAATCCATTGAAAAATGCGCCCCACACACTCCAGGACATCCTGGCCGAGTCCGGCTTGGGCTACCCCCGAGAGTTGGCTGCCGTTCCGGACCGCGAGTCCAAAGGCTCGAAGTACTGGCCCTCGGTCGCTCGGATCGACAATGTCTACGGCGACCGAAACCTGGTATGCGCCTGCCCGCCGATGTCGAGCTATGAGCCCTCCAATCAACCGTAAGGCAAGCTCCAGCCCAAAGAAGCTGGGCAAGCTTGAAAAAAATGGAAAGATTTGCCAATTGGGGGGGTTGTCTTTACTTGCCCCAGCCCCGAACGATAGGCACTGGAAGGGTCAGAACACACACTGATACCGACGAAGCAACTTAGCATTTCGTCTTAGCTCATGGAAAAAAAGAGCCCACCTACTTTCGGCCAACCCCAGGACGGCCAGCCTTCCGAAACGCCCCCCAGCGCCAAGAATCAAAGATCCGCTGCCGGGAAACCACAACTTTCGAAACCCATGAGCAGGAAAACTGCCCCCAGGCAGCCTGCTGCTCGGAAACGGGTTGCAAGAAAGATGTCGGAATCCAAGCAGGGATTTCTTTTGAATCGAATCGCCGAGGTGCGAGTTCAGCAAGGATTATCGCTGCGAACTATTTCTCGCAGAACAGGACTTCCGGTGCGAGAGCTCCGGGTCCAAGAACGCCCCAGCGCGAACCTCAGCCTCAAGGATCTCCATATCTGGAAAGAGGCCCTCGAGGTTCCCCTCGAACATCTGCTGATGGATCGCGATTTATCGATCTGTGAATCGATCCAATCGCGAGCTAGTTTGGTCAAGATCATGAAAACGGTCGCCTCAGTCCGAGAGATCGTCGTGAGCAAACGCTTGATCCGAATGCTCGATATGCTCAAGCATCAACTCGTCGAGCTGATGCCCGAACTGAGCACCGTTCGCGCTTGGCAAACCAACGCAAACCGTCGCCCGCAAGACGAACTAGGCAGGATGGCGGCCGATCCGATCCTCCTTGGCGAATTATCGTTCCAACTGGACTGATCTTCTAGTTTTGCGAGATCCACGAGGCCAATCTCGATGCGACCTGATCGGGTTGCGATCGGATCTTTTCGTGGAGTTTCCACGAAGGCTTCGGCAACGGCTCATCGTTTTCGATCAAGGGGGCTTGCTCTCTGAGATCCAAAAGCGGTGGGCCGTTTGCTTTTTGGACAGCGACCGAACGCAACAGAAGCATTGCTAGCATCACCAATCCGAAGAGCCCAAGTGTCTTCCAGGATTCGGCAAGCCACAGCCTGGCGGCTTGCCAAGGACTCGAGGCCATCGGAGTCGGTTCGATCGCATCGAAATGATCGGTGATGCTGATGCGGCCTTCGATTTCCTTGCTCGTCATCCACGTGTTGGCCACCAATGGAGTGAGTTTCTCGCGAACGACTTGAACCGTCTGGGTCTTGATTTGTTCCAAAGCCCGTTGGGTGATCGGCGGGATGTGCGATGCGACGGCCGACATGGTCGGACCGAGGGACGGGTCAGAGCTATCGGCAGAGTTCGCAGGATCGTTGTTTCCTTCCGAAGCGAGCCACGTTTGTCGATAGGCTCGATGGTAGTAGGAAGAAGGGATGGAGACTGCGATGCGACTGCTGTAGAGAATTGGCGTTTGGGCCGTTGGGTTGGTCGAAACAAACTCGCTAAGTCGAGCTTTGCGGTTTGCGATCAAGGTGGGGCTTGGGTCGTTTTCAGAACTACCTGTCGAAGAGATGTTCGAGGATTTTTCGACCAAGTCCATCGGGCCGACCGGCTCGCTCGAAATGACGATTTGCACATCGCCGTAGCCCAACAATAGTTCCGTCGCTTTTCGTTTGAGGTCCTCTTCGTGCTCCCGGCGTCGGTCGGTCCAAAGGCTATCGCTTTGGCCAAGGCTCGGTTCGGTGAAGGTCTCACCTAGGCCCAGGTCGACCAATGCGACTTCGGAGGCTCTCAGGCCTGGGAAGTGCATATGGACAAGTCTCAGGATATTCCTGCGTTCGGTGCGAGAAAGATAAGGTTTATTTTTCGGGTGGATCGCGACGGTCGCTGCCCGTTTTTTGTCAGCCGAAAAGCCCTCGGTTTTTTCGTCGTAAGTCACCACGGCTTGGCGCACGAAAGGGAACTCCTTGAGCGTGTTTTGGATCTGCATGATCCTCTCTTTGCGCTCGCGTTCCTGCGCGACGATCCTAGGTTCGAGGAACCGCAGAGGATCGCTCGACCCTGCGATATCCTGTTCCAAGCGAACCGGCAAGCACTTGGCTTGAGCCAACGCCTTGAGGTAAGCATCCTTGGAGCTCGCTGGGACACGCATGCGGTTTCCGACCCGTTCGTAATTCCGCAGTCCAGCACCGCTGAAAGCCAATTCGAATTGGTCGAGTTGTTCGGGGGCAAAATCCTGGCCATCGAGCAAATACTCCATCCGATTCGAAAGGAGGTTGGCATTCTGGACCAAGAGCCCCAGGCCAACTGCAAGCAGCGCCGTGCAAAAGACCATCGCCATGCGGGTTTGGAGATTGCTGCGAATAAACAGGATTCGGAGCGATTCAATGATTTGGATGAGGCTTTTCATACTCCCGTAGATCTTTAGCAAATCGTCGGGGTTCAGTCCTAGCCCACCTGCCGGTAAATTCCAACCAAAGCATTGCGGATTCGAGCCCAGGGCCCGAACATTTCACCCTCTGGGTCGCTCCAAAGGGTGCAGAAAATGGAGAGCTAAGGTAAATTAGGGGGAGTTCCGAGAAAGCCCCCCACACGAAAACGAACTATCCACTAGGCATGTCGACCGAAGCCACCAAGACCGAAGTCGGAAGCTACTTCATCTCGAATTACCCACCCTATTCGCAGTGGACCCCCGAGGCGATCCCCGAAGCCCTCAGCGCCCTGGGCACCTGTCCAGCGACGAGAGGTATCCCCGAGAATGGTATCCCGGCGCAACCCGAAGGGCTCCCCCCGTTGGGGCTCTACCTGCACATCCCCTTTTGCCGCAAGCGTTGCAAGTTCTGTTACTTCAAGGTTTTCACCAACGTCAACGCCGAAGCCATCGAGCGATACGTCTCGGCCCTGTGCCAGGAAATCAGCCTTGTCGCCCAGCAGCCACTGATGCAAGACCGCCAGTTCCGCTTCGTCTACTTCGGCGGGGGAACCCCGAGCTTTCTATCGGTCAAGCAACTGCAGTCTCTGATGGACCGCCTGCACCGCCATGTATCCTGGAATGGGGCCGAGGAAGTCACCTTTGAATGCGAGCCAGGAACGCTCAGTGAATCGAAGGTACAGATCCTCAAGGAACTCGGCGTGACTCGTTTGAGCCTCGGGGTCGAGAATTTCTCCGATGCGATCCTCGAAGAAAACGGTCGAGCCCATTTGTCCAAAGAGGTGTACCGGGCTTGGGAATGGATCGCCAAGGCGGAGTTTGCCAACGTGAACATCGACCTGATCTCGGGCATGGTCGGTGAGACTTGGGAGAACTGGAAGCAGAACATTCAAAAGACCCTTGAGCTATCTCCCGAGAGCGTGACGATCTATCAGATGGAACTCCCCTTCAATACCGTCTACTCCAAAGGGATGCTCGAGTCCCAAAGCGAGTCGGCTGTAGCGACTTGGCCGACCAAGAGGGACTGGGTCCGTTACGCATTCGACGTATTCCAAGACAACGGCTACTCGATCAGCAGTGCCTATACAGTCGTCAAGGACCCGACGAAGGTCAGTTTCTCGTATCGGGACAACCTTTGGAGAGGGTCGGATCTACTTGCAACAGGCATCGCGAGCTTTGGACATGTCGGTGGAGTCCATTACCAAAACGTCCCGGAATGGGAACGTTACTTGAGCATCATCCTCGATGAGAATCGACTTCCCATCGGCCGCGCGTATCGCCCAACACCGCAACAGCGTTTGATCCGCGAGATGATCTTGCAACTCAAAAAAGGCTACCTGCACGTCGAGTACTTCCGACAGAAATTCCAGGTCGACATTCTCGAGCACTGGCGATCCGAATGGAACGCTTATGCCGCCGATGGATATGTCCAGTTGCCTTCGGATTCGAGTTCTCAGGATGCGGAGATACGCTTGACGAGCGACGGTCTGTTGCGAGTCGATGCTCTGTTGCCAGCTTTTTTTGAGCCTCAGTTTCGCAACGTTCGGTACACCTGATGACAGGCCATTTGCTGGACAAGAAGGAACGGATATGTCTAGCGGTCCTGACGGCAGGCTTGGTCGCCGTCCTGAGCATCGCAGCTTGGTTGGCCCCTGACCCGAGCGGCTTGGGGACTCACCAGCAACTGGGATTGCCTGCTTGCACATCGGTCGCGATTCTGGGGATTCGCTGCCCTGCCTGTGGGATGACGACCTCTTGGGCACTGATGATCGAGGGCCGAGTCCCCGAAGCGATCCGGGCGAATCTCGGAGGCTCGATGCTGTTTCTCGTAGCCGCCTTGTCGGTCCCATGGCTCGCTTGGGTGATATGGACAGCGAGCCCTCGACTCCGGGATCAATGGGGACTCTTTGCCCTGAGCGGATCGTGTGTATCGATGGCCATCGCCATGGGTCTTTGGGCTTGGAACTTGGTCACAACTAAGCTGCAAATCCTTTGAAGCGGGGGGGGACGTTCAGTCCGAAGAGGCCGAAGATTTCGTTCCGATTGAGCCCCAGATTCGTCGGTGTGCCGGCTTCGGCAAAGAGGGTTCTGAGCAGTTCCCTTTTTTCCGACAAGACCGCATCGATCCGCTGTTCGATCGTTTCGACGGCCATCATCCGAGTGACCGTAACGGCCTTCTTGACCCCCAAGCGATGCGCGCGATTGATGGCTTGGTCTTCGACGGCAGGATTCCACCAGCGATCGAACAGGAACACGTAATGGCAAAACTGCAAGTTCAGGCCCACGGCCCCTGCCCCGTAGCTCATGAGGATCACATTGCATGAAGGGTCATTGCGGAACCGTTCGATCACGCCATCGCGACGGTTCGATGGGATACGACCGTGATACTCGACCGGATTGAATCGCGCGAGCCGTTCGGAGATCACATCCAGGGTCGAAACCCATTGGCTAAAAACAATCGCTTTTTGACCGCTCGCTGCGATCTCCTCCATGTCGGCTTCCAACCGTTCGAGTTTGCTGCTCGAGCCACTGACGGGATCGAAATTGCAGATTTGCTTGAGCCTTAGCACCAATTCGAAAACGTGCTGCACGGTCACCGATTCGCCAAGATCGGCAAGATGCACGACACCCTCCTCCTCGGCGATCTTGTAGCTTGCGCGTTGCTCGGGGGTCAGTTCCAGATCCGCATTGCGGTACAGACGCGGCGGCATGTCCTTGAGCACCTTGTCTTTGGTCCGGCGCAGAATATGGTCGCGCGTCGCATGACCGAGCGACTTCAAATGCATGTCATCGCGCAGGTGCCCTGGCGAGAGAAACTCGAAGATGCTCACGAGATCCTCGACCGAGTTTTCGATCGGCGTTCCAGTCAGCGCCCAAGAGCGACTCCGTGGGATCGATCGGACCACTTCGCTCGTCGTGCTGTTGCGATTCTTGATCCGTTGCGCTTCGTCCAAAAGCACCAAATCAAAATAAAGCGATTCGCCATCGATGACCGACGAGTCCTTGAGCATCAACTCGTAGTTGGCGATTTTCACGGGTGCTTGAGGGTTCGACCAGACCCAGGCCCTTTTGCTCGAGTCCCCCTCGATCACAGCGATGGGGATCTCGGGTGCCCACTGCCGAAACTCGCGCATCCAATTGGTCACCAAAGGTTTCGGACAGACCAACAGCGCGTTGCGAATCTCTCCCGAGAGCAAGAGCATCCGGATGGCGGTGATCGCTTGCATCGTTTTGCCCAATCCCATCTCATCGGCAAGGATCGCCGAGGATCGCGCATAGAGAAACGCGATTCCGTCCATCTGATAAGGAAACGGCTGGAACGGGAAGGTCAATTTTGCATTTTGAACAATCGACTCCAGCGGCGGTTGCAAAACATAGTACAAGCGGTCCTCAAGGCGGATCAGATTCCTCGGCGGCTTGATCCGGGTCTTCTTGCCGGCGCTATTGGCCCCAGGGTTGCCGAGTCCCTCTGGCCCCGAATCGTTCTGTGGATCCTTGGCGCTCGAATCCTCCGAACCTGGCCCCTGAGCCTCCGACCCCTTGCCATCGCTTGGACCGCTCAGCAGCGGGGTCTTGAGCGTCCAATGAGGCGACTCTGGGAACGAAAAACCAATCGTCTTGGGGAGCGGATGGGCAAGCTGTATTGCAAGGACCTTCGGGGCAAGAGCCACACAAAGGCCCGAGTACTCAGCCATGGCATTGTGCATTCGCGGGAGCGTTTCGGCGACGAGCTCACTTTGCCAACCGGCGAGTGCAGGAATTTCTGCAAGTTGGCTCAAGGGGATCGTCGGATAGAACTCCGAGAGAACTTCAAGAGGCACAGACCCCTGGGAGTCGTTCATGCTCAAGCTGCCTTGGTTCGGGGATGCGCCTCGGACAACGCTTCGATGATCCGCTCGAATGGCTCGCGCAAATCATGTTCGATCGCATAGGATTCATTGAGCCAATCGATCGCGTCGAGGTCGCTACGGTAGGATTCCAAGCAGCAAAACTGGTAGTGCTCCGAGGATCGTTCCGCGTACTCGGAAGCATTCCGCTGATGGCTAGGGGTCTGAAAACCATGCTCAAGACTCGTCGGACTCAGGAGCTCTCCGGAAGAGGGTGGCTCGGAGCTTGCCCCCCCCGATGCTCCCCCCGAAGCTCCCCCGGTAGCTCCGACTGTAGCTCCCCCTATGGGACCACGGGGCCGGATCCAAAGGATCGGCAAGTCGATCCAATGGCGAACGCACAAGGCCGCCGGTGAATCGACCAAAACCACCTGCGGCTGAAGCTTGGCTCGCGAGAGCAACGCTCTGCAGATCTGCTCACCGCAAAGAAATTCCTCAAGCGTCGGCCCAAAGAGGATCGACTGAGCCCGGGTCGGCTGAACCGGCACCGTGCAATGGAATTCCAGGGGGCGGGCTACGCTGTTGATCAGCAAATAGCCACCGAAGTAGCCTTGGTCCAAGCGGTGCCGGACCGAGACGAAACCCAGGGATTTCTGAGACGAAACGTTGTCTGATGCCATGCGTCTTTGTTGTGAATCTTGCGAAACCGTCTGCGATTGAAGGTCAAAGACCCCGCCCTAAGCTTCGACGCGCCGAGCCGGATCTGTCCAGACATCGCCTCCCAAGCCGACTTGTCGACACAAATTCGCCAAATTAACAAGCCACTCGTTCCGAAAACTCGACTTTTGAGCACCCTCGGCGATATACTGGATATTTAGCGGGCTTTCGGGCGATCTCCGGCTTGTTTCTCCATCTCGAGCCTCTTTGCAAGCAAATCACGATGTCTAACGACCCAGGACCTTTTTCCCCCATTTTCTCGATCAATGTCTCGGCCGACGCCTCCAGCGGGCAAAATGCTCCTGCTCAGGCTCCCAACGCCCCGACTGCGAACCGAAACCCAGATGTCGGCACCGCGATGATCGCCCTGATGAGGCAATTGGTCGACGCTCAGAACCGTCAAAATCAGATGGTCGAGCAAATGCTGCAAATCAACCGCCAGGTCCTCCAAAACACCCAGCAAGCATCGACCCAACGCCAGAACGAAATGAACCAATGGCGAGCCGCCCATCCGGAGTTGGTCCAAGCCTGCCGCTCGGCCCTCGAGACGCTCTCGGCGGTCCAAACCGATTTCTTAGAGAAGATGACCTCGGAGGTCGAAGACTCCCAAGAGCAACTCGTCGATAGTGAATATATGTTCGCCGACTTCCTCGATCGCTTCGGTCCTCGCATGGCCCACCTCAATGGGATCCTTCAAATTCTCAATCACCTCGTCGGCTGAGCCAAACCTGGAAACCAACACAGGCCAAATAGCAACTCCCCTAAACGGAACCATGGAATCTCTAGAAACAAAACTCCAGGCCTTAGGCTGGTCGCTCCCACCTGCTCCCAAGCCCGTTGGACTCTACAAACCGGTCCTCATTGTCGGCAATCTCGCATACGTCTCGGGACACGGTCCGCTCCTACCCGATGGCTCCCTGATGCTCGGACGCGTCGGCCTGGACCTGGATGTGGCCGCGGGCCAAGCTGCCGCCAGGCAGACGGCCCTAGCCATGCTCGCTACGTTGCGAAGAGAACTCTCGAGCCTGGATCGTATCGTCCGCATCGTCAAGACACTCGGATTGGTCCGGTGCACCGATGACTTTGGACAAAGCCCACTGGTCATCAATGGCTTTAGCCAAGTCTTCGTCGACCTGCTCGGAAACGACCTTGGAATCGGAGCCCGAAGCGCCCTTGGGACCAACTCGCTGCCCAACGCAATGGCGGTAGAAGTCGAAGCGATATTCGAGATCAAGCCTCTTGCAGAATAAGCCCTGATGAGCGATCGGCAAACACTCAGCTTTCTTTCCCGAACGCTTCAACGCGCAGGCCTCCAGCCGAAAACCAAGTACGGTCAAAATTTTTTGATCGACCTGAATCTCCTCAATCTGCTAGTCGACGGCGCAGAACTCTCGACGAGCGATGTCGTACTGGAGATCGGGACCGGTATGGGCTCGCTGACCAAAGCCCTCGCGGCACGCGCCGGTGCGGTTTTGACCGTCGAGGTCGATCGGGACCTTCAAGCCATTGCGGCCCGCGAACTGGCCTCCCATCCAAACGTGCGACTGCTCTGTTGCGATGCCTTGCGCAATAAAAACCACTTGCGAGCCGAACTGCTCGACAATATTCGCGAAGCGATGTCGCGGATCCCAGGATCGAAATTCAAACTCGTCGCGAATCTTCCCTACAACGTCGCGACCCCCATCATCAGCAACCTGCTGAACGAAACTCCCCTCGTCGAACGCATGGTCGTGACGATCCAAAAAGAACTCGGCGAAAGGATCATCGCTCCACCTTCCTGCAAGGACTACAGCGCCCTTTCGATCTGGATGCAGTCTCAGTGCGATTGCGAAATATTGCGAATTTTGCCTCCGAGTGTTTTTTGGCCACGACCCAACGTCGACTCGGCCATCATCCGAATCATTCCCAACGCTGCCAAACGCGCGAGAATCGTCGATTTAGAGTTCTTCCACACTCGACTCCGGGCGATGTTCCTGCACCGTCGCAAATTCCTTCGCAGCCAAGTCATCTCGGCCATGCAAGAACTCATGACCAAAGAACAGGTCGATGCGGTCCTGGCCCAAGAAAACCTCGAACCCAACCTGCGAGCCGAACAATTAACCGTCGAGCGAATGATCGCACTGCTGGAGACCTGTCGAACCTCCATCCTCCCCTCAGCCCCCTCTTGAGTCGGACCAAACCATGTGGACCACCTCAACGTACCGCCTTGTGGCAACCCTCGTTGCAGTCCTGCTTGTGAAGTGCTCCGGATCGTCATTCGGGCAAGCCCCAGACTCCATCACGGGCAATCACGAAGCGATCGATTTCAATAGGGATATCCGACCGATCCTCTCGGAGAACTGCCTCTACTGCCACGGCCAAGACGCCAACAAACGCCAAGCCGATTTGCGACTCGATCAACCCACCGATGCAGTCGATCAAATCGTCGATCGTATCGAATCGACCGACCCAGAGACCCTCATGCCCCCGCCGAAGTCCAATCGGCGACTCAATGATGCTCAAAAGGATCTCCTCAAACGTTGGATCGCAAGCGGCGCGAAGTATTCCAACCACTGGGCCTTTGAATCCCCCCGACGCCCGGCAATCCCGATCGATCCCCAAGCGGATGCTGCCAGTGCAGATGCTGGCAATACAGACGGCAGCCGATGGGCCAATGAACCCATCGATGCGTTCATCGCACAAGGTCACCGTCAGCAAGGCCTCCGGCCGAGCGCGCCGGCCGAGCGCCACACGGTGATCAAACGCCTCTATGCAGACCTCGTCGGATTGCCACCCGATCCGGAGTCCGTCGACCGATTTGCCGACGATTCGGATCCGATGGCCTACGAACGGATCGTCGACAAGCTCCTTGCCGAGCCCGCCTACGGCGAACGCATGAGCCTCTCATGGCTCGATGCTGCCCGCTATGCCGATAGCAATGGATTCCAACAAGACGGCGATACATGGCAATGGCTCTGGCGCGATTGGGTGGTACGGGCCCTGAATGAAAACCTCCCCTTCGACCAATTCACACTCTGGCAACTTGCCGGAGACCTTTTGCCCGATGCGACCATCGATCAAAAGATCGCCAGTGGATTCAATCGCAACCATTTGCTCAACGGCGAAGGTGGAGCGATTGCCGAGGAGCAACGCTACGTGATTCTCTTTGATCGGATCGACACGACAGCCACCACCTGGCTGGGTCTGACGATGGCCTGCGCCCAGTGCCATGACCACAAATACGATCCGATTACCATGCGAGATTACTACGCGTTGATGGACGCTTTTAACCGGGTCCCCGAGAACGGCGTGCCGCAGTATTTTTCCAGCCGCATCCGAGTCGCTCCCCCATTGCTCGAACTCCCTACCGAAGAGAACCAAAAGCGCATCGAGGAGTATGAATCCAGGCTGGCTGGACTTCAAAAAGAAGCCCAACCTCTGATCGATGCGGCTTTCAACGGCTGGCGATTGGGGGTCGTCGCAAACAGCCCAGGCATACCCGAAACGATCCTCGCGGTGCTCAACAAGGCCGAAGCGGACCGGTCCGATGAGGAGAAAAAGAATCTCGAGCCCTCGCTCAGGAAGCATTTCGATGAGAAGGTACTGGGCAACCTGACAGCCAAAATCCCACCCCTTGCCGCACAGCAACCGATCCGAAATGAACTCAATGCTTACCGAGCCGATCAAATCCCTCGTGCCATGATCATGAGCGACGCACAACCGCGTCAAACGCACATTCTCGAACGGGGCGAATACCTCAAACCCGGTGCTCCCATCGCCTTTGATACTCCCGCCTTTTTACCGAAACTCCCCGAGAACGCTCCCCGAAATCGGCTCGGCTTTGCCCAATGGCTCGTCGCACCCGAACACCCGCTGACGGCACGCGTTGCCGTCAATCGCATCTGGCAGCATTTTTTCGGGATAGGTCTCGTCAAGACCGCCGAAGATTTTGGGGTCCAAAGCCAGTATCCGGTCCATGGTCCACTGCTCGATTACCTAGCGGCCGAGTACCGCGACGAAGGATGGGATACCAAACGCCTCCAACGCAGTTTGGTCCTGAGTGCGACCTACAGGCAGTCGAGCCGAACGACCCAGCAAGAGCGGTCCAAGGACCCTGAAAACCAATGGGTTGCCCGCGCAGGCCGCTTCCGCATGCCGGCGATGGTCCTGCGAGATTGGGCCTTGGCCTCCTCGGATTTGATGGTCTCTCGTGTCGGTGGAGTCCCAGTCTATCCCTACCAACCCGAAGGGATCTGGGATTCGCTTGCGATCACCAAAGAACGCGATTTTACTTATCCAAAATCCACCGGTGCGAATCTCTACCGAAAGAGTTTGTACACCTTCTGGCGAAGGACCGTTGGACCTGCCAACATGTTCGATGCCTCGAATCGTCAAGCCTGCCGCGTACGAGCAGCGCAAACCAGCACTCCACTCCATGCCCTGACGACTCTGAACGATCCGACCTGGGTCGAAGCGGCCAAGAACCTCGCGATGCTTGCCGTCCAAGAGACCGCCGATCCGACAGATCGATTGCAATTCATGTCGCGACGGCTACTTGCGCGAAATCTCAGCCAAGAGGAACTTCAGATCCTGCGCAAGGCCCTGGACAAACAAAAAACCCTCTTCGACTTGGATCGCGATTCGGCCTTAGCACTCCTGAGCAACGGGGAAAGCAAGCCTAACTCGGCCCTCGACCCAATCGAACTGGCCTCGCTTTGCAACGTCTGCTTGACCCTGATGAATCTCGACGAAGCCTTGTGCCGGGAGTAAACGAACACGATGCATTGGAAGCTCCAACCCCTCGCGGTTCCCATCGCGATGCCCACTGGTCATTCCTGCAATCGACTTGCCGACAGGCTCGTTCTGCTGGCAAACCTGATGGCCAGAATGCTGGCAAGTCTGCTGGCGCTCGCTGTGCCGTGCTATGGTCAAAATCCCACCGAAGTCCAGTCTACCGAGTTAACCTGTACCGTGACCGCATCCCAACCGAATCCCACATCGTCAAACCAACCCCGCTGGACGATCGCCATCCATGGCGGCGCAGGAGGTGACCTAGATCGCTGGACACCGGCACAGCGACAAATTCGCCTCGAAGGTCTTGCCAAAGCACTGCGTACCGGGACGCAGTTGCTCGAAAAATCCGCCAAAGCCATCGATGTGGTCGAAGCCGTCGTGCGGATCCTCGAAGACGATCCGAACTTCAACGCCGGCCGTGGCGCCGTCCTGAACGAAATCGGCGAACATTCGCTCGATGCGAGCCTCATGGACGGCTCAGACCTCTCGTGCGGTGCTGTCGCCAACGTGCGCAAATCGCGCAACCCAATCTCACTTGCACGGGCCGTAAGGGACAAAACCCCACACGTTTTTCTCGTCGGCGAAGAAGCCGACGCCTTTGGCATCCAATGCCAACTGCCCACCGAAGAGAGCCAGTACTTCAAAACCCAAGAGCAAATCGAAAGCTGGAACGAGTGGAAGAAACGCCAAGCGACCAAACCACAGGCCACCTCGCGGTTCGATCACGACCGAGGCCAAGACCGACTGTTCTATCTTGGAACCGTCGGATGCGTGGCGATGGATACCCACGGAAATCTCGCCGCAGCGACCAGCACCGGCGGCTTGCTCGGTAAGAAGTACGGTCGAATCGGCGACACTCCGATCATCGGAGCCGGAACCTATGCCAACAACTCGACCTGCGCCGTCAGCTGCACAGGCGTCGGCGAGCTCTTTATCCGAAACCACATCGCCTCGGCGATTTCCTCACGTATGGAATTCCTCAAGGAATCCCTGCGCGATGCGGCTCGCCATGCGATCGAAAAAACTCTCCCGAACGACTCCGGTGGGGTGATCTGTGTCGATGCCCAAGGCAACATCGAGACAATCTACAACACCCCGATCATGGCCCGAGGCCAAGCCAACAGCGAAGGCCTTTTCCGCATTGGCTTGGCCGACTTTGCGGGTCCTGACGATTCGTCTCAACGATAACACCAATCCGTTCCGATCTAGCACGGTAGGATTTCGTGTACCTCGTAAGGTTCCTTCTATGCTAGCAAATGCCTTTTTCCGATCGACCCGTCGTCAATGGCTTGGCAAGGCACTGTGTGCAGGTGTTCTGCTGCGGCCCGATGCGTTGGCCAAGGTCTATGGCCAGACCGATAGCCAGACCGACAGTCAAGCTCCCTTGGCATTCCGTGTCCGATCGATGATCGAGCTTACAGGCGAAGTCCACCTCAAAGCGCAGAACGCTTCGTCGAGTCGCAGCGACGGCAAACCGATGGTAGCCCGAAAAGCGCCGGTCGAATCAAAATCGACCCTGGACTTCGATCAGCAATACGACTTGGGAAACAATGAAAGTCAGACACGGGGCTATCTGTATTTCCACGAAGCCCATTCGCAGATCACGGTCGATCGCCATACGACGCAGACGGTACTTCGGGACAACTGCAGGGAGATCGTCAAGTTACCGACCGCGCGTGGGTTGGATCCCGCAGCCCTCAACGCTCCGCTATTTGCAGCCGAGCGAGAATTGGTCAATGGGGCGGTCGATGCGATGTACTTGGACCAGCTACTGACGGAGAAGGATGTAGCGATTGCAGATAAATGGATTGTCGATCGGGTTTCGGCCGCAAGGCTTTTGCATCTCGATGCGATTCTCGAAGGGGATCTGATCGTATGTTTGGTCGATACCGATGAGGAAAAAGCCCACCTGGAGATCACCGGAAAACTCCAAGCCACCGCGCACGATGTGGCTAGCGAGCTGGAGGTACGCGGCAAAGCACTCATGGACCGCAAGGGTGGCTATGTCTCGTGGCTGGCGCTACAGATCGATGAGACACGCGAGATTGGAGAAGCCGAGCCGGGTTTCAAAGTCACAGCTCAGATCCGAGTCCTACGAGCTCCGATCCAAGCCATGAGCTCAGGCAAATCACTCGCCGAGGTTTGGAAAGAGGTCCCCAATGCCTCGAGTGCCGAGCTGCTTCAGTTTCAATCCGACTTGGGCTTTTATCGTTTCCTTGCCGATCGCCGATGGTCGACCTATCGCGACAACGGCGAGGAAGCCACCTTGCGATACGTCGTCAACAACCGCCGGATCGCTCAATGCAACGTCACCAACCTCGTCGACTTCCAAGCCGGCGAGCAATTGACCCTCGAGGGGTACCAAGCCGACATGGAACGATTGGCCTCTCGGACAGGCCGGGATGTTCTCGAAGCCACCGAGCGATTGACTAGCAGCAAGCATCGAATGATGCGAATCACCATGTCTGGAAGCACCGAGGGAATCGCGTTGCGTTGGGTGCACTACCACATTTCCAACGATTCAGGCAGACGGCTCTCGTTGGTCTTTACGACCGACGAGTCCTCCCTCGAACTCTTTGGCGAGCAAGACTCCCAGATTGTCGATACACTCGAGTTGCTCGAATGGCCCACGAAACTCGATCGCGATTCACTCGAATCGACCGCGAGCGAATCTCTTGAATCGCAATCTGCGGCGAGCGAATCGGCATCCAACCTGAATTCGATCAAAAAGTAATCCGATCGAACGAATCCCAAAAACAGCTTGAATTCGCTTATCCATACGCTCTTATGACGTCTTTGTTATCTAGGCGGAAATAGCGAAGAACCGAAATTGGATCCTGTTTGGTTCCTCGATCTGTCTATAATTTCAGGCGTACGGGCTTTTGGCCTACCGGTGGTCACTGTAGCCGTACTCCCCGGAAGTTAGACATGATTCGTTATTTTTCTACAGGCAGATTCGCTGCGCTGATCGTTGGATTGCTGCTGCTTTCCTCCGCAATCGGCGTCTTCGATCCGTGGATAACCTCGGATCCTTCTTTGGTCGCTGCTACGGTGCTCGAAGAGGTCGAAACGGACGCCGAGGAATTTCGGCATGATGAGTTCCGCGAAACGGTTTTCTATGAGGCAAGCCAAGTCTGGCAGCCCGTCTCGTTTTGGACTTTGCATCTATCGGAGCGACCTAGGCTCGGGATCGATGATGCGTTCCTCAAAACCCAATTGCAACGTCCTCCACCGGCGTAAGTAGACCACGTCATGTATCGCGTGTGCGAGCGCCCTGGGGGCAATCGCAGGTCTAGCTTTTCTAATGCAATTGGAATTCAAACGTGTCTGTTAGCAATGTCGAGACGCCGCGCGGAAACGCTGCGGGATTTGTTCGCTATTTCAAAGAGGACCTGATCTCAGGCCTTATGGTTTTTATCATCGCTTTGCCCCTGTGCTTGGCGATCTCGCTTGCCAGTGGCTATCCAGCCATGGCAGGCATCATGACTGCCGTCATCGGCAGTATCCTGACGACCTTCATCAGCAATTCCGAGTTGACGATCAAAGGCCCAGCAGCGGGCTTGATCGTGATCGTCTTGGGTTGCATCAAGGACTTTGGTGGAAACGGTTTTTCCGATGGCCAAGGCCCCGGTGACTTCGATGCCTACCGAGCCTGCTTGGCCGTCGGGGTAGCCGCTGCGGTCCTGCAGATCTTCTTTGGGTTGTTTCGGGCTGGGATTCTCAGCGAGTTCTTCCCCAAGTCTGCCATACACGGCATGCTTTCGGCCATCGGTGTGATCATCATCGCCAAGCAGATTCCCAATGCTTTGGGGGTTTCGACCGACAAGCAAGAGCCCTTGGAACTGCTTGCCGAGATCCCGCATATGATCTCCGAGGCCAACCCTGCGATCGCATCGATCGGCCTTTTGAGCCTCGGTTTGCTGGCCCTATGGCCCACGATCAAGAGGAAGCTCCGAGCCATCTCGGCGATCCCTCCCCAATTGATCGTCTTGGTCGTTGCGGTTCTGATCGGGTTGTATTTGAATCTGCTCGAGAACCACCAGTACAAGCTCTTCGGGCACGAATACAAATTGGGGGACCAATATCTAGTTCCGCTCCCTTCGAAAATGTTTGGCATTGTCGATCAAATTACCCTACCGGATTTCGGTGTCCTCAAGCAATGGATCGCTTGGAAATGGATTGGGATGTTCTTCATCATCGGTAGTCTTGAGTCGATCCTCAGCGCCAAAGCGATCGACTCGATCGACCCATGGAAGCGCAAGACCGACATGAACCGTGACGTGTTGGCTGTAGGCTGTGCAAACCTCTGCGCTTCGATGTTCGGTGGCTTGCCGATGATCTCAGAGATCGTCCGAAGCAAAGCCAACATTGACAACGGGGCTAGGACCCGATTTGCCAACATGTGGCACGGGGTATTTCTGTTGGTCTGCGTTGCAATACTCCCGGCCACACTCCACTTGATTCCCAAGTCGGCTTTGGCAGCAATGCTGATCTACACCGGATTTCGGCTCGCCCACCCCAGCGAGTTTTCCCACATGTACCAAGTCGGACGCGAGCAATTCGTCATCTTCGTTACGACCCTGATCGTCACGCTGGCTACGGACCTTTTGGTCGGAGTGGCCGCAGGGATCGGACTCAAGTTCCTGATTCACCTGATCAACGGCGTTCCGATCAAATCTTTTTTCAAAGCCTATCTGGACATCGAGGAGGTCTCGCCCGATACGGTCAAGATCCGGGCGAGCGAGTCGGCCGTCTTTAGCAACTGGATCCCTTTCAAACGCCAAATCGAGCACATCGGATTGGTCCAACGCAAGAACCTGATCATCGATGTATCGGACGCTAAACTGATCGACCATACGGTGATGGAGAAACTCCACGAAACGCAATCCGAGTTTACAGCCGAAGGCTTGAAACTAGAAATCGTAGGGCTCGAACAGCATCGAGCCCTGAGCGATCATGCCGAGGCTGCCCGAAAGCGAGGCTTGGCTCGGTTGCGACGCATCACGATCGTGGCCGAACCGGACTGCGAAGATCTCTTGCAACGCGAATGCTTGGCCCGTGGAGCCAGCGGATTTACCGTAACCCCCTCGCGGGGCGTCGGTCGGCACAATGTCCACGAAGGGACTTGGGAGACGACCAATGGCATCCGATTGGAAACCATCGTCCCGTTCCAGGTCAGCGAGGGACTCCTAAAGTACCTTCGTGAAGAAGTGATGACCAAGTACCATGCGACCGTTTCGATCGAGACGATCGAAGTGCTCTTGCCGGACCAATTCACCCAACCGCAGGTCGCTGCAAGTCCCTCAACGCGTGATGGTTGAAAGCATCATCGGTTCGCGCAACCGCATCGGATTTCCTCGTACTCAGTGAAACGGTACTCGTACTCAGTGAAACGGTACTCGTACTCGATGGCTGTTTGAACTGCGGCGATGCCGATCGTTGATCGAAGCCATTTGCGGAAACTTACAGACCAATGAACCGAATTGCTATCCCAGCGCGTTTCGAGTACGAGTACGAGTACCGCCCGCCGCGGCGGACTGAGTACGAGTACGAGAAGAGAACGAACAAAGTGGTGCACCGAAGTCGCCACCGGCATCGGTGAGCACGGTGGTTACTCGCATCATGGCTTGACATATTCCTGAAGGGTCGTGTCCTTTCTGGGTACCGGACGTATTTGGTACCCAGCCGGGGTAACGACCTCGACGGGCGGTGCGATCATCGGCTGGACGCTCTCGGGTTCAAACTGGCCCGGTTCAAACTGGCCCGGCTCAAACGGGGCCCGTTCTCGCAGGTCGGGTTGACCGAATTGCGGCTCGCAAGGAGGGCAATAGCTCCCCTGCCCATCGAACCCGTAGATCTCCGAGGTGATCGGACCCGGATCGACCCAGATGTTCTCGGCATCGACGCGGATCGTTCCTAGATCTTGATCCAGGTTCCGTCGTTGGGCTTCGTAGAAAACCCATACCCCCAGAAAGGTATTCTGGGCGTTGAGCAAATCCTGCAACGCCGAGATGCTATCCCGAGCGGCCGTCGGCCCAGAAGCTTGATTCAAACTCTCTCGGATCTGACGCAGATCCTCATTGATCGTGATCTGTTGGGCTGCGATCCGAACCGCATAGCGCTGCAATTCAAAATTGTATTGATTGTAGCGAATATTGCGAAGTTGCGATCGAAGCGTTTGCCAGATGCCGTCTTCGAATCGGTAGTAGTTCCGTTTGGCTTGCTGCCACTCGATAAGCACCTGACGGTACTGGTTGCGTTCGTTCATTCGGGTCAGAGCCGTGTCCCATTGAAAACCGGCTCGCAAGCGACCGGTTCGTCCACGAAACGACAACGGGTTGTCGTTGATGTTCTGCATATCGCCGCTGAAGACCACATCCAAGGAGCTCTCGAGGTTGTCGGCCACGACCTCGATCGATCGCCATGAGTCCACCAATTGCGCTCGGGCGTTCATCCAGTCCAATCGCTGCTGTCGGGCGATCTGGACCGCCTCTTCAGGCTGCAAATCGACCTCGGGCAGATTCACGCTTTCGACCCTCGCCCGGGCTTGGAGGACCTGAAGTGCGAGCACATCCTCGGCGAACTCGGCCAATAGAGACTGGCTTGGCAGAATCACTTCATCGCGAAGGCTCTTGAACTGCTCTTTGCCCCCAGGACCAGTGCTGGCCAACGATTTTTTGGCATCGTTTTGGAGTTGTTCGATCCGTTTGGCTCGATTCAAAAAGCGTTGCTCGAGGGTATCGACATCCTTGCTCAACTTCTCGGTCAGTGTTTCCAACTCGGTCGAGTCGATCAATGCCGCATCGAGGGTTTCGATAGGAAGCAGGTTGCAGATCATCGAGCGTTCCTCCTCGTAGATCTTGCGCAATCGCTTGAGTTCCGCGATACGTTGCGGTAGGACCTGCTTGAGTTTGTCGATGTCTTGGCGGACCAGTGGAAAGTCTTTCGATAGAAGTGTCTTTCGTACATCCTCAAGCGTTTGCGCTTGGCGATCGATCCTCTCGATGGCTTGGGTCGTCTCGCTTCCCTTGGTCAGCGACCGCTCCTTTTTGCCGGTAACGGGATCGGCTTCTACAGGACTTTGCTCGAGCAGTTTGGTGTTGTCGTTTCCGATTTCGTCTCGAAGATCCGCGACCTTGTTGCGACGCTCTTTGAGCTCACCACTGATCAAGTTGAATTGATCGAGTATCGGATCCTTGACCTCGATGCACACGTATGGAGGTAGTCCGAGAGTGTTCTTGAAGTTATCGAGAGTTTGCTCATAATTGAACTTCTGTTGCAACAAACTCGCCTGCGCCGAGATCAACGCTTGACGGGCTTGTGCCACCTGAAGCTGTTGGCTGGGAATCGTGTCTTGGGTCGGCGGGATGATCGTCATCTGCTCGCGCAGTGTGTCTTCAAAGCGAGCCAAATTGTCGCGAAGCCGAGCGACGTTTTCCTCGGCGTTGCGGATCTGTAACTGGTTTTGCACCAGACCCAAAAAGCCGCCGACCTGTGGGACCGCACCCCCACCACCAAAGCCCGCTCCCCCAGCGTTGTTTTGGACGTTCCCAACGGTTCCAAATCCACCTCCAAGGCCAGTAAAACCTTGCAAACCAGCTCCACCGAACAATCCCCCTCGACGCGTCGGACCAGGCTCGGCCTGCCGTCCTACTGTCACCGTGGTATAAAAACCCGTGCGATACCGTTCAAAGGCTCGAACATTGTAAAGCAACGTACGCTCTGCTAGCGTCAATCGCTCCATGACCACGTCCCGACCCGCACCCCGAAGAAGAGGTTGGACAAAGCTGAAATCGATCAACGAGTTAGCCGCCTGAGAGTCAGGGCCCGCCAATTGCCAAGTCAACGTGTTGGCAAAGCCCACGATCAAATCCGCTCCCGTCGTGAACTGCCGACGCAGAGCCAGCCCACGCGGTCCGCGCGAGAAAGTACTGTTCGAAAACGATGAACTTGAATTGCCTCCAGCCCCCCGACGCAGAGCTCCATCGGCCGTATAAATCGACCCGTATCCGGCAAACAACTGATTGCTCAAAAGGAAACGCTCGGTGCTCACATCCAAAGCCGACAGATACAGCGTCTCAATCTCACCTTGATAATTCGTATTGTGCAACGTGGCAACACGCACAGCCGTATCGGCATCAAGCACCAAAACACCGCGCTCGTCGAGCGGCAAATACTGCCACCACACCGGATTCTCCGACGTGTTGGTCCGACCGTTGACATCCCACAGCGGATAATGCTTTTTACCATTGACCAATCGCATGTACTCGTGCGCCACTCCGTCGTCCTCGGGCATCGGCGGACGGTCGGGGTTGAACGGATCGAACATCCGTGAAGCACGATCTACCTGGATATCCGGTATCGAGGGCATTGACGAGTCACAGACCTTCTCCTCGATGAGATTCCTTACCTCCTCGTCCGCCTTGGTCCGATAATGGGCCCGATTGCAACCGGTCATCGCCACTGGAATCCATGAAACCACCATGGCCGAAATGCAAGCATTTCGTATCAGGGATTTGAGCCGGTTTCGGTTTCGTTGTACGCCGTCCATGAGGTACCTGTCGGTTCGAGGAAAATACTTATTGGTCAATCGACTCGCCCAAGGTGTATCGATAAGGCGGACTGTTCGGATTTGGTAAGATTTTCCGGATGCGCAGCTTTTTACGGATCGCGGAAACACCGCGGTCGCTGGGATTACCGTATCGATAGAAGCCAGCTTGACGCGGAGATTGCGCATTTTGTACAAAGCCCGCATTATGAAACTCGCGGTGATGCTTCCAAATTGGGTCGGGGATGCTTGCATGGCTACCCCAGCCCTGCGCGCTTTGCGCACTGAGCTTCCTGAACCGGCGGAAATCTGCTGGGTGGCTCGACCCGGTCCCCTGGCGGTCCTCGAAGGACTCCCTTGGGCTGACAAAACCCTTTGCTACAAGCCCCGTACAAAGACCTCCTCGGCAGGCGCATCGGCAGGCGGCTCTGGGGCACCTTTGGTTTTGAACCGGCGAGGGTTGGTCCGAGCCCTGCGCAAAGAGCGCTTCGATGCGATTCTCTACCTGACGAACAGTCTCTCGACGGCCTTGATCGGCGCTCTGGCAGGCATTCGGCGCCGCATCGGATATGCACGAGACTATCGCTCCTGGCTCTTGAGCGATCGGATCTCGGTCCGCAGCGGCAGTTCCGATGCGCGCAAGGATCCTTGCATCGACAACTACCTGCGATTGGTGCAATCCATGGGCTGCCAGGCGGTCGATCGCCGCACGGAGCTTGGCCTTTTGCCTCGCGACGAGGCGATTGCGAATCGATGTTTGGAATCGATTGGTCTTTCGAGCCAGCGCCCGTTGCTCTTGCTCAATACCGGGGCTGCGACGGCCCCGACGAAGCGTTGGCCGATCGAGCAAGCCGCAGCGGCCGCCGTAGCCCTTGCCGACGATTTGGACCTTTCGGTTGTCGTGCATTGCGGACCGGCTGAGCGTCAGAATGCCAACGCGATCGAGGCCTTGTGCGATCACCCTCGAGTCAAGAGCATGGGCCGATTCGACGAGCTTCCCTTGGGCTTGAGCAAAGCGCTCATCGCTCGATCACGGTTGGTCGTTTCGACCGATTCGGGGCCAAGGCATATCGCCGTAGCGATGAACAAACCGGTCGTCTCGTTGTTCGGATCGATCGATCCGGGGCTCACACGCAGCTACAACATTCCAGAGACAATTCTGACAATGGGCTTGGCCTGCCAGCCCTGCGGCTCTTACGATTGCCATTTGCGACATGCCAATTGCATGAACCAACTCGATGCGGCTCGCGTCGTGCTTGCTGCCAAGCATGCCTACCGAGGCTCCCTGGCAGCGTCCGCTCCTTTGGTCCAACTTCGCTGAACCGATTCACCTATCAGGAACGCAATGATGATTCGTCGATCCTTTGCTTTCGGATCCGTACTAGCCATCGGGTTATCGCTCGGCTGGTTTTTTCACGCCCGCTTCGATGCGACCTCGGCCATAGCCGCACCGCAAAATCCTACCGTCCAACCCGCCCCTACGACGAGGTTCCCTCAGCCTCTGGCGACCCCGCACGCGGTCCAAATGGCCGATGGATTTATCGCCAGTACACCTGAGGAAGCCATTCATGTGAATGTCTACGAAGCGGTCAATCGTTCTGTGGTCAATATTTCGACACGAAGCGTCCGGCCCGAGGCATTTTTGCTCGTCGCCGAAATCGAGGGCAATGGAAGCGGATCGATCATCGATCAGCAAGGCCATATCCTGACGAACTTTCACGTCATCGAGGGAGCTAGGAACATCAATGTGACGTTGTTCAACGGCGAATCTTTCGCCGCCGAACTTATCGGCCAGGACCCCGATAACGACATCGCCGTTTTGCGCATCGCGGCACCGGCCGAGATGCTCTTGCCGATCCGATGGGGCGAATCGAGCCAATTGCGAGTCGGCCAGCACATCATCGCCATCGGCAATCCATTCGGATTCGAAAGGACGATGAGCACCGGCATCATCTCGAGCCTGAACCGACAGATCACCTCGAGGACCCGCCGTACGATCCGATCCGTCATCCAAATCGACGCGGCGCTGAATCAAGGCAACTCCGGCGGACCCTTGCTCAATGCTCGCGGTGAACTCATCGGCATGAACACCGCCATCGCAACCCGCAGCGGAGACAACGCCGGCATCGGATTTGCCATCCCGGTCAATACCATGAGCCGAGTCGTTCCTCAGTTGATCAGCACCGGTCGCGTCGCCAGACCGACAATCGGTATCCTCCAAGTCTTCGAAACCGAAAACGGATTGCTGGTCGTCAACATGACCCCGGGTGGCCCCGCCGAAAAATCAGGCCTTTTGGGCTCGAGCATCCAACGACGTAAAACCCGATCGGTTTTGGGCATGATCGAACAAGAAACCGTCGACCACAGCCAAGCCGATTTGATCATCGCCATCGACGAAATCAAAGTGAAACAAGCCGACGATCTACTGAGCGTCATCGAGACCAAGCGAGCAGGCGAAGTCGTCCGCCTGACGGTACTACGAGCCGGCAAGGCTCTTTCAATACCCGTGACATTAGGATCCGGCGAATGATTCCCTGGGACAGAGTGCAAGCGGCCGAGGCGATCATCTTCGATTGCGATGGGACTCTGGTCGATTCAATGCCGATCCACTTTCTGGCCTGGAATCGAACCATGAAAGAGATCGGGATCGAATTCCCCGAAGATCGATTCTACGCCATGGGAGGGATTCCTACCCACCGTATCATCGAGATGCTCGCCCATGAACAGCAGATACTCGTCGACGCGCATGCGACGGCCAAACGGAAAGAAGAAGCCTTTTTCGAGCTCATGCACCTGCTCGAACCGATCCACATCATTATCGAGGTCGCTCAGAAAGTGCGAGGTCTCAAACCGATCGCCGTCGCAAGTGGCGGAAGCCGATTTGGAATCGAAAAGCAACTGCGCCATGTCGGCATTCTCGACTGGTTCGATACCATCGTTTGCGCCGAGGACACCGTCAAGCACAAACCCGACCCGGATGTGTTTCTTGAAAGCGCCCGGCGATTGGGGGTCGCGCCGGAGAAATGCCTGGTCTTCGAAGACGCCGAGCTTGGGATCCAAGCGGCCAAAGGGGCCCGGATGGATTGGCTCGATGTGAGAGACTACTTCGAATCCAAACGCATTGCCCTAGAATAGCCCGATCCGTTCCACCCCACTTGATCTCCACCGATGCCTGCAATCCGATGATTCGATACCGATGGCTTTGGTTCGCGATCGCTTCTCTGATGCTGGCTGTCGCTTGGCCTATCTCCGAGCGACTATCGCTCGATCGCTCCTTGGAACGGATGTTTCCCGCAGACGATCCCGACCGGCTCGAGTTTGAACGGATCGAAGAACGCTTCGGAGTCTCCCAGTTCCTGGTCTTCGCGTACCGAGATCCAGAGCTATGGTCTAGCGATGGTTCGGGAATCGATCGGGCCATGCAGTGGCGTAAAAAAATCGAGGGGATCCCCGGGGTTTCCTACGCGCTGGACCTTTCGCGGGTCGACGAGATGCTCACGACGCTGCGCGGGCCGACTGGATTTCTCGGTGCCTTCGCCGGAGGGCAATCCAAGCGTCCTTTGGTCGACTCGAACAACACACTTGCATCGAAATACCGAGAGTTGTTTACCGGCCAAACCCATGCAGCCCAGAGCGACCTTGTCGCTATCGGCGTGCAGCTTGCGCCCTTAGACACTCCCGACGACGATTCGTCATCACCCCTTTTAACACTGCGTCAATTGGCTCTAAGCGCCCCGGGCGGGTTGCTCGTCGGGCATGTCGCGATGGTCGACGAAGGCTTCCGTGAGATCGAACGCGATGGGAACCGCTTAGGAATCTACTCGACGGTCAGTCTGTCTTTGCTCATGCTCGCGGGGTTTCGTTCGATCCGCTGGGCTTTGATCGTCGTGGTCGTCGTTCAATGGTCGCTGGTATTGACCCGTGCTGTCCTGGTATTGCTCGACTGGGAGCTGACCATGGTCTCCTCGATGCTCTCCTCGATCGTCATGGTCGTCGGCGTGGCGACCGCACTGCATTGGATGTTCGGCTACCAAAAAGAATATGCAGCCAACGCCCATGTGAGCGATCCGTCGCTTCGCGCCCGAATTGCGCTCGAGGCATCGATGACTCGATTATGGCAGCCGATCGTTTGGGCCGTCGTGACCGATGCGATCGGATTTGCTTCGCTGGCCCTCTCGCGCGTCGGGCCGGTCCAAGACTACGGGAGCATGATGTCCATCGCATGTGGGATCGTCCTGCTGGGGATCTTTGCTCTGGTCCCTACCCTGGCGTTGCTGCCCCTAGGTGTGCTGGGTTTAGGCAAGGATTCTGGCTATGCGCTCGGCACGGTGCCTGGCGAAGCCGGCATCCAGTCGGCCTTGCGCCAAATCCTAAACACCGTGACGCATCATCGGTTTTTAGTGATCGCTGCGGCGGCTTTGCTCTTGCTCTTTGGATCCCTGGGCTCGAGTCGTTTGAAAGTCGAAACCGATTTCTTAAAGAACTTCCAAAGCAACTCGCCGATCGCCCAAGCGTACCGCGCCGTGGAGACCGAGCTGGGTGGTGCTGGGGTCTGGGATGTGATGATCCCAGCACCGATGCCGATGACCGAGGAATACTTCGACCGAGTCCTGGCCTTAGAAAAAGAACTTCTAGCGATCGAAGTAGCGTCCCAGGAGCCTGGAGCCGAGCCACTGAAACTCACAAGCGCACTGAGTTTGGCCGATACCGATCGCGTCGCGAGAACCGCAGCGATCTTAAGGATGATACCGCTCGAAGCTCGATTGCTCGGGATGCAGCAATCGATGGGTAGTTTCTTCGGGACTTTGTTGAGCCCACCACAGCGAGGGTCGATCGACGGCGATCGTCCGCGTGCACTGCGATTGATGCTCCGTTCACGCGAGCGAAGTGAGTCGGAACAGAAGACCGAATTGATCGCAAGGGTAAGGCAGGTGGTCCAAAAGCACCGCGAGGGACTGGGCTCTGTGCGCATCGAGGACACGGCGGTTGCAGGCTATTACGTACTCTTGACCAAACTCGTCGAGCATGTCGTGGCCGACCAGTGGAAATCGTTTCTCGCCGCAGCACTTGGGATTGGAATCGCCATGACGATCGCTTTGAGGTCAGTCAAGTTCGCCATCGTGGCCTTGGTGCCAGCCATCCTGCCGAGTTTGGTAGTCTTAGGGATCCTCGGAACCCTAGGGGTCCGAATGAACCTCGGGGCTGCGATGATCGCCGCCGTGTCGATGGGCCTAGGGGTCGACTCCTCGTTGCACTATCTGTTCCGTTATCGGCAGGAACGCGCCGGGGGCTGCAGTCTTGAAAAAGCCTTGGCCAGCTCACAAAGCGAGACAGGGATGGCCGTCCTGATGGCGACGCTGGCCCTAGTGATCGGATTCGGATCGATGGCGGTAAGCGACTTCCTGCCGACGGTGGCCTTCGGAAGCCTCGCGGCCTGGACCATGCTAGGCGGACTGCTAGGGAACCTGTGCCTCCTGCCAGCCCTGGTCACCTGGCTCGACAGCAAGACGAGCTGAACCCAGAGTCGAGCTGAGCCCAGGGGTTATTCGTTCTATGCCGTGCAGTCGATACCGTGTACTCGGTACCTCGCGAACTTCAGCGCAGTTTCGGTTCGGTTTGCGAGAAGATCTTCCAATGCTCGTCGCCGGTTGGAATATCCCATCGATTTCGATGCAGGACCACCCGATACATGAAATGCAAGGATTGACCCGGCGCGAGGGTATATCCACCGGCCTCATAAGGGGCTTGGAGTTCCCCCGACTTGGTCTTGGTACGCCCCCCCATGAAGTCCTTGATACCGAACGCGTTGTGCGCAAAGAGTCCATAGGTCCGAACGTGCCATAAGCCCTCGGCATGGAAGCTTTTGGGGTGTACCAAGATCGCGATGCCGTAGAGGTTCTCCCCACCGGTTGGGACTGGACCCGAGTAATCGACCCAACGGGCTGACTTGCCCCACGCATCACCTTGCTTGTCCCCGACGCTATTGAGTATCTCTCCGCGGGGTTTATCCCCTCGCATGGTCTCGGGGACTCGGATCGCAAACATCCCCTCTTTGGTATCTCCAAAGTGGATGGAGGCTCCCGGATCGGCTCCCTTCCAAAGGTACTCGCAATCGATCATGGTCCGATCCGCATCCCCACTGACGCTATAGCGGCAGGTTTCATGAATCACCGGACTGCCCTCAGTTGGTTTCTGCCACTGGTGCTCGGCGACGAAACTGACCTGACTCCCTTCGGAATCGCAGGACAAGACCTTCACATGCGCGACGATTCCCTTGTCCTTGCCCTCGGCCCACCAATCCCCACGGTCGACCTCCCCAAACGTCATCCACAAACCTCGGTGGTGGGGGTGGTCGTGGGCCTCATCCGGGATCGTCGGATCCATCGGATACGAGCGCGTCATCTTATGACCATCCGGGCCATGGATGGGCCAGAGCACCGGCTTGGTCCCCGAACGAAACAGATAGCTTGTCACCAATTTGCCATCGCGCATCACATCGATCCGATCCGACTGCTGGACGGTCTTGAATTGCGCGTCGGCAACCCCCTGGAGGGCAAAGCACAGGGCGAGGAGAAACATAGGGAAAAGCTTGTGTTGCATGGGACTTACAAATCGTTACAAGAGGAATGAAAAACCGAACGATCTTCAATATACGCCCAAGCAAGAACGCCGGGTATCAGAAGGCCCTTGGCAAGCAAGGCGGCTTTAGGATTTTTTCATCGAGTTTCCATGGGGCCTTGTCTAACAAGTCGATCGAAATCGGATACGATAAATAGCCGCATCTTGGATCTTTCTGATCTAACCTCAAAAACGTCGACTACCACCATGAGTTCCTACGCCAGTTTTCTGTCTAGCCCCCTGCCCCGCACCCTGTTGAATACGCTGGGGAAAACCTGTCAATTCACTGTCAACCTCGTGTTTTTTTATGTTGAAACACGGTCGAATCCCGTCGAATTGTGGATAAACGTCAAGCGAGCCTCGGCCCTAGGTAGATCGCTCATGGCAACAGCGCTCATGGCAACGGCACTCTTTACGAGCGGTGCTCTGGCCCAGGCGGATCCTCCGGTCGAACTTCCTTTTTCGCTCCCCGATGGCTTTCGCGTTTCGCAAGCTGCAGGCGACTCCCTAGCCCACGACTGCTTTTGCATGACCCTCGATACGCAAGGTCGACCGGTGATCTCTGGTCCGGGCTACCTTCGAACCTTGATCGATGACAACAGCGACGGAGTCTACGACCGCTCCATCGATTGGACCTCTTCGATCCGGGCTGGCGCTCAAGGGTTATGGGTCGAGAAAAACACCCTTTACTATGTCGCTGACGGGGGACTATGGCGATCGGAGGACGGCGATTCGGACTGCGTCGCAGACCGAGCCCCCACGCGGATCCTAGAGCTGCCCACCGGTGGGGAACACGATGCGCACGCCATCCGCCGTGGGCCCGACGGATACTGGTACTTGATGGTCGGCAACTATGCAGGCTCGATTTCCAAGCTCACATCCGATCCCCAAGCTCCGGTTTCGGTCGCTTCGGGACAACGACCACGAGCCGGAACGATCTGGCGGATCAGCCCCGATTTTTCAAAGCGAGGCGTATGGGCCCACGGCCTTCGCAACTGCTATGACTTTGACTTTTTACCCGACGGCCAAATCGTCACCTACGACTCTGACGACGAGCGAGAAGCGACCTTGCCATGGTATCGCCCGACGCGTGTTTTGGCCTTGGGACCGGGTTCGGATGCAGGCTGGTGCGGCTCGGCTTGGAAGGACGATGACTACCGAATCACGATGCCTACGACACTGGCTCGCCTCGGTCGAGGTTCTCCCACAGGCGTTGCTGTCTATGAGCATGATGCATTCGCACCGAAGTACCAAGGGGCAGTCTTTGTCTTGGACTGGACCTTCGGACGAGTGCTTGCGGTCTACCCTTCGGGCAATCTTCCGACCGAACAGCGAACTCCCAATAAACTCCCCTCGGAGATCTTCATGCAACCCTCGGGTAGTATCGGTTTTGCTCCGACGGACATTTGCGTAACTCCCGATGGAAGTCTGCTCGTGAGCGTCGGAGGCCGGGGCACCACCGGAGCGATCTACCGAATCGAAACGACGGCCGATGCGCATCGGACATCGCCGAGGACATCGCTTTCAGGCATTCCGGGTGCGGAGTCTCTCCAAGGACTGCTCGAGGCTCCCTGTCCTTGGGAGGCCTGGTCCGAAGCCCGATGGAAGCCGCTTGCGACTCCGGCGGTCATCGAAACGCTAGGACGATTGATCAGTGGCGAACTCTCCTTGGAGTCTTCAACCCAACCGATTCCAGCCGCTCGGATCGCCCATTTCAAGCAACGAGCATCGCAGATCCTGACCCGTTTGGGTGCCAAGTTACCGAGCGATAGGCTCTTGAGGGGGGCCAAGTCCGATTCGCCGGCTTCACGGAATGCCGCCTGGTGGTTTTTAGGCCGTGGTGTATTGAATCCAGCGGATGAACCTAAGCTGGTCCGCGAGTTGGCCAGTTTGCCAACTCCGTCGGCGATCGAATCGGCAGGAGAAGCCACCCCGTGGGAGCCTATCTTCGGAAACACCGAACTTCGCCATCGGCTCGAAGCGATCGGATTGAGGCGTTGGCCGATGACCAACTGGTCCCGCTTCGATGTGCCAGATGACCTTTCCGGAAACACGCTGCGCCGCAGTTGGCTCTGGGCGCTGAACCGAACCCAACAGCCCCCGACTAACAAATCGGTCGAGAATAAATTGGATTTGATCGAAGCGAAGCTCTTCTTCGGAGCTCCCAAAAACGGATTGGATACTCTCGCCCTTGAGACCCTCGGTGGGTGGCTGTCGGCCAATCGTGCGAGCATGACCACGCGAGATCAAATGGAGTGCTTGCATACCATGCAAGCGGCCTTGGGTGACCGACGCGGAAGTTTGCCTTTGCAGTCGGACGTCCCGGCCGATGCGCTCGATGGGGTGCGAGCCCTCTACACATCCCGCATGAGCGATGCGGTACGCAATAGCTGGGCCGATTGGGCTCTGTATTTTGCTCAGCAGGCCGACAAGACCGGCCAATTCGCTCTGCAAGCCGAAGCGATTCGCACGATCGGAATGCTCGAGCCTAGCGAACCAAAGATTCTCGATTATCTTTTTCAGCAGATCGACGAAAACAGCCATCCGACAGCGGATCTTCATACCCTATGCACCTTGGCGCAATGCAACTCGAAACGGAGCGAAGAGCAAACCCTCAAAACCGCATCGACCTTGATGCAATTGGTTCGAAAGGTCAAAGGGCGCGGGCTCTATACCGACAACCAATGGCCGGCGAGAATCAAGCAGTTGATCGGCGCTTTGTCGAAAAAAGACCAAGGCTTAGGTGCCGCTTACGCCGCCCTACCGGAAACGCTGACCGGAGAGGATCTGGTCATCGTCAACGCCTTTTCCGAGGAGATTCAGGACTTGATCAAGCAGCGAGTCAGGCGGGATCTGTCGACTTTGCCAACCGATCGCTGGGAAGTAGCCATGATCAAGCTGGCAGTCACAGGGAAAATCGAACCACCGATGCGAGAGTCGTTCCGCAAGGCATGCGACCTAGAGACGCTTCGTCCTGTCTGCTTGGAACTGCTTGCCAATGACCCCTCGGAGTCCGAGTACGATCTGTATGTCGGCGCGCTGGAGTCGTCGGATCGCTCGAGTTGGTCGAGTGCCTGGCGAGCCCTGGAGAAACTCTCTCAAGTGCAAGCCGCTCGGGAATATCCCCTGCTCGCGAAACTTGTCTCTGCGAGTTTGAATTCGAACGTCGCTTTGCCGAAAGCTGCGGTCATTGAGCGAGCTAAACTGGTCGCCAAGGAGCTGCAGAAACCCGAACCGCCCAGTACCCAGCAGTGGAAGGATTGGGAGTTGTATTTCACCACACAGATCGCCGAATCGGATCGATCCGGCTGGGTCTTGCCCGGTGTCCAGATCGATCTCGAAGCCTTGGCAGGTCAGATCAAAGAGCTCCGAGGCCAAAGCGAGCGGGGCAAGCTGTTGTATCAAGCCAAGTGCGGCCAGTGCCATGGTGGGCAGACGGCATTAGGCCCAGCCTTGACGGGGGTATCCAAGAGGTTTTCAACGGTGGATCTGCTCAGGACAATCTATGAGCCTAGCCGAGATATCTCCGATCGATACCGTTCGATGAACGTGCTGACGGTCGACGACGAGATCTTGACCGGATTGGTGATCTATCAAGCGTCGGATGGAGTGACGTTGCAGGCTGCCGATGGCAATGTTCTAAGGATCAATGCCGACGCGATCAAGCAGAAAGGAATGTCGAGCGAGTCGCTCATGCCCAAGGGGCTCCTTGAGGACAAAACCCCTCAGGACGTAGCGGACTTGATGGCCTATTTGCAATCGCTCTAGGAACCCAAGAGTCGGCTTTATGCCGGCGGGGCACCCGCTCTTGGCCTCCGTCGGCTTTACGCCGGCGGGGCCAAGACTAACAGCTACGGTAGCGGAAAGTTCCGCCTCCGCCGGGCAAGCCCGACGGGAGGCTCATTTAATTTTGGCCGCAAAAACTCCAACGAGCGATTGAGCGCTTACAGGTCCGAGAGCGATCGGTCGTAGAGTCGGTAGGTCTTCGAAGGGACCAAACCGGCTCGCTCTAAAGATCCCCGCGATAAATTGTTGCTCTCAAGCACCCAGGAAAACTCCGCGTCGGTTATCCCGATGGCCACTACGTCGGGTAGCATCCGATTCAAAAGCACCAAACCCAACCCCCATCGCTGCCACTCTGGGACTACATTGGTGCTGATGATCCGCATCTTGGTGATCTTCTTGCGGTCCCAGAGCAGCCTTGCCCATCCGAACGGGAACAAACTGCCGTCAATTTTCTTGATGATCGGGTTGTAGTCGGGTAATCCCAATCCCACCCCGACGGCCTCGCCGTTGACCTCGATGACGCTCGTAGCTGCCGGATTGATCAGCAACTTGAGCGACATCCCTAAGGCTTTGATCTCCCCGTCGCTCAGCGGCACAAAGCCCCAAGTCCCTTGCAACGATTCGTTGTAGATCTTCAAGAACAAGAGCAACTCTTTGGCAAAGTTCTTGCGGCTGACCTGACGCACCGTGACGTTGAACCGCTCCTGGACCTGTTCGACAACCTGATTGATCTTCGGATCGATCGTCTTGAGCATCTCGATGTTGCCATCGTAAGCATACATATCCTGGGTCTTCTCAAAACCAAATTGCTTGATGAGCCGATCGTGATAAGGCGGGTTGTAGGTCATCATGAATGTCGGCGGGGTGGTAAAGCCATCGACGAGTGTCCCAGTCTCGTAGTTCAGCGATGGGTTGCAAGGTCCCCGAACCTCGGTCATCCCTTGGGATTTAAGATATCGACCCGCAGTCTGAAACAACGCATCGGCCACTTGCTGGTCATCGATGGACTCGAAGAATCCAAAGAATCCCCGTTTTTCTTCGTAGCGTTTGTTGTGCGCGTGATTGATGATCCCCACGATGCGACCGACGACTTGGTTGTCCCTGCGGGCCAAAAAAGCTTGGCATTGGTTGAATTCGTAGAAGGGATGCTTGCGGAAACCGACGAGCTCCTCTTGGTTCATCCGAATCGGTGGGATCCAGTTCGGGTCCCCTTGGTAAAGCCTCCAGATGAGCTCCATAAACGCTTTGCGGTCCTTGCGACCGGGGTAACTTGCACGGAATTCATTCTGCCGCTTCTTTTTCTGTTGTTTCTCTGGTCGTTATTTCGCTGGCCGTTGTTTCACTGGCTACTGTTTCTACCGACGAGGCTTGCCATCGGCCCGCTGCGTGTCCGAGAATGACGCTTCCATAGTAAGCTGGAAACGAGACCGGTGGTAGAACCGTTCCGATCGCGCCCCCGACGTAGGTTCCATAAGCCGGATACAAAACGTTGTACGCTTGACGCTCCAAATCCGGGTCATCGGTTTGCTGCGAATAAGCGATCACGTCCCGGGTAGCTACCGACTCATGGTACAAAGGCACGACCGGCAATCCATAGGCCGCAGCATAAGTACCCGGGTAGCTACGCCTGGAAAAATCCTTCGCATGCGCCCCTTCGTGCAAGGCGATCGCTGGGACATCGCTGTACAGATGGATCGTCTGTGTATACGGGTTGAAGTGATCGCCGCCAAAGATCCGGCCAGGAATCAATGCCTCACCGAGAACACTCAAGGTCCCGATCGAGTAACGCCACGGCCAAGCCATCGTACGATTCTTCGTCAGACGCTTAGCGTCCTCCCAAGGCCGGTACTGATTGAGCCGAACTTTGACATGCTCAAGCTCGTTGGCAGCAAGGTACTCTGCAATTGCCGATTCGGTGGACTCAGTAATCCGATGGTTGTCGACCCGATGATCCCATAGCAATAGTTTCGAGGGGATCCCGACGACCCAGCCCACCGAATCGAGGACCAATCGGGGCTTGCCCCGTTCGATCGCGGTCTGGTTGGCTTGGACCAACTCCGGTGCAATGTTCTGTTTAGAATTATCGATCGATTCAGGGGCCAAAATCCGACAACCTGACCCCATCGTCAAACCGAAAAAAATCAGGCCTAAAAGCGACTTATGCATCGACTTACTCATTGTCCGTCGGTGGCCTAAAGCCACCCCCTGGGGTGACCTGAGTCGAGGGGAAACTCAACGGAGCACCATAAGGGAAAAACAGATCGTTCATGCGCTGACCAAACGATGGCGTTGGGGCTTGGGGGACCGGTGGACCAGGTACAGGATAGCCACCAGGTACCATTCCCGTAGGCGCTGGTGCCAGGATCGGTGTCGATGGCCCAATGACCGGCGGAGGAGGACTCACCGCGATCCCCTGGCCAGCCTGGAGCCTGAGTTGCTCGCCCGAGGCGATCAACGCGTCCTCGGGTACATCGAACTCCGGTGTCATCTGCACGTCGATGATCCGTTCGTCGCGAGATTCAAATGGCCAGAGCGTATCGGAAACAAAATCCAACGGAGGGATCTGATACCACGGCGCATGAATCTTACGCAGGAATTTCTCGGTCCGATAACCGTCCTTGACGATCTCTATGCTCCGGGTGCCATAATAAGTGAATCCTGTCGAGACGGGAGTCAAGCCAACGGGCTGCTTGTCGACGTATACCATCGCACCGGCCGGATTGGTACGAAACGTCATCCGTTTGCGCACACATCCAGTCTGGAGGCATAAGCCGACGAGCAGAAGCCAAAAAGTACAATGAGCGAATCGATGTGGTGAGATCATGCAGAGGCTTTTAGCCTTTTTCGAACCTGCTGATCAAGAGAGCTTGGAGAACCGCGCGAATCTAGGCAAGACAGACAACCCAGGACGGTGTAACCACGGAACGCGCCAAAACCACGGAAAAAGATAGCTTTCATTCCGTGTTTGAAATTCTACCTCCGCGCCAGAGCTTACAAAGAGAACCAGAACATTTCACTCTGTGATCTCTGTGCCTCTGTGTTTCCCGGCTTTCTTCCATCGGCAAGTTGTGCGAGCGACCTTGGATCTGGTATTCACTCTCGTAAGAGTTACTTGTGTTCCGTGGTTAGGCTCTTACGTCTGGGACTTGGGAGACACCCAAGTCGTATCGGCTACGCCCAGTTCGTGGTTCGCATAGCGGGCCATGACAAACAGCAAGTCGCTCAGACGGTTCAGGAAAATCACGATGTGCGAGACATCGCTCACACGTCGGTCGTGTCCGAGCCTGACGATTTCACGTTCGACACGACGGCAGATGGTGCGTGCTAGATGCAATTGTGCGGCTTGCGGACTGCCCCCTGGCAAGATGAAATTCCTCAGGGCTGGTAGATCGGCCTCCATCGAATCGATCCATACCTCGATCTTCGAAACGTGGGGATTGCTGTCCCACTTAAGCTCATGCTCCTCGGGTTCCGGCGTTGCCAATTCGGCTCCGATCGAGAAGAGTTGGTGCTGGATCGTGTCGAGCATCCGATCGAGTTTTTCAGAAAGCCGCGTGCTGCGTGCCGTTCCGAGCACGGCATTGAGTTCGTCGACCGAACCATACGCGCAAATCCGAGCATCGTCTTTCGAGACCCGAGGGCCTCCAAAGAGTCCAGTCGTCCCCGCATCCCCGGTTTTTGTGTAGATCTTCATGAGTCCATTTTCGAAGTGCTGTGTGCGGAATCCCCATCGACCAAACGCCTCGGTATGATACTGCTCTGGCAACCGTTGGGAAGTACGTTCAGGGCTTAGTAAGCTCACGAGGGCAGGAGCAGGAGCATGGCAAGTAGCGAAAAAGCGACGGTCTTTGCATCGGGTTATCTCATTTTCCGAAGATCGAATAGCCTTCAGTTTTTGCTGATGAGACACCCCGATCGGTGGGACTTGCCCAAAGGACATGTCGACCCGGGAGAATCGATTTTCGATGCCGCCAAGCGAGAGCTCTGGGAGGAAACGGCGATCCCATTTGACGCTCTGTGGACCGATCCGACGTTTGCATTCGTCAGTCGCTATTGGGTATCGAAGCGAAAAACACCCGAGCAAAAATCGCTCAAAGAACTTACGATCTACTTGGGTTTACTGCTCCGTCCCATCGAGCTTGTCTGCACCGAACACCCCGATTACCGATGGTGGGATTGGAATCCTCCGCATCGGATCCAAGCCCAATCGATCGATCCGTTGCTATCGGCTGTCGAAGCACACCTGGACGCCCATCGCGAGGTCTACGACAAACTTCACAGCGGGTGACCGACACCAGGATTCGCTTGTCTGCCACAAGCCCCGTAGGCTTGGTATCAGATTTCGAAAAGTCGCCTGAGAGCACAGAACTCCTCGACCCAGGTTTCTGCCGCTCCCAAGAGTCCATCCATCACTCGAGGGGCTCCCTGCGAGGCTTCCGACTGCCGTGAGTAGCCGCTTAGAAAGGAACTGTAGTCTTCGTTGGCCCGAGCGGCAGTGGGCGATTCGGATTGCTGTTGGATCAGCCATGAGTCGATCGAGAAAGCGTCGACACCCAGGCTCAGCATTCGGACTCCATCGTCGAGCGAGCGGATCGGTCCCGAGACCAACAATCCTATACTTGCTACCCCCGAATCGTCGATGGCGCGTCGTGCGGTTTCGATCACGTAGTCCAACGGTTGGAACGACCATGATTTGGCAGGACTCAGACCCGCGGCCACTTCGGATAGCACGTTGACGTAATCGAGTCCCGAGTCGATCAAGAAGCGGACATCTTCATAGACACTTCCAGCGGCGATCGCACCGCCGAGGATGACTTTGGGTTGGTCGCTCGCATGGCGGAGCAGTTCGACACGCCTTGCCATGCGATCGACTTGCGAAAGGTCGCTCGGCAGGGTTGGGATCCATCGATCGGCACGGTAGCAGGTTGCTCGGCCAGTCGGCAATGGATCGCGCGTTGATCCTTGGTGGCACGGCATGAACTGCAATTCGATCTGCTCGGCATGCATCAGGGGTTGCAGATCGATCGGCTCGTCGACAAAGACCGGTTGGATCCAGAGCCCATCGTCCATGGATCGATCCGCACCGGAGGACAGTTCGTTGGATCTCCGTGGTTGGATGCCTTGGCCTTGCTCGAGAAGGTCGGCTTGGGGCTCAACGACCGAGATACCACAATTTCTCCTGAGCTTCTCGAGGGTCGGATGGAGTTCCATGGAGTTGGGAATATCGATCCCTAAACGGGAATAGATCGGCGAGGGCCAGTGGAGCGATTGGCCGGTAGTCCGGCAACTGAGTTTGCAGCCCATGTCTTGCGTCGACCAGGCATCGGGCGGCAGGTCGACACGATCGGTCAAGGGTCGTGCGCGATTCGAGGAACTGGGGCTCAAGGAGCTGGCAGGTGGCTTGTTCTTTTTGGTCACAGCGCATTCCCTCAGAGTTCGTTCTTCAGACTTCGTTCGGGGAACGATAGACACGGAATTCCTTCAGCGCCGAGGCCTTAAGCCCTGCTTTGAGCAAAAGCAAGCTGAGTTTAAGCCGATCGGGCTCGCGCAGGCGGCATTCTTCGAGATCGGAGCTAATACCTTTGGCCTCGCCTCGGATATATATCCGACCGCCTGTGAGTTGATGGCCAAGCCCGGGGCCAGCATCGCCACCGATAACGAGCGTCCCGGACCGCATTCGAAAACCGGCTTGTTCACCGACGTTTCCTCGGACCAACACGGCCGCTCCACGGAGCGATGCGGCGACTTGCTCGGCCGCGTCGCCTAAGACGACCGAGAGTCCTCCGAGAGCCATAGCCGAGACTCCTCGACCTGCCGAACCCATGACCAAGAGCGTTCCGGAGACCTGGGAATGGCCAAAATACTCTCCGACGTTGCCTTGAACGACGCACTCGCAATCGGAGGTGCATGCAAAAGCGTAGTCACCGATGCTACCCATCGTTTCGACTTTGAGCAGGTTTCTTAGGCCCGCACCGAGGTGGTCTTTGCCGTATCCTCCTTGGACGATGGCGTAGATCGCATCGGGTTCTTCGTCGGTGGTTTGGATAGTAATCGCATCGAGCCGATCGGGATTCTCAATCGCATCGTCGATTAGGTGCTGCAATCGCGCCGGGTGCGTCTCGGAGACTTGGATTTCGATGACGCGGGCCATAGCGAATGTCTACTTCTTCTTAGGTGCGGTTTTCTTCGTCGCAGACTTCTTGGCCGGACTCTTTTTGGCGGGAGCCTTCTTGGTCGCAGCCTTTGTGGCAGGACCCTTCTTGGCCGGACTCTTCTTGGCGGGAGTCTTGGTTGCTGCCTTAGGAGCCTTGGCCCCACGCTTGGCCTTGGCCTTTTTCGATGGACCGGCCGCCGCACGTGCTTCCAACAAAGAAACGGCTTGCTCGAACGTCAGGGTATCGCCCGAAGCGTCTTTGGGAAGCGACGCATTGGTTTCGCCGTCGGTAACATACAGGCCGTAGCGGCCATCGCGCAGCTCGATCGGCTTGCCTGTCACGGGCGAGGCTTCGAGGGTCTTCAGGGGTGGCGCGGCAACGCCTCGGCCTCTACCGGGTGCCTTGGGCTGTGCCAGGACCTCGAGGGCTTGTTCCAGAGTGATCTCCAAGAGGGAATACTCTGCGGGGATCGACCGCGATTCGCTCCCGTGCTTGAGGAACGGGCCAAAGCGACCTTGGGTGGCAATCACTGGCTGACCATCTTCGGGGTGGTTGCCCAATTCCCTTGGAAGCGAAAGAAGCTTGACGGCCAAATCGATATTGACGTTCTCAGGCGCCACTCCCTTGGGCAACGACGCGTTTTTCTTCTCTTCATCGTCATTGGTACCGAGTTGGACATAAGGCCCAAAACGCCCTTGTTTGATGTAGATCGGCTTGGACGATACGGGGTGGTATCCGAGGGGCTCTTCGGCCTTTTGGCTCTTGTCGAGCAACTCGACAGCGAGGTTCAAAGTCAACTCATCGGGAGGCATATCTTCGGGGATACTCGCCCGCCGTTCGCCTTGTTCGATATAAGGCCCATAGCGTCCGATGCGCACGACGATCTTGTCGAGCGAGCCTGAGACGGACAAGGGTGCATCGCCCGGTTCGAGGGAATACGAACAAGCGTTCCGAGGATCGATTTCGGCTGCCTTTTGGGTCAGCAGAGGCTTGAGCCCAACTCCCCCCGGCGCAGCGTCTTGTTCGTTGACATTGTCGCCAAAGTAGAACTCTTGGAGGTACGTCAGATTCTCGCGTTCGTTGCGGCTGATCTGGTCCAAATAATCTTCCATGTCGGCGGTAAATTGGTAATCGACCAGGGACGGAAAATGATCTTCCATCAACTGAATTACTGCAAAAGCCGTCCAGCTTGGAACCAACGCATTGCCTTTTTTGAAGACATAGTCACGCCGCAAGATCGTGTCGATGATCGAGGCGTAAGTACTCGGGCGGCCGATGCCTCGCTCCTCGAGCGCTTGGGTCAATGAGGCTTCGGTGAATCGAGCCGGGGGTTGGGTCGTGTGCGAGAGAGCATCGAGTTTCCGAAGCTTGAGCTTTTCCTCCGATTGCACGCTGGGTAGGAGCTTTTCTTTTTCTGCAAGCTCCGCCGCTGGATCGTCGCTTCCCTCGACATAGGCTCTCAAGAAACCCTCGAACTCGATCGATGTGCCAGTGGCCTGGAAGACCGCATCGGCCGCGTGGATCGTCATGACGACCCGCAGTTTCTTAGCGTCTGCCATCTGCGATGCGACGGTTCGCTTCCAGATCATGTCAAAGACGCGGAATTGGTCATAGCTGAGCTCATCTCGGAGCGTCTCGGGGAGTCGGAACGTATTGCCCGCCGGTCGGATCGCCTCGTGAGCCTCCTGGGCGTTCTTGACCTTGGTCGCGTAGGAACGCTCCGAGTCGTAGAGAAACTCCGGACCATATTGGGTCCGTACAAGGCTTCTGGCCGCCGCGATGGCTTCTTTGGAAAGCGTCGTCGAATCGGTCCGCATGTAAGTGATATAGCCGTTTTCGTAGAGGCTCTGGGCAACCCGCATCGTGTCCTTGGCGGTGAGCCCAAGCTTGCGGTTGGCTTCTTGCTGGAGCGTGCTGGTGGTAAAGGGAGCCTTGGGCCTCTCGGTAAACGGCTTGATCTCGACTTTCGCTACAGTGAAAGATTCGCCCGATAGGCGTTTTTGAAGTGCCTCGGCTGCCGCTTCGTCGAGCTGGAGCATCTGCGGGTCTTTGAGCTTGCCGGTCGCCGAGTCGAAGTCCTTCCCAGACGGGATCCGACGAGACGCAACGCTGACCAACGAGGCGCTGAAAACCTCCCCCTGAGCGGTGCTCAAGTGAGCCTCGAGATCGAAATACGTCGCGTTGCGAAACGCCATCCGTTCGCGTTCTCGCTGAACGATCAATCGGACTGCGACGCTCTGGACCCGACCGGCCGAGAGCCCCGGCCTGACTTTTTTCCACAAAAGTGGAGAAACATCGTAACCGTAAAGACGATCGAGAATCCGGCGTGTTTCTTGGGCCTTGACCAATCCCTGGTCGATCTCGCGCGTCGCGAGCAATGCCCCCTGGATCGCTTCCTTGGTGATCTCATGGAACACCATCCGACGGACCGGAACTTTCGGCTTGAGAACCTCCTGGAGATGCCAAGAGATGGCCTCTCCCTCGCGGTCCTCGTCCGTCGCGAGATAAAGTGCACCGGCATCTTTAAGAGCCGATTTGAGAAAATTGACATGTTTCTTTTTGTCCGCAGGAACAATGTAAACCGGCTCGAAATCCTGCTCGACATTGACTCCAAGGTACGCCCAAGGCAGCGATTTGAGCTCCGCGGGCATCTCTTTCGAGCCGCCAGGCAAGTCCCGGATATGGCCGATCGAAGCCTCTACTTGGAAGTCACTTCCAAGGAATTTCGCAATCGTCTTGGCTTTGGCGGGCGACTCGACGATGACCAAGGTCTTCTTTAGGCTCATATTCAAACAGCTATTCGGCTAGGGGACAAACGGACGCTGCAAAGGTCCGGTTCGTCCGTTGTGTTCCAAACGTTGGCACTTTGTCAAGCCCCCTGGTCCCGAAGCTCGGGAGCGAAAACCACCCCAAATGCGCCACTTTGAAGGGGTCTCTGCGATTGCGTAGAGCCAAGGATTTCCTAAAATCCTCGGGTTCGCCCGACGGTTTTCTCCGCACAGGGGCGATCGCTCAGCACGGCTCAAGGAAAATTTTCATGGCAAGTCCGTTTTCGTATTTCCGCAAGAACCAACGTCTTTGGATGGCTGCGGCCGTCCTGATCGCAATCCTGTCCTTCGTCGTCGCCCCAATGCTCCAATCCTTCACAGGCAGAAGTTCCGTGAGCGGACGCAGGGACGCAAACGCGAAAGCCGCTTCCTGGTCCGGCGGATCGATCACCCAAGACCAACTCGATATCGAACTCGGGGAACTTGCCGTCGCTAACACCTTCCTGAAAAAACTCGCCTTCGATGTGCGAGAAAAAGGCGGATTTCCCAAAGTCCCCGAAGTCCGCCCCGACTTCGCACTCGTAGGCATCACCCCCGATACCCGAGATCCCTCGTCGATCCTTGAACGCAAAATCCTCGCCGCCGAAGCCAACCGAATGGGGATCCACTTCGATGACCAATCCGTAAAAACCTTCCTCCAAAAATTCGTCGACGGAAAACTTTCCGGAGAGCAAATCCAAAAGGCACTGCGGGAAGTCTCCGGAGGACGCATGTCCCTGGTCGACTTCAACCGCCTAATGAAAGAAGAACTCGCCAAAAATGCCGTTCTCCGCCTTGCAAACGGCGGCCAACGCTACGAAGAACGTGCCAACGCGCAAGGCCTCCCGACGGCCGTCCTGAGCCCGCCGAGCAAGAATTGGCAGTACTTCACCCGCTTCAAACGACGAGCATCCGTCGAAACCTACCCAGTCTTCGTCAAAGATTTTGAAGATTCCATCGATGGCAAACCCACCGAGAAGGAACTTCGCGAACTGTTCGATAAAGGCAAAGAACTCACCCGAATCAATCAGCCGATCCTGACCGAACCGGCCTTCATGACCCCAGAACTCGCCGACTTCGAATTCATTTCTTGCGATATCGAAAAAATTATCGACGAAGAAAAAACCAAAATCACCGAGGACCTCCTGCGCTCTGAATACGAACGTCGAGCCAAAGAGAAAGTCTTCGATGTCCCCCTGACCGAAGAAGAGAAAAAAGCCCTCCAAGAAAAAATCGAACAAGAAAAGAAAGACCAACAAGCCAAGGAGCCCGCACCCGCGAACCTCCCTCCGACCCTTGAGAACCCAGACTCCCCAGCCCCCGCTCCAGAACCTGCGCCAGCCCCCGCTCCAGAACCTGCACCGGCTCCCGCAGCAGAACCTGCACCAGCCCCCGCAACAGAACCTGCACCAGCCCCCGCAGCAGAACCTGCTCCCCCCCCGGGAGCAAACCCCCAGTCGTCTTTCACACCGAACCAACCAAGCCGCCTAGTCTCCTTCCAAGACCCCGCT